>JBJMQW010000494.1:0-29950 GCA_045802495.1 Allostellaceae bacterium | reverse complement strand
GAGCTGCGCGCCATCCCCGCGCGGAGCCGGCCGAGCCAGCCCCGGCGCTCGACGCCTTCGGCGCTCTCGGGCGCCGCCGCGGCTTGCGGCCCATCGACGGCTTCCTCGGGAGGCTCCCTGGGGCTGCCGCCCCAGAGTCCGCTCATCGGCGCCGGTTTCGATAGCTCGGCCGACTGCCCGTCTTCCGGCTGCCGATCTATCGTGTCTTCCCTCAGGGCCTCGGCCCCGGGGTCGGGTCCGGGAATTGGTTCGGACGTCGAGCGTCGCCAAAACCTCATTGTATCGGCACTCCGATCAGGTTGCGCCCGCTGCGATCGACAAGCCGCATGCGCCGGACCGAGCCCTCGGGGTCTTGCGTCGCAGAGCGCACGGTAGCATAGAAGGCGGCGCGTCCGAGGCCGGGGCGCTCGATAAGCACGTCCGTTTCGCTGCCGATGCGTGACGCAAGCTCAACGGCGAGAGCAGCTTCGCCGGCCGCCCGCAGCCTCCCCGCCCGCTCCCTGACCAGCGCGTCCGGCAGCTGCGGCATGCGGGCCGCGGGCGTGCCCGGCCGCGCGCTGTAAGGGAACACATGGACGAAGGCAAGGCCGCACTCGGCGATCAGGTCGAGGCTGCGGCAGAACATGTCCTCGCTTTCGGTCGGGAAGCCGGCGATCAGATCGGCGCCAAGCGCCACCTCCGGACGCGCTGCTCTGGCGCGCCGTGCCGCCGCGATCGCTCCCTCTCGCGAGTGACGCCGCTTCATCCGCTTCAAGATCAGATCGTCGCCCGCTTGCAGCGACAAATGGAGATGCGGCATGAGCCGCGCTTCCTCCGCGATGAGACGCCACAATTCCGGGTCGATCTCGGCCGGGTCGAGCGAGGAAAGACGCAAGCGCGCCAACTCCGGAACGGCGCCGAGCAACCGCCGGATCATCTGTCCGAGACTCGGCGCGCCCGGCAGATCTGTCCCGTAGGCGGTGAGGTCAACCCCGGTCAGCACGATTTCGCGATAGCCGGCGATAACCAGGCGGCGCGCCTGCTGGGCAATGAGGCCCATCGGGACCGATCGGCTGGCGCCGCGAGCATAGGGGATCACGCAGAAGGTGCAGCGGTGATCGCAGCCCTGCTGGACCTGCAAGAAGGCGCGGCTCTTGCCCTCGAAGCCGTCGACGAGGTGAGCGGCGGTTTCGGCCAATTCGGCCGTTCCGGCCGCGCCCGGGATATAGCTGAGCGGGCGCAGCTTAGCCTCGTTGTCGAGCACCGCATCGACCTCGGGCAGTCCGGCGTAACGCTCGGGTGCGATTGCCGCAGCGCAGCCGGTCACGATGATCCTCGCTTCCGGGCGGCGGCGGCGGGCGCGCCGGATGGCCTGGCGGGCTTGCCGCTCAGCCTCCGCCGTAACGGCACAGGTGTTGATTATGACCGCGCCGGTGAGGCCGGCGCCTTCAGCCGCGCGGCGGATGACCTCGGATTCGAAGATATTGAGGCGGCAGCCGAAGGTGATGACCTCGTTGTCCGGCATGTTGCTCAGCCTGCCGCGAGCAGATCCGGGTCGAACACCCCCTCGAAGCTCAGGGCCGCGGGTCCCGTCATGACTATGTGATTGTCCACGCGCCAAGCGATGTCGAGCGCGCCGCCGTCGAGCTCGACCGAGGCGCATCTGTCAGCGAGGCCCCTTCGATGAGCCGCGACCACCGCCGCGCAGGCGCCGCTGCCGCACGCCGGGGTGATGCCGGCGCCGCGCTCCCAAACGCGCAGCCGAATATGATTGCGATCCACGACAACGGCGACACCGATATTGGCACGCTCCGGAAACAGTGGGTGATGCTCGAGGGCCGGGCCCAGAGCCGCGAGGTCGATCGTTTCGATGTCGTCGACGAAGAATGTCGCATGCGGGTTGCCGAGGTTGGTGCATACTGGGCCGGAGAGCGGGCCGACCGACAAGTCGACGCGTTCGGTATCCGCCGCCCGGGCCAGCGGGATCTCGCGCCAACCGATCCGCACCGGTCCCATATCGACCGCGACGCGCCCGTCGGCCAATGCCTCGGCTTCCAGCAGCCCGGCCACGGTCTCGATACGGATTCGCGGATCGCCAGTCTCACGGTAGATCAGATCGGCAATGCAGCGAGTCGCATTGCCGCAGGCCTCCGCCTCACTGCCGTCGACGTTGCGAATCCGCATCAGGACCTGGGCTGCGTGATCGCGGGGCGGCTCCAAGACGATCAGCTGATCGCAGCCGATGCCGGTGCGCCGATCGGCAAGAACCGACGCGGCCTTGGCGTTTATCGGGATGAAGTCGCGGCGAAAATCGAGCACGACAAAATCGTTGCCGAGCCCGTGCATTTTGAAGAATGGGATCTTGCCCATGGCGCCGCTTATATGGCGGCGCGGTGCGCCCTGTCCAACGCGCAGGTGCGGACGCCGGACGCGCGCGGGCGCCGAGGAGTGGGGCTGCCTACAGGGGTGGAGCGCCGAAGCCAGCAGTTGGGCTGCCGGCCTCCGCCCTGACGTGCCGCGCGGCCGATTTGCCTTGTTTCGCGGTTGTCGTTTTGGCGGCGTTGACCGAGCCGGTCCTGGCCGAGCCTTTGTCGTTCGCCGCCCCACTCAGCTCCCTGTTCGCCTTTCTCGACGGAGAGGTCGCCGCCGTCTGGTTGCCCCCCGACCTTGCCAAATGTGCAGAATGATAGGCGCTGCGAGGCTTGCCGACGACGTGCTTCGCGGATCTTTGGCTTGAGGCCTGCCGCCCGTGTCGCCCCGGATGGCCGCGCGACGGCGTTGAGGAGGCCGCCAGCGACGGTTCCGGAGCCTCGGCGTCGACGGCGGACCAGTCGTTTGCGGTCGTGTCCGCTGTCCGAGCAGCAACAGGAGCGGCTTCGTTTGTGAAATAGGCTGGCGTATCGCCGGAAGGGCTGAAGTTTTTCGACCCGTAATCCGGCAGTTCCAGACCAGAGGCGGGAACGCCCGCGAGAGTAAGCGCTCCTGCAAGAAAAGCAATAGCCAACGTATTTTGCATTGTGTGTCCCCCACCTGCGGTTACTTAACCGACGCGGCAGCGGGGTATCAAATACTGGCGATTGCGCCGCAGAATCTGGCGGTGCAGCCGATACTCGAGATGGCCGCTTAGAGAGAATCGGCCGCGTTGTCTGCGATACGGCAATTACGTTGGCTGTGTTCGAGGTTTCCGGATCGAGCCGGTCCATCAGAAGACGTCGCTCGGCCGCGCGCGCCAGCCACGGCCGAGCGTGCGGGCCGATGCAAGGTCCCCGGGAACGCTCCAATCAGAAAGCCCGAGAGTGCAAGGAGAGGATGGCGGTCCGGCGACGGCTTCCCGCCTGCCCTGTGCGCCGGTGCGGGTCGCAGCCGCGCTCCCGCGAACGGCACGGTGGCTTATCTTTGGAAAGTAGATCGGCCCTTAATCGAGCATAAGCGGCTGCCCGTCTAAATCTTCCGCCCGTTCCACCTCGATTAAAACCGCAAAACCGCCCTTCTGCGGGTCGCGATCCTTCTCCGGCTGGACCAGGCGGCGCCACACCTCTTCATAGATCGGACCCGATTTGTAAATCCGGGCGCGGCCATAGAACCGGGCGATACCGCCCTTCGGCAAGACACCCTCTTCGCGCAACTGCGGCTTGCGAAAGAACACCGTGAGCGGCGTGCCGTCCGCAAGACTTCCGGTGGTCGAGCCTTTGCCGCGCTCCCACAGCCCGATATGAGTGTCGTCGAAGACCATTGTGCTCCCGCGCGGACTCACCTGAGCGAAGCCATTGGGCAGCACGCTGCCGACAAGGCACACATTCGCCGGAAAAGCACTGTTGATATGCGACTGCAGCACTGTCGGTATTTTTGCCATCACGCCTCCCGTGATCGGGTTGAGCCGAAAAATCGCTGACCGCTCCCTCACCCCACTTGGTCGAGCGTCGAAGCTGCATCTCGTGTTGTGGCGCGGCGCAAATCCCGGGTTTCGTTCTCGTCGAATGGGCGACCGCGATGCATCGTGCAGCGATTGTCCCAGATCACCAAATCGCCCTTTCTCCAGACGTGCCGGTATACGAATTCGCGCTGCGTCGCAAACTCGATCAGGTCTCGCAGCAGCAGCCGGCCCTCGGGGATGGGCCGGCCGACTATATGAGACGCATGTGCGGCGAGGTAGAGCGTCTTGCGACGGGAACCCGAATGCACCCGCACCAGCCGCTGCGGCACCGGCGGCAGCACGTCGCGTTCGCCAAAGAGCAGCTCGGTAAACCCGATCTGACTGCGCGAATAAGCAATGTCATGTATCGCGACGAGGCCCTCGACTTCGGTTTTGGTCTTGTCAGGAAGAGCGTCCCACGCCGTCCGCAGATCGGCAAATTCGGTTTCGCCGCCGCTCGTCGTCACTCGGTGCGCATAAAGCATCGACAGGGCCGCGGGAATTCGGCGGAACGAGCCATCCGTATGCCACAGACGGTTGCCGAGCTGGTCGAAACGGCGCGGGTCGTCGGCCATGCGCAGGCGATGGTTCTCGTCGAGGTTCGAGATGTCCGAAATCTCGGGCCGCAGCCGCCGCTTTGTTCCGGGGCGGGCGCTGCGCGGCGCCTCGATCTCCCCAAAGTTCCCGGCAAAGGCAAGCTGCCGCTCGTCATCGAGATCTTGATCGGGCAGTACAAGCACCGCATAGCGATCGACGGCGTCCGATATTGCGCGCGCCGTGACTGCATCGAGCGGGCGGCCAATATCCATGCCGGAGATTTCCGCGCAAAAGGCCGGGTGCAAAGGCCTAACCTGAAATTGCATTCCGGAGGTCCTAATCATCCGCCGCTGCGCGGATGCTTCGATCGACCGCTCCACCGACGAACTCCCTGAGCTCGCCGATCAGTTGCGTGATGTCGGCCTGCAAACTGGCAAAACCGGGAGACTTCTCAAGCGTCTTCTGGTCCATATAGAGCGCGCGGTCGACCTCGATCTGCAGGCTGTGCCGCTGCGCCGCCGGGCGGCCCTGTCGCTTGACGATCTCGACCCCCTTATAGACCTCGTTGACGCGAACGGTGTAGCCGCGACCACGCAACGCCTGCGCGACAAATTCGGTGAATTCGGAAGCGCAGCTCTTCCCATCGCGATCGCCGAGGACAAAATCGGCGCAGTGACCGCCTTTCTTGCCGCTGCGCTGGGACGGCATCGAATGGCAGTTGACATGCCAAACCACGCCGAATTTGCGGTGGGTGCGCTCGCACGTCTCATCGAGCACGCGGTGGTAAGCGGTGTGGTACCGGTCGACCCGGGACAGGATCTCGTCCACCGTGAGCTTGCGGTCGTAGATCGGAATCCCCGGGCGGGCCACACGGCGCACGACGCCGAGACCTGCGCGTGTCCTGTGCGAGGGCGAGAGGGGCCAGGGCCAGGGGCCGTCGATCAAGGCGTTGTCGAGATCGTCGGCCGCGCGGTTGGGGTCGAGATAGCTGCGCGGGAATATCGCGGCGATCAGTGTCGCGCCAAATTCCGGCGCCGCCGCGTAGAGCTCGTCGACATAAGCATCCTCCGCCGTTCGCAGTAAGTTCAGCGGGCAGCAAAAGCGAAAATCCTCGGGATAATGCGATCCGCTATGAGGCGAGTCGAAGACCAAGGGCACTTCCGTCGCCTGCGGGTCGCGCCGCCACAGCACACCGGGGATCTCGAAGCTCATCCTTATCAAGCTCCTCATTCGGGAATGGAGCATGCATATTGCCGCGAAATCTACGGACGGTTCAGGGTCCGAGCAAGCGGCGAGGGGGCGTCCGCGGCCCGATGTCGTCGTGACGATTCCCATGATCGGGTGCAAGATGACTATTTCTAGCCATTTGAGGATAGGGAGTTCTGCGTGCCTGAGCCGAACTATGCCGTCGAGCTGACCCCGCCGGACATTGAACCCTACCGAGCAGGCAACACCGGGATCGATTACGTCACAAGCTTCGAGGGCGATATCGCGGGACCGCATGTCCTCGTCACGGCGTTGACACACGGCAACGAGATCTGCGGCGCGATTGCACTCGACCGTCTGTTCCGCGCCGGGTTGCGGCCGAGGCGGGGCAAGCTGACCCTGGCCTTCGACAACGTCGCCGCCTACCGCAATTTCGACACCCGGATGCCTGTCGCTTCGCGCTATATCGACGAGGATTTTAATCGGCTATGGGCTCCGGACACCCTCGACGGCCCCCGCCGGTCGACCGAGCTCGCCCGCGCCCGTGCCTTGCGCCCGATCGTCGACGTGGCCGATTTCCTGCTCGACATTCACTCGATGCAGTATGCGACCGCACCGCTGATGCTGGCCGGTACACTCGACAGATCGGTTGCCCTGGCGCGGCGAGTCGGGATCCCCGAACTGATCATGTGCGACGCCGGCCATGCAGCAGGACCGCGGATGCGCGATTATGGCGCGTTTGGCAACCCGGCCTCGGCAAAAACCGCGCTCTTGATCGAAAGCGGACAGCACTGGGAACGGCGCGCCGCCGAAGTCGCCACCGATGTCATGCTGCGCTTTCTGATCGCCGTTGGCATCTTGACGCGTGATGATGCCGAGCCTCTGGCCGGTCCAGATTTCGAGGCTCATCCCCGGCAACGCGTAATCCAAGTCACCGAGGCTGTGACGATTACCGGCGACAGCTTTGAGTTCGTCGAGGATTTTCGCGGATTGGAGGTGCTGTCCGCCAAGGGCACCCTGATCGGGCGCGACAACGGCCGCGAGATCCGCACGCCCTATGATGATTGCGTTTTGATCATGCCGTCACGGCGTCTCGTCAAAGGTCAGACGGCGGTACGACTTGGCCGTTTCACCGAGTGAGAGCCGCGCCCAATAGCAGCCGGCTTGCCGCCGCGCCGATAAAACGCAGCTTCGCGCCCATCGTCGACAACCGGGCGCGCGTCCTCGTGCTCGGTACCCTACCGGGCGAAGAATCGTTGCGCCGGATCGAATATTACGCCCACCCGCGCAATCTTTTCTGGCCGATCGTCTTTGCGATGTTTGGTGAATCACCGGCATTTAACTATGCGGATCGTTTGGCCTTTGTTGCCTCTCGTGGGATCGCGTTGTGGGACGTTTGCGAGGTAGGAGAGCGCGAGGCCAGCGCCGACGCGTCGATCCGTGGGGAACGGCCAAACCAGATCGCTCATCTGCTCGATGGGCATCCGCTGATCCGCGCCGTCGCCTTCAACGGCAGCGGGGCGCGGCGGCTGTATGACCGGCATTTCCCGCGGAGGGCAGACCTCGCCTATGTGGCACTGCCGTCGACGAGCCCGGCCCATGCCCGCATCGGCTTTGCAGAAAAGCTCGAGCGCTGGAAGGCACTGCGCGAGATACTGGACGACCCCGTCCCACGATAGGATTGGCTCCTACGCCGGCATCATTGGCGGGACTGCCTCCGGGCCTATAAAATGCTCGTAATGAACAGTACCGGGCGGCCAATGCCGGCTGGCCGTCGCGGCGGCGGCCATCATCCCCGGAGGGCCGCAGTAATACAGATGCGTGCCGTGAAGGTATTGGCGGAGGATACTGGCGATGTCGAGGCCTTTTGCCGGGTCGCCGCCATCGTGATGGAACTGAACCCGCCCTTGCGCGGCAAGGATTGAGAGATCGTCGAGGAATGCCGTCTCCTCGGGCGAGCGCGTGCAGTAATGCAGCTGGAACTCAGCGCGCCGGCGGCGCAGTTCCGCGATCATCGCCATGATCGGCGTAATGCCGATGCCTCCGGCGATCAGCAGATGACGCTCTGCCTCGGCGGCCAGGGGGAAGTGGTTACGCGGCCTCGACGCTTCGACGATATCGCCAACCCGAATTTTTTCATGCCACTCGCGTGACCCGCGCCCCTCGGGCTCGCGCAGGACCGCGATGCAATAGCGCGTCCGCTCCACCGGGTCGTTCCACAGTGAGAAGTCTCGCGCCGGCCCATCGGCAACCCGCACCGAGAGGTGCGCCCCCGCCGTGAACCCCGGCAGATCGCGCTCATCCGGGTCCGTCAGCTCATAACCGTTGATCCGCTGAGCGAGATAGGTGATCGACCGGACGCGAAGCAGCATTCCGAAGCGCTCAAGGCTCAACCTCGCCCCAGGCCACGAAGCGCCGGCGCGTCTGCCGTTCCCTCCCCTCCTCGACCATGCGCATCGCCTGCGCCTCGACCAGGTCGAGGACCGGATCGCTGCCGACGTTCACGAGTCCGTGCGCCCTCAGCAGAATTTCGATCTCCTCGCGCGGCCGACCTCCAAGGAAAGGCAGCCGATCGCCGATCGCCGCGTATTCGGCGCTCGTTCGGGCATTTTCTCTCTGGTGGGTCAAGCACCCCGGATCGAATTGTCCATCGATGACGGCGAGCCGCCCGCCGGACCGCAATACGCGGATCCATTCGTCGATTGCTGCTTCGGGATGCGGCAAGGTCCACAAGACATGCCGGCTGACGACAAGCTCGAAGCTATTGGCCGAAAACGGCAGCTGCTCGGCGTCAGCCTCCTCGAAACGGATCGAGGCGCCCCGCTCTGCCGCCTTGCGCCGCGCCTCTGCGAGCATTGCGGGCGCAAAGTCGACGCCAGTCACGCGATGGCCGCGAGCGGCCAGCTCGAGGCTCAAAAAACCGGTGCCGCAGCCGACATCTAGCGCATCGAGGGCACGACGTCCCGCGAGCACGAGATCGAGGATGCGGTCCCAGGCGGCGCGCTCCGCCTTGGTGCGAATGCTATGCCCGAAATCCCCGTCGAAATTTGCGGCCCGCCGGCCCCAATGGGCGGCGACCTGCTGCTTGACGGGATCGGATTGAACGGTTCTCATTGCGCCTCCGCGTCAGGATAGCCCCACAACCGAAGCCAGCATCTCCAGCTGTTCCGCGTACCGGGCGGTGGGGTTGAGAAGAAGGTGGTTCGCGCCGGCGGCGACCAACTCCTCCAGCTGTTCCGCTACTTGCGCCGGCGCGCCATGAATGCCCGACGCGTCGGTGCCCTCGGGATTGCGATACACCAGGGTGAACCAGCGGTTCAGCTCGGCGCGCGCAACCTCCGGACGTTCGTGCACCGATATGAATACCCGCTTCGATATTGGAAAGGCTGCCGGATCACGCCCGGCCGTCTCCAGTGCCTGGCGCAACAGCGGAACGGAACGCGTGAAGGCAGCGTTGCTGGAGCCGCCGGAGCCCATCCAGCCATCGGCAATAGCGGCGGTCCGGCGCAGCGCGTCCGGGTGCCCGACACCCATCCAGATCGGCGGCCGCGGCCTCTGGACCGGTTTCGGCGCCATCGTGCCCTCTTGAAGCTGAAAGATGCGGCCACGGTAGGAGACTTGCTGCTCGGTCCACAACGCCTTGATCAGCTCGACAGCCTCGCGGAAACGCCGCACCCGGCCTTCTTGCGGGGTCTGAAACTGCTCATAATGGTGGTCTCGGCCCAACCCCACACCGAGGATTGCTCGGCCGTTGCTGACATAATCCAAGCTCGCCCATTGATGCGCGACATGGACCGGGTTGTGGACCGGAAGCACAACGACCGACGCGCCCAGTCGGATCTTGGTGGTAACGGCGGCCGCATAGGTCAACACCACTACCGGGTCGAAGCAGAAGACGTGGTCGAGGGTATTTTCGGTCACCCAGAGATCGCTGAACCCGAGCTCCTCGGCGCGCTGGGCGACGCGACGAACCGCTTCAACCTCGATCTGCTCGGGCGAGCGATGCGGCAGGGCCACCCCCAGGGGGATCTCGTCCTTCAAGGCCATGCGGCGCGCCTTTCAGATTTCGTCGTTCCCGCGCAAGCGGGAACCCAGGGTGGCAGCGCCGCAGCGCTTGCCCCGGCCTCCGTTTTCGCCGTGGCGACGACTAAGGCATTGCCTACAAAAGTCAAATGCTACGCCGCAGCGGCGCCGACCTTCTCGATCACCTCAATCTGCGCACCGTCCGGCGCTTCGACGAAACAGACGCGGCGGCCATTGTTGGGGTTGGGCGGCAGCTCCTCGAGAATGCGGGCACCATTGCCCCGGAGCCGAGCGAGCGTCCCCGAATAGTCGTCGGTGTCGAGGGCGATATGCTCGATGCCGTAATGCTGCTCGTGGTTTTGAGTGGAGATCAGGGTCGTGATGTTGAGCGTCAGCCCGTGGAGGTTCACGCGGTGGCCGCGTCCGGGTATCTCCGCGACATAAGTCGCACCGAGATTGTCGATGTAGAACTGCATCGTTTGCTTCGGATCCCGGGTTTTGATGTGCACATGCTGGATCGCAAAGGCCATGGTTCCTCTCCTTGTTGTCGGTTGTTCTCCAGACGGCCTGCCGCCGCCGGCATCTCGGCACATCAAGATATCGTGGTTGACGCCACACGGCGAGCTTGTTCGTGGGTGACCACTATTTGGATCTTGCGAGCCCAGGCTTTATGGTTAAAGTTGAATTTGTGCCGAGATCCCAAGGGCCGGCCGACACTAGGGGGGAACCCGATGGCAGATCGCCTGTCGGATAGATTGCGGCTGATCCCGTGGGTCTGCCTGCTGTTATTGAGTTTTGTCCGAGTAGATCAGGCGCGGGCCCAGGCGGTCATCGACGAGGCGCGGCAGGCCGGGCGTGCGGCGCAAACCTTCCCGGCCGCCGACGAAGACTATTTCCGGGCCATGGATGGCGGCATCGCTCTGAGCCCGGAGGAGGTCAAGGGCCGCAATATGTGGCTGGTCTGGACCGGCGGAAACGATCGCCTGTGGGACAAGCTGACAAACCTGACCTTTGGCGCCTTCGAGCTCCTAAAGATCCTCTCCTCATCCCCCGGTCTCAAATACAGCCGCGACAATCGCTGGAACTATCTGGGGCTCGTCAACGAGCCGTGCTTCACCAAGGCGACTGGCCCCGACCCGCAGCGCTACGGGCTGTGGTTCGATACGAGGACCGCCGACTGCCCGGCCGATCCATTCGAAAACGCAACGAAATACCCCGGGGTGGCGGTCGGGGCGCGTGGCAAGAACATTCCGGCCGGATCGTATTACGGCTACCCGACCGGGATCGTTGGCTTGCGGCTGTTCCCAAACCCCGATTTCGATGAAGCCGCGGCAAAACGGTGGGATGCCGACCGCTTTTACAACGACCCAAGCTATTATCTCTCGAAGGATCTGGTCCGGCCCTACCGGGTCGGCATGTCCTGCGGGTTTTGTCATGTCGGGCCGAACCCGGAAAAGCCGCCGGCCAACCCCGAGGCTCCCCAATGGGAGAATTTGAGCGGCACCGTCGGCGCCCAGTATTTCTGGGTGGACCGTATCCTGGCGTGGAATGCCGATCAGTCGAACTTCCTGTTTCAGGTATTGCACACGGCACGGCCGGGATCGTTGGACACCTCGCTCGTATCCAGCGACAACATCAACAATCCCCGCACGATGAACGCTGTCTACAACCTATGGCCAAGGCTGGAGGCGGCCAAGCGGTGGGGGCGAGAGACATTGGACCCGGACAACCTGGCAAACAAGCAATTCAACGAGTTCGTCAGCCGGGGCCCATTGACCCAGTTTTTTAAGCCGCCCAAAACCGTATGGACCCCACATGTCCTGAAGGATGGCGCGGATTCGGTTGGCGCGCTCGGTGCGTTGAACCGTGTCTATGTGAATATCGGCCTGTTCAGCGAGGAATGGCTGCGCCATTTCAACCCGGTACTCGGCGGCAAGCCCTTTACCCCGATCGAGATTACAACGATGCGTCGGAACTCGTCGTATTGGCAGGCGACCGAAGCGCAAACGCCCAATATGGCGCTGTTCCTGGTCAAAGCCTCCTACCCGCACAAGCTGAAAAACGCGCCCGGCGGCGCCGCCTACCTGAACGATCCGCCGGCCACGGTTCAGCAGGGCAAGCTCGTCTTCGCCGACAATTGCGCCGCCTGCCATTCGAGCAAGGCGCCCGAGCGGCCGGCCGGCGCCGACCCGTCGGTCTGCATCGGTCCGAACTACCTCAACTGCTTCAATAAATACTGGGCGTGGACGCAAACCGATGGGTTCCGGCAGAAGATGCGGCAAATCGTTCAGGCGGACGATTTTCTCGACGGCAATTTTCTATCGAATGATGGGCGGGTGCCGGTGACTTTGCTGCAGACCAACGCCTGCAGCCCATTGGCGACGAACGCGATCGGCAACAATATTTGGGACAACTTCTCCTCGGCTTCGTACAAGCAGCTGCCGTCGGTCGGTGCGATTACGGTGTACGATCCGTTCACTGGGCAGAAGCGGCCATTCCAGATGCCGGCCGGCGGGCGCGGCTATACCCGCGTGGCGTCGCTGGTCAGCCTGTGGTCGACGGCGCCCTACCTCTTGAACAACAGCGTCGGCCGGTTCGACCCGAGCCCCTCGGTCGAAGCGCGCATGGCGTCGTTCCAGGATTCGATCACCAAGATGCTGTGGCCGGAAAAGCGGGACAAGGACCCGGTGCTCGGCGACAAGGTGCCCGGTGTCATCGACCGGACGACCGCGACGAGTTGGCTGCGCATCCCGACCGGCTATCTGCCCGACGTCATCAAGAATACGCAAGGACTGCTCGATCTGCTGGTTCCGGTCTTCGGCCAGGTTGGGATCGAGATCGGCCCGATCCCGGCAGGCACGCCCGTGGACCTGTTGGCGAATTTCGACCCGCTGCCGCCGTCGGGCAACATAGTGGAGCGATTGAAGCACGACAAAGCAGTCGTCAAGGCTGTGCTGCAGCTGGTCCATGATCTCAAGGCGCTGCCGCAGGGCGCCACCGACGAGCAGGCGCGGCAAGTATTCGCCAATCTCCGCGAGCAGCTGTTCGCCCTCAGCAAATGCCCCGACTACGTAGTCAATCGCGGCCATTATTTCGGGGCTCAGCTGAGCGACGCGGACAAGCAGGCGTTGATCGCCTTCCTGAAGACATTTTGACGAAATAGACCTTCGTTAATCTACCCGCCGCCCAGGAGCGGCGAGGCAGGTACGCCATAGAACGCTCGATCTCGAGCCGGGACGGAGGGAGGAATTTGATGAACGGCGACGGCTCTTTCGATTACATCGTCGTCGGTTCCGGGGCCGGGGGTGGGACCCTCGCCGCCCGGCTCGCGGACGCGGGGCGCACGGTGCTTTTGCTGGAGGCTGGCGGAGATCCACGCCAGCTCTCGGGCACCAATGACGACGAGCCCGGCATCAACCGACTCCCGGACGACTATGACGTTCCGTCGTTCCACGGCTTCGCGAGCGAAAACGACGCGATACGGTGGGATTTTTTCGTCCGCCACTATGCCTCGGACGCGCTGCAGCAGAAGGATCCGAAATATCGGCGCGACTACCGTGGGGTCCCGGTCGACGGCGTTCTGTACCCGCGGGCCGGAACCTTGGGTGGTTGCACGGCTCATAACGCGATGATCCTGGTTTACCCGCATAATGCGGATTGGGACGGGATCGCCAGCCTAACGGGCGACGCGTCGTGGAACGCCGAGGCGATGCGGAACTACTTTACACGGCTGGAGAACTGTCGCCACCGGCCGCTCGAGCGCTGGCTGGCCCTGTTGGGGCCAAACCCGTCGCGCCATGGCTGGCGCGGCTGGCTGCAGGTCGAAACAGCCATTCCCAAGGCCGCATTGGGCGATTTCGGCCTGGTCCAATTCCTTCTTCACTCCGCAAACGAAGCCTTCGACGATATCGGACAGCCGATCGAGCGTCTCATTGATCTCGTCGAGGCGAAGGCCGATCCGAACGATTGGCGGCTGGTCCGCGAGAATGCCGTGGGCGTGCGCTACACACCGCTGGCGACGCGCAATCATGCGCGGATTGGAACCCGCGAGCGGGTGCTCGAGACCGTACAAAAACACCCGGACCACCTGAGGCTGGAGCTCGACGCATTGGTTACCCGCGTGCTATTCGACGAGCACAACCGCGCGACCGGCGTCGAATACCTGAAGGGGGAACGCCTCTACCGCGCGCATGGCCAGCCGGCGACGGCGGCTGGTGAGTTGCGTCAGGCAAAGGCGACACGCGAGGTCATCCTCAGCGGCGGCGCGTTCAACACCCCGCAAATCCTGATGCTGTCGGGTGTCGGACCGCGCGCGGTGCTGGAACCGCTGGGCATCCCGGTGCGCGTCGAATTGCCGGGGGTCGGCAAGAACCTGCAGGACCGCTATGAGGTCGGCGTCGTCAACCGCATGAGCTTCGACCGGTGGAACGTGCTCGAAGGTGTCACCTTCAGCCGCGGCGACGCCGCCTACAAGGAATGGACCGAAAAGCGCGAGGGGCTCTACATCAGCAACGGCGCGGTGCTGTCGGCAATCCTCAGATCACGCCCCGAACGGCCGCTTCCAGATCTTTTCTGCTTTGCGCTGGTCGGCCTCTTCGGCGGGTATTTCCCGGGCTATTCCTCTCTGGCGGTCACCAAGCCCAATTATCTGACTTGGGCCATCCTCAAAGCCCATACGCAGAACCGCGCCGGCCAAGTGGTCCTCCGCTCGGCGGACCCGCGAGACACGCCGCTGATCAATTTTCATTATTTCGAGGAGGGCAGCGATCAAGCGGGGGAAGATCTCGATTCCGTCGTCGCCGGCATCCGATTTGTGCGCAAGCTGACGGCGGAGCTAAAGGCCGAGGGGCTGATCGCGGAGGAGGAACAGCCAGGCGATGCTCGACAGAGCGACGACGAGCTCAAGGATTACGTGCGCACCACGGCGTGGGGCCACCATGCGTCCTGCACCTGCCCGATCGGGCCGCGGGAGACCGGCGGAGTCGTCGACGGCGAATTTCGGGTCCATGGCACCCAGGGGCTGCGGATCGTCGACGCCTCCGTTTTTCCGCGCATCCCGGGCTTTTTCATTGTCAGCGCTGTCTACATGGTCGCCGAAAAGGCGGCGGACGTGATCCTGGCATCGTGACGCGCCTTCAGTGGTGAATGTGAAAATTCTCGATCCAAGGATTGAGCCGCTTCGCGCTTTCCATATGTCTCCGCCCCGGAACCGAATTACCGACGGCGCTGTAGATCGCTGCCGCGCGGACAAACAGGTGAGCTTCGACGGCGCCTGATGCCAGGGTCCGGTCGATCCAGTTACGGGCCTCGTGGAACCGACCGTTTCGATAGAGCGCCCAGGCAAGCACCGCCTGAGTGGAAAAATTCTCCCGTAGCCGCAAGTCGGCGCGCGCCCATGTCACCGCCGCTGCTCCATCTTTGGCGACATCGGCGTAGTAGTCCGCGAGATGATGATAGAAATGCACCTCGCCGCTTCGCGCCGATTGCAAATATTCAGCAAGAGCCTTCTCGTACCAATAGCCTGCCCGATCCGGTTGACCAGAGCGCTCGTACAATTCGCCAATAGCCTGATGCAAGTCTGGCCGGCCGCCGTCGGGCGAGATGCCCTCCAATATGTCGATGGCTTCGCGGTATCGGTCCTCGGCGCCGAGCAGTTCGGCAAGATATTCACGGACCAGCCAATATCCAGGATAGGCCGCATCCGCGCGCTCGTAACGAGCGCGCGCCTCATCGTAATTGCCGTGCGCGAAAGCCAGGAAGCCTCGCTGTACTTCAAGCCACGAATAGGCCCGCATCTCCTTCGCGGTCAATTCGTCTCCGGCTTCGCAGTAAAGGCGGTCAGCATTGTGGACATCGCCCATCTTGCCGCGAAAATGCGCCAATCGGGCAAGGGCGCCCCATGACCGCTCGGTTTTTAATAACTGGCAATACCCTCTTTCCGCTTCCTGGTAGCGGCCGTGCTGAAAATCGAGATCGGCAAGAAGCAGCATTCCTTCATTGCTGTCGCGAACGGTCGGCGCTGCCGCAAGCGCCGCTTCCACATCAGCGAGCCTGTGCAGCTTAAAGGCGATATTGGCCTTTAGCAGATAAAGATCGCTCTTGTGCGCCAGAAGGGGCAAAGCCCGTTCGATAGCTTTCTCGGCCGTGCCCAGTGCTGCCATCCCACCAGAGATCGAAGCCCTTTGGTATAGGCGATAGACATATTGCGTCACTAGCTGCGAGTCGATCGGGGGCAAAAATATCCCGGCATTGCCGATCGCCGCAAGATCCTGCTCGATGCGCTGCAGCTCCGCCTGATACCCGGTCCGAACTGACATTGAAACAGAGCGTTACCAGGGTTCCGCCAGATACGGAAAATGCGACAAAAACGGCTTGTCGTTTGCCAGTGGATTGGGCGGCGTTTTCGGCTCGATGGGCGCGCTGTTCCAGAGAGCCGGGTCGTTCAATAGATCGACGTGGTATCTTCGCCCGTTCAGCGTCGCGCTCATATCGAGAAAGGTCGACAGGAAGCGCGTTGCGACCTGGTCTTCCAATCGGCGGCCGAATGGCCAGGTGCCGGTCGTATCCATGTCGATCGCATTGACATTGGGAATGAAGATGTCGACAGCGCGTCGTAACGGGATCGGCAGGCCCTCTTTGTTCCAGGTATCGTCGGGCATATTGAGCTCCTGAAACAGGATCTTCTTGACCCGCGGAAACGCCTCCACGACATGCGCGTAAGTCCGATGCACCGAGACCGGGGAATTGTCGTGATCGAACGCGCTCGCCAATCCGAGCGCCGTAATCGACGGGCCAAAGCCCCAGCCGAGATGGCCTAGCCGCTTGATGAAATGCGGCGCCAGCCAGAAATTGTTCGCGCCTAACTGACGATTGTCTTCGCGCTCGCTGAGGGCCGCGTCGGCGAATGCCTGGCCGTCGGTATCGACGAGCTTGTAGTTCTTTAGCTCGTCATCCAAAGTGAAAGCGTCAAGTAACACATGCGGGTGCTCTATCCACAAGGGATGGTCAGGGATCGTCTCGACTTTGCTCGCGGCCTTCAGCACCCAGCTTTCGCCCCAAGTATTGACGATACGGTGCTCGCTGGGCGTGTTGGTCAGGAATGCGAGCGGAAGTTCGAGAATTATCGCATTGCAATTCTGTCCAGCCCGGGCGTCCTTGCCCGAATAGACAAACCGAAAATTGCCGTTCGCGTCTCTCTTGAAGCGATTGCCGTTCCAGGTCAATGGACCCGGCGGCAGATCTCGCTTGGGCCCGTGTCCCCAATCCGGCTGTGCCGGATCGTAGTTGAACAGGTCGTTGCCTTCGAGTTCGAGAAAGGTCTTCGGGATCTTTAGTTCCCGAAGATCGGGCATCGTGTGCGGCACGTGATAAAATTGCGGGGCGTAATTGATCGATCGAAAAAAACCCGGCAGATCGTTGAAGAATGCATCGTCCCTGCCGCCGATAAAGACCTTGATCGACTGGCTGGCGGGCGATTGCAAGCTCACGCTTTGATTGGTGTCGACGACCGCCGAAAAACTGCCGCCGGCAAAATTGAGAAAGCGAAGATTGGCTCGATTGTTTTCGTCGATCGTTACCCGAACTTCCGACGGCTTCAAGACGCTCAGATATTTGTGCTTGACGCCTTCGAGATAGGAGAGGAAACCAGCGAGGCTTGTATCGTCCTGGCTCGATCGACTGAGCCGTGCATCGGGCGCCATCAATACGCGATACAGCATGTCGGGATCGAAGACGCCGGTCCGAGGCACAGAGGCGAAAGTCAAAGCGATGACCACCTTCTCACCTCCGCTGGTGTCGTCGCTCGGAAAACCGAAGATGTCGTAGAGGTCGGCGGCGCTGAATTCAATATCGGAGAATATCGAATTTACCGCGTTCGGATCGTTGTGGTCCGCCATGATCCTCTCCTTGCCTTTATCTCGTGCGAGCCGGCGGAGATCAGCAGAATAACGAGACGCTATGATTGCCCCTCGACATGGTCAAGGATAAGCTCAACCGCAGCGCTATAGTCTTGACCAGCACCGGCGACGCGCAGCGACCGACTTCAGAGTTGTGAAGGAATCGGAAGGGGCCCTCTCGTAGGCGTAAATCAATTCTCGCTTTCCCGGCGAAAGCCGGGATCCATCCCTACGGACCCTTGCGCATCAACCAATCGTAGTGGCTTACCAACGGGTGAAGGATTCGTGCAGCGGAGGCCGAATGCGACCTTCCGCCCGCTGTCCCGAGAGCTGCACTGGGCAGTTCGGTTTTCTCCAGAGCGGCAGCTCTGGCTCGCTACTCAGTGCAGCTTTGGCGCCTTCATAAACCGGGCCCGGTCCGCGGAAAGCACGCGAACCGTCAGGTTTTCGTTATCGCGGGAGACCTGGAGCACAACCTCGCTGCCCGCCGGACCGCCGGCCCAGACTTTCCGCCAAAACCCGGCGAGGCTCGCGACCGGATCGTCGCGCACCGCCAAGATGCGGTCGCCGGGCCGCAAACCGGCTTTGCTCGCCGGCCCCCGCTCCGCAAGGCCAGCGACGACGATAGCGTCCTCGACCTCTGCGGCATAGACTCCGAGCCACGGCCGAGCTGGACGGTTCGGCCGACCGTAGGTCAGCATATCGTCGAGAATCGGCGGCAACAGTTCTATCGGCACGACCATGTTGACGTCGCGGCGCAACTCACGGCCACTGGCGTGCTGAACATGCAGCGAGCCGATCCCGATCAATCGGCCATCCGCGGCGATCAGCGCGGCGCCGCCCCAGAAGGGATGAGCTGGCGCCGTGAAGATCGCCCGGTCGAGCACATATTCCCAATATCCGGCGAATTCCTGTCGGGCGACAACGCGCGCAGCAATCGCATGTCTACGGCCCCCCTCGGCAGCCATTACGGCGCGGTCTCCGGCGCCGACCCGCAGGCCAACGGCAAGCTCTATCGGCGGAATGTTGAGGCGTCCGAGCGCCTGGACGAGCCCGAAGCCGGTTTCCTGATCGTAAGCGAGGACGTGACCGGGAACAGCGCCGCCGCCTGGCGACGTCAGCCATATCGTCTCCGCTTCGGTGATCAGATAGCCGATCGTCAAGACGAGGCCGTCTTTGCCGATCAGCACGCCGCTGCCGGCGCGTTCGGTGCCGAGCGTGCCGGCCGTAAAAGCGTCTTCTGGAACGGTCGCGCGCAGCCCGAGAACAGCGCTCAGCGTCTGGTCTAGGTCAAAGGCGCAATCGGCCTGCTTTGGCTGAATTTCGCCGGGTATTTCCCAATCCACGGTTCGCGACATTTTTGGGCTCGTTCGTAGGGGCTATGCACATCATAAACACAAACAGCGCTCCGAAGTGACCCCTTTTCAACGGAGATGACAGCCGCTTCCGTCACCCGGCAGGCTGCTTGACAACTCCGCGGTACTTAATTATGTGAGCAGCACTCTCGGGGCGAGAGTGCCAGTTCACGTTTTTTACGATGAGGTCCAAGGAGGTATTAATGCAATTCCGTCCGTTGCACGACCGCGTGCTGGTGCGGAGGGTCGAATCCGAGGAGAGAACCAAAGGCGGCATCCTGATCCCGGACACCGCCAAAGAGAAGCCGATGGAAGGCGAGGTGGTTGCCGCCGGTCCGGGCGCGCGGAGCGATGACGGCAAGCTGCAGCCGATGGATGTCAAGGCAGGCGATCGCGTGCTGTTCGGCAAGTGGTCGGGCACCGAAGTCAAGCTCGACGGCGAAGAGCTGATCATCATGAAAGAATCCGACATCATGGGCGTGCTCGAACAGGGTGCCGCCGCCAAGAAGGTTGCTTGAGGAGTAGAAAATGGCTGCCAAGGAAGTCAAATTTCACGGCGACGCGCGCGAACGCATGCTGCGTGGTGTCGATATTCTCGCCAATGCGGTCAGGGTGACACTGGGCCCGAAGGGTCGGAACGTGGTGCTCGACAAGTCATTCGGCGCGCCACGAATCACCAAGGACGGCGTCACCGTCGCCAAGGAAATCGAGCTCGCCGACAAGTTCGAGAACATGGGCGCCCAGATGGTACGTGAGGTGGCGTCGAAGACCAGTGATCAGGCCGGCGACGGCACTACCACCGCGACCATTTTGGCCCAGGCGATCGTGCGCGAAGGGGCAAAGGCGGTTGCGGCCGGCATGAACCCGATGGATCTGAAGCGCGGCGTCGACCTAGCCGTCGCCGCGGTCGTCGAGGACATCAAGAAGCGCTCGAAAAAGATCTCGACCAACGAGGAAATCTCTCAGGTCGGCACGATTTCGGCCAATGGCGAGCGCGAAGTCGGCGAAATGATCGCTCAGGCGATGCAAAAGGTCGGCAACGAGGGTGTGATCACGGTCGAGGAGGCGAAGAGCCTCGAGACCGAACTCGACGTCGTCGAAGGCATGCAGTTCGACCGCGGCTATCTCTCCCCGTATTTCGTCACCAATGCGGAGAAGATGATCGCCGAACTTGAAAACCCTTACATCCTGATCCACGAGAAGAAGCTGTCGGGCCTCCAGGCCATGCTGCCAGTGCTCGAGGCGGTCGTGCAAAGCGGCAGGCCCCTGCTGATCGTCGCCGAGGATGTCGAGGGCGAGGCGCTCGCCACCCTCGTCGTCAACAAGCTGCGCGGCGGTCTCAAAGTGGCCGCGGTCAAGGCGCCGGGGTTTGGCGATCGGCGGAAGGCGATGCTCGAAGACATCGCTATTCTGACCAGCGGGCAAGTGATCAGCGAGGATCTCGGGATCAAGCTCGAAAACGTCACCCTCGACATGCTCGGCCAAGCAAAGCGGGTGCGCGTCGAGAAAGAGAACACGACGATCATCGACGGCGGCGGCGCCAAGGACGACATCCAGGGCCGCTGCACGCAGATCCGGCAGCAGATCGAAGAGACGACGTCCGACTACGACCGCGAAAAGTTGCAGGAGCGGCTGGCGAAGCTTGCCGGGGGTGTGGCCGTGATCCGCGTCGGCGGCTCCACTGAGGTCGAGGTGAAAGAGAAGAAGGACCGGGTCGATGACGCGATGCACGCGACCCGCGCTGCGGTCGAAGAAGGTGTGGTCGCCGGCGGTGGCGCTGCGCTCCTCTATTCCGCCCGGGTGCTCGAGGGTCTGAAGCCAGCCAACAACGACCAGAAGGTCGGCATCGACATCGTCAAAAAGGCGCTGCTCTACCCGGCCCGGCAGATCGCCGAGAATTCGGGAACCGACGGTTCGATCATCGTCGGAAAACTGCTCGACAGCACGGATCCGAATTACGGCTATGACGCCCAAAAGGGCGAGTTCACGGACATGATCCGGTCCGGCATCCTCGATCCGACCAAGGTCGTGCGCCATGCGCTGCAGGACGCCGCATCGGTAGCGGGTCTGTTGATCACTACCGAGGCGATGGTGGCCGAGAAGCCGGAGCCGAAGACGCCGCCGGCGATGCCGCCCGGTGGTGGAATGGGTGGCATGGATTTCTAGCCTCGCACCCTTCGCCACATACGACGCGCCGCCTGCCCGCGCTAAGCCGCGGGCAGGCAATTTTTTTACGGAGCCCTGCCGGAGTTAAGGCAACATTTAGTTGCATGCTGTCGTCTTCGGATCGATGCTGGATCGGCACAGTTGCAAGCCGGTAGGAGGTGTGATGGGCGATATCATTCCCTTCCCATCCAGTCGTCGCAGTCGGTCGAGAGAGAATGTGAAGGCTCAGCCGCGTCCGCCGGAGACCGTTTTTCACGACCGCGGCTGGCGCATTCTTCAGCTGCCGAGCGCAGGAAGATTTGTCGCCGTTTCGGATTATTGCCGGCGCGGCGTCGAGGTGGGCCGCTTCGACCCGCGGGCCGGTTACGACAACCATCATGACGAGACCGATATCGCCATCTTGACGCGCTGCTCGACCGATGAGCGCCTGGCGCGCTGCGCGATCGGCTGGCTGAATTCGGACGGCCCGCGAACTGCGATCCTTGGCGCCTTTGTGGTAGCGGCGGGCGGCCGTTACCGCTATTGGCGGGACGCCGTCATCGAGGTCGCTGCGATCGGCGGCGCCAGGCTCGCGCGTTTGTCCGACGGCAGCATCGCCATTGCCCGCGAGCCCGAGCCGGTGCCGCTCCTCGATTTGTTCGCGCCGGTTAGGGAAAATCGGAGCCGAGCCGCCTTTGATCGACTGCCGCGCGAAACGCGCGCCGCCATTCTGCGATGGGCTGATCCAAGAGGACAGTTTTGCGATCCGCGGGACGGGCCGCCGGCTCGTTGAACGTTGGACGCGCTTGCGCCAGCCGCAACCCTGCCCTGCTTTACCGGCCTGCACCTACAAAGACCACGGCGCAACCTTGCCAGCCGTTGGCGGTCCGCCCATACTGGTCTGAATGCGGCGCCTCTCGCTGGATCCCACTCTCGACGCAACGCCCGATGCCCCGCTGCGGCCGTGCGATCATCCCGGGTGTATCGCCGGAGGCGACTTTCGCGCGCCCAAATCGCGCCTCGACCTGCACAGCTACTACTGGTTTTGCCTGGAACATGTCCGAGCCTATAATTCTGCCTGGAATTATTACGCCGGAATGAGCGACACCGAGATCGAAGCCGAAATACGCCACGATACCGTTTGGCAGCGCCCGAGCTGGCGGCTCGGCGTTCGCCATGGCTCCGGCCACGCCGACCGCATCCGCGACTATTTCGGCGTGTTCTCGGAGGGTCCGCAGGATGCCCGCCACCACGGCCGAAAGAACGGCGGGCCCGAGCCGGACGCTACGCGGCGGGCCTTGTCGGCCCGTGAGCAAGCGCTGGCGGTTTTCGACATCGAACCGCCCTTTACGCTCGTTCGGCTCAAGGCGCGCTACAAGGCTCTCGTCAAGCTACACCATCCGGACGCCCATGGCGGCGACCGGGAGGCGGAAGAAAAGCTCAAGATCATCAACCAAGCCTTTGCCACCCTCAAGGCCAGCTATTTCGGATGAACCACACGCGCTGCGGCGCCTGACAGCCTCCTGTTCCACCACAAGGACATAAGAGAATAATGCCACCCGTTCAGCCAACGGCTCCGACCACTGCTTTCCCCCTGGATAAGCCCGACATCACCATTTCGGTCCGTCAGACCTTCGGGATCAACAGTGATCTCCAAGTACCGGCATTCAGCCAAACGAGCGAGCACGTCCCCGACCTCGACGAGGCCTACCGCTTCGATCGCGATACAACATTGGCGATACTCGCTGGATTTGCGTTCAATCGTCGCGTCATGATTCAAGGGTACCACGGCACCGGCAAATCAACTCATGTCGAGCAGGTCGCGTCGCGGCTCAACTGGCCCTGCATTCGCGTCAATTTGGACAGCCATATCAGCCGCATCGATCTCGTCGGCAAGGACGCGATCGTACTGCGCGACAACAAGCAGGTCACCGAATTCCGCGAGGGACTACTGCCGTGGGCATTGCAGCACCCGGTCGCATTGTGTTTCGACGAGTACGATGCCGGCCGTCCCGACGTCATGTTCGTGATCCAGCGGGTGCTCGAGGTCGAAGGCAAGCTCACCCTGCTCGATCAGAACCGAGTGATCCGGCCGCATCAGCATTTCCGGTTGTTTTCGACCGCGAATACGGTCGGTCTCGGCGATACGACCGGCCTCTATCACGGTACCCAGCAGATCAATCAGGGACAGATGGATCGCTGGAACATCGTCGCCACGTTGAATTATCTGCCGCACGACGCCGAGGTCGATATCGTCCTGGCAAAAGTGCCGAGCTATGACGATGAGGAAGGCCGGCGGACGATCAGCGCAATGGTCGCGTTGGCCGATCTAACCCGAGCCGGTTTCATCAATGGCGACATCTCGACTGTGATGTCGCCCCGCACCGTGATGACTTGGGCGGAGAACGCCCGCATCTTCAACGATCTGGCGTTCGGTTTCCGGCTGACCTTTCTGAACAAATGCGACGAGATGGAGCGCGCGACGGTTGCCGAGTACTACCAACGCTGCTTTGGCACTGAGCTCGCCGAAACGGGCGTCAATGCGACCTTGATGTAAGAGCGTTCGGGCTGGTTGGTAAACCCAATGGCGCAGGACTTTTCCCCGACCGAAATCTTCAAGCGCGCGACCGCGGCAACCTTGCGTGCGATTGCCGAGCGCGACGATGTGACCGTCGGCTTTGGTCCCGACCCGGCGGGCGCGAGCGGCGCCCGGGTGCGGCTGCCGAACCCGCCGCGCGACCTTCCCGCCGAGGAAGCCGCGCAATTGCGGGGCGCCGCCGATAGTGTGGCTCTGCGCCTGCGCTATCACGACGACGCGGTGCACAGCAAGCGCGTGCCGAGCGGGCCTCTCGCCCGGGCGGTGTTCGACGCCGTCGAGCAGGCGCGGGTCGAGGCGCTGGGTTCCCGCCGGATGGCGGGGGTCGCCTCGAATCTCGAAGCAATGCTGGAAGAGCAATATCGCCGCCAGGGTTATGAGCGGATCACCGAGCGCACCGAAAGCACGATGGCCGAAGCGGTGCGGCTGTTGACCCGCGAGGCCCTTACGAGAGAACGTCCGCCGCCCGCAGCGCGGCGTGTCGTCGATCTATGGCGCCCGTGGATCGAATCGCGCATCGGGAAGGACTTCGCCGAACTCGACCGGGCGGTCCTTGACCAAGACGCCTACGCGCGCGCCACCCGCAAGCTGCTGCAGGATCTCGACATCGATTTCGGCGAGGCCGACGAGTCGGAGGATACTGAAGAGCAGCAGGGCGGCGAGGATTCGGAGAGCGAGAACCAGAGCGAGGGCGAAGGGGGCACCGCCGGCGCACAGGAATCCATGGACGGTTCGCCCGCCGACGGCGCCGCCGAGGATGCGCAGGACGCTGCCGAAGCCGGCGACGGCGAGATGATGCCCGGATCGAGCGACGACGATCCCGGCCGGCCGGGCCGACCCGGACAGATGCCCCGCGGCCGAGCCGACGACACCGCGGTCTATCGCGCGTTCAGCGTCGCCTCGGACGAGGTCATCGAAGCCGATCAACTGTGTGATGCCGACGAGCTCTCCCGGTTGCGCCACCTGCTCGATCAGCAACTGGCGCATCTGCAGAGCGT
The DNA here is from genome assembly GCA_045802495.1 of Allostellaceae bacterium. Classification (GTDB taxonomy): domain Bacteria; phylum Pseudomonadota; class Alphaproteobacteria; order ATCC43930; family CGMCC-115725; genus AP-15. The sequence continues at coordinate 5,303 of JBJMQW010000494.1, read as the reverse complement.
TATTGCGCGCCTCGCCAACCGGCTACAGCGACGCCTCTTGGCAAAGCAGACCCGCGCCTGGGAGTTCGACCTCGACGAGGGTCTCCTCGACGCCGGCCGTCTGTCGCGCGTCGTCGCCAACCCGATCCTGCCCCTAGCCTATAAGCGTGAGCGCGAGACCGATTTCCGCGACACCGTCGTTACCCTGTTGATCGACAATTCCGGGTCGATGCGCGGGCGGCCGATTACTGTGGCCGCGATGAGCGCCGATATCCTCGCCCGCACGCTCGAGCGCTGCGCCGTCAAGGTCGAGATCCTTGGCTTTACAACCCGCGCCTGGAAGGGCGGGCAGTCACGCGAACGCTGGATCGCCGCCGGCAAGCCACCCAACCCCGGACGTCTCAACGATTTGCGCCATATCGTCTACAAGCCCGCCGACGCCCCCTGGCGGCGCGCCCGGCGCAGCCTCGGCCTGATGCTGCGCGAAGGCATCCTCAAGGAGAACATCGACGGCGAGGCACTGATCTGGGCGCATGACCGGCTGCGCTCACGCACTGAGCAGCGCCGCATATTGATGGTGATCTCCGACGGCGCGCCAGTCGACGACTCTACCCTATCGGTCAACCCCGGCAACTACCTCGAAAAGCACTTGCGCGAAGTCATTCGAGAGATCGAACGCCTCGGCGAGGTGGAATTGACGGCGATTGGGATCGGCCACGACGTGACGCGCTATTACCGCCGCGCCGTCACGATCGTCGACGCGGAGCAATTGGGCGGCGTCATGCTCGAAAAGCTCGCCGAGCTCTTCGACGAGGACCGCGGCGCCAATACCCGGGTCCGCAGCCGCCGCGCCGCCTGAGTCCTGCGACCGAGGCTTGGCGCTCTCGATCGGCAAAATTGTCGTTACGTAAGCGCTCGGTCTTGGGGCCGTGTGACCGGGATCTTGTAGAGGCTCACGGCGTTTTCAAAGACCAGTTGATTGAGCGCCTCTTTTCCGAGAGCTGCTTCCGCCGGCGCGTGTCCCATCGCCTTGGAGTCCGGCCAAGGGCTGTCGAGCCCCGGGAAATCGCTGGCCCACAGAAAGTTGCGCAGGCCGATTTCGGGCACCCGCCGAAAACCGCCCTCTTCTTCGACCTCAAAGGTGAAGAAGACCTGGCGTTTGACGAACTCGGTCGGATTGTCGGAGAGCAGAACGTCGGGCTTGAAGACCCGGGTCGACGGTCCGCCGAAATCATACTCGCGGTCGAAGCGCCAGAACAGAAAAGGCACCCAGCCAACGCCGGCCTCTTCCAGCACAAAGCGCACCCCGGGATGACGATCGCAGATGCCCGAGAATACGACCGCGCTCATCAATTCTCCCATGGCCCCCATCGGAAAATTGGCCACTCGCATCAGGGCCTGATTGCGCGGCTCGATGCCGGCGACCCCTACACCCATCTGGCGCGAGCCGCCGCTGGGATTGGCATGCAGGTTGACCGGCATGCCGGTCTCTGCGGCGGCAGCCCAGACCGGCTCCCACATCTGGTGCAATACAGGTTCGGGAGCGTTGACCCAGTCGAAGATGACCCCGGTAGGGAGGCCAAACTCCGCCACCCGCATCAGCTCCGCGACGGCCTCCTCTTGTGTCTGACAAGGCAGCGGGAGAAGCATGATGAACCGGCCGTTGGATTCCTCGTACAGCTCCCGCGCCCAGTCGTTGACGGCGCGCACGCAGGCGGCGCGCAGTTCCGGATCTTTGATGGCGGATATTTGCTCATAGGGGCCGTTGACAAGCTCGGCATCCACCCCGTCCCGATCCATGTCTTCGCAGCGATACCGGGCATTGGCCGCGCGGAAGATGCCGGGCTCCGGCTCTTCCGCCATGCCGGCACGGGTATAGCAGTTGACCGGCCCGCGGCCCACTCCAGCCCAGCCGACCCCGCTCCAAGGGCGTCCTTCCACGACCCACTGCCGGGTTCCATCCGACCCGTGCACGACTCTCGGCCCGTCGTCCTGCAATTTTCGCGGCAGACGCTTCGTCCACAGATCGAAGGGAAGGTGCATCACCCTGCAGTGCCCATCGGCCGATACCACGCCAAATCTCTTCTCCATTGCGTTTCCTCCCAGAGGGTTTACCGGTCAAATCCCTTGCGTAAACGGCTTGGCTTCTAGAATGCGGGGCCCGGATGACGATCTCGTTCGGCGCCACCAACGCGCGCTCGATATTGCTCCGGTGATTTGCCGCGTTCCCAGCGGCATCCGCGCCATCGTGACGTGAACCCCGAGTGGAGGCAATGCCGTCGAACCTGCTGAGCCGTTGTCTGCCGATGAGGAACGCGAGCGCGTCCTCCCGGAAACTGCGCTCGTCCCTATCATGCCGCGTTTACAAGCAGCGCGTATTTGGCGCAGATGGCTTGTAGGGCGGATTCGCCGCCGGGAGAAGCTTGGATGGTCGCTACGCCGCAGAACCTGCTCGTCATCATGTCCGACGAGCATAACCGCAAGATCGCGGGCTATTCCGGGCATCCGATAGTCCGGACCCCAGCGCTCGACGCGCTCGCCGCTCGCGGCACCCGCTTCAGCGCCGCATATACGCCATCGCCGATTTGCGTGCCCGCCCGTGCCAGCCTCGCGACCGGGCTGCCTGTGCATCGGCACCGTGCCTGGGACAACGCGATCGCCTATGATGGACGCATTCAAGGTTGGGCGCATAGTCTGCGCAAGCGCGGTCACCATGTGGCCAGTATTGGAAAGCTGCATTACCGCGGCTATCCAGACGAAGACTACGGATTCAACGAGAGCCTCCTGGCGATGCATATCACCGGCGGCGTCGGCGATGTGACGCATCTGGTGCGCGACCCCGACGACATCAGAACCACCGGCAAGAATCTCATCGCCTCAGCCGGGCCTGGGGAAAGCAGCTATACCTTGTATGACCGGCAGGTTGCGGCAGCAGCGCAGATCTGGCTGCGTGAGACAGCCACGCGCCGGCATGCGCGCCCTTGGGTGTTGTTTGTCTCGATGGTGGCGCCGCATTTTCCGCTCACTGCACCGCCGGAGCATTTCTACCGATATATCCGCCAGGATCTGCCGCGGCCGAAACTCTACGATCAAGCGGCGCGACCCGACCATCCCTACATACAGCTTTATGCGCGGCGATCGGATTACGATAAGCATTTCCACGGCCCGGCCGATTTGCAGCGCGCCTTGGCCGGGTATTTCGGTCTGGTATCGTTTCTCGACGAGCAGATCGGCAAGATTCTGACCGCGCTGTCCGAAACCGGGCTCGCAGGCAAGACCCGGGTGATCTACACCTCGGATCACGGCGACAACCTCGGCGCGCGCGGTCTTTGGGGCAAAGCGACGATGTACGAGGAGAGCGCCGGCATCCCCATGTTGCTGGCGGGTGAAGGCGCACCGGTTGGGGCTGTCTGCGCAACCCCGGTCACTCTTTGTGATGTCTCCGCGACCATCCTCGATGCGGTCGGCGCAGCTGATGCAATCGACGAGCTGGCGCTGCCTGGGGTCTCTTTACTGGATCTCGCAGACCAGCCGCCAAGAGACCGGACCGTGCTCTCGGAATTTCATACCTATGGTCCCAACGCGTTCTATATGTTGCGTGATCTGCGGCATAAATACGTCTATTATGTTGATGCTCCGCCACAACTGTTCGACCTCGCAGCCGATCCCGAAGAGCTGACCGACCTCGGCCGCCTCCCCGAGCAAGCACCAACGCGCAACGCGTTCGAGGCGCGGTTGCGCTCCACCCTCGACCCCGAAGCGGTGGACTGTGAAGCCAAAGCCGACCAGGCCCGCCTCGCCGAACATTTTGGCGGATTCGCGGCGTTGCGCCGGCGAGAAAAAATGGCATTTACCCCGCCGCCGACTGCCGCTGCGCATTAATGCGGCACGACGTGTCCAATGACGGGCGTACACCTACGCCGAGGCTTTACGACGCCACCATATTGCCGATACGTCAAACGGTAGGACGATTACAGCCGAAGCTGCGTCGGCTGATTGCAAAATCCTGGATGCTCTCGCGCTGCTACTACCGCTATCGCGGCACTCGCCTCCACGGCAGGGCGACAGATGAGGTGTGGTACTTCGCCTATGGCGCCAATATGGACGACAACGCGTTTCGCGTCCGGCGCGGCATACAGGCACGCGAGTGCCGCATTGGACACGTTAAGGGGTACCGGCTGCGCTTCAATCTCGAGGGCCGGCCCAAGGGCAAGGCCGCGCCTGCAAACCTGCACCCTGACCCAGGGGCGAAGGTCTGGGGCGTGCTCTACCGCATCACGAGACGCGATCTGATGCGCCTGGATGCTACGGAAGGTGTGCCTGGCCGGGGCTATCGACATATCATCGTCGAAGTCGAAGACGGGCAGAACCGTCTCGCGTCCGCCATCACCTACATGGCACAGGGCAAGAATATCGATGGCAAGCCGTCGTTGCGGTATATCACCCTATTGCGGGATGGCGCACGAGCCCACGGACTCCCCGAAACCTATATCCGGTTCTTGGAAGCCGTAGAGCACGCCGGCTAGAGAAACCGGCTGGCCTGTTTGGGCATTAGCGTGGCTATTACAAGGGAGGGTCAAAATGGTCGCTATCAGAGGCGTTGCCCATTTCAGCATTCCCGTGAGCGACATCCCGAAAAGCAGGGAGTTCTATACCGACATTGTCGGCTGCACGCATCTGTCCACGACGCCAAACGGGCAGATGGCATTCCTCGATGCGGCGGGTACCTGCCTGATCCTGGTGAAGCGCGACCCGCCGATCAATCCTATGCCGGACGACCATGGCGGCGTTCATCATTCCTTCGCGATCGCACACGGCGAATATGCGAAAGCGCTCGACCACCTGCGTGCCCATGGTGTGGAGATCACCTTCGAGGAGGACCGGCAGGGCGGCGTGCTCAACGGCCCGCGTGCCTATTTCCATGACCCCGACGGGACGGTGCTGGAGTTCATCGACCTGACGAGCTACGCAGGCGGTCGCTCGTGAGACTGGCTCTTTCCTAAACGACCACTCGGACAGGCGGCACTTCGCGGGGGATGATAAGGTTGCAGCCGGTCGTGGCCCTGACTTCGTCGACCGTCACGCCGGGAGCAATCTCGCGCAGAGCCAGACCTTCCTTGGTGACCTCGAACAGGCCGAAATTGGTGACGACGAGGTCGACGACGCCGGGTGCGGTAACCGGGATTGCGCAGCGCTCTACGAGCCGCGGCTTGCCGTCTCGCGTTTGATGCTCCATCGCCACAAAAACATGCTTGGCGCAGGCCGCCAGATCCATCGCCCCGCCAATGCCGCCGCCCTGCTGTCCAGCCATCTTCCAATTCGCG
>JBJMQW010000493.1:0-14658 GCA_045802495.1 Allostellaceae bacterium | reverse complement strand
GCACGCCGCCATTGTTGCTGCCCTTGGCGCCGAGCGCCTGGTCGATCGCGGCGGTGTCGAGATCGATCTGCGGCGGGGCGGCGGGCGCGGCCTGCGGCTGCGAACTGCCCGACGGCGCCGGGCCGAGCGGCGTCTTGCTTTCGGCAAGCGCCGTGTGGAGCACCCCCGCCATCTTCACCGGATCGCCATGCCCCAACACATGCATGTACATTGTGAAGGGCTGGTTGCGCAGCAGGTGATTGTGCAACGCCGTCACCTCGATCCCACCGGCCGCGAGCTTGGTCATGACCGGAGTGACTTCGCTCTCGGTCAGCACGAGATCGCCCATCACCATACCCTGCTCGCTCATCTTTTGGAAGGCGAGCCAGCCGCCGAGCGCAAAACCCGGTTTCAATTCGACGCCGTCTAGCGTCACCTTCAAGTCGGTGCGCGGCAGACCAACGCGGTAGATGCCGCCCGGCGCCGTCGAGCCGGTTTTGCCAAGTGCCTCGCCAACTTGTGTCTGCCAATCCTCGGCAAAGGCGAGGCCCGATGCACCAGTGATCAAGGCCGCAGCCATTAAGTTTCCGAGATGGAACCTCATTATCATCCTCCCTCAGACGCTAACGCGTGCAATCGTTCCGCCGTTTCAGTCTAATTTTTCCATCACCTTCTTGAAGGTCGTTCCTTGGAGAAGGGTCACCTCGGCCACAGGATTGCTGCCCTGCAGCTGTGGATAGACGCTGACCGCCCGGGACCCGGCATTGGCCGTGACCGCCGTTTCGGTGGCGGTCAGCAAGGGGACCTTCGCCTTCGCCATCGCTGCTTTCTGCGTCGCCGCGGCCTTGAGATCGTCGGCGTCGGTGATCTTCTCGGCCATGGCGATCGCGCCGGTCTTGGGATCGGCGACGACCTCACTAAAGGCGTCGCCTTTCATGGTATAGACCGAGAGCTGCAGTTTTCCATGCTCGATCTCGAATTTGGCCGAGATCGGGGTTCCCTCTTCTTCGCTGGCTTTCAGCCCGCCTTGCAAGGTCGCTGTCGCGTCCTTCATAGCAGCGGCCAGCGCCTTCTCGTCACCAGCTTCGGCCCAGGCGGGGGCTAGAACTGCGCTCCAAAACCCGACCGCCGCAATGAGCAACAGCAATCGGACCGTTCTTAACGTCATGGCTCAATCCTCCCTCGAACATCACGTGTGCAGGACCCTGGGCCGCGTCGTTTAAGGCAGTTTTAACTGTTTCGAAGTGGATCCCAGCGCGACCGCATGAGGGAAGTTCGCCCATTGGTCCAGAAGCTTCGCGTAGCGGTGGTCACAGATGGCACGCGCTTTATCCGCCAAAGTCGGGGCACGCTCGCTCTGCTTCCATCGACGGCCATCAACCTGTAGCGTAGCGCCCTTGTGAAACCCTGCGGGAACAGGGCCTCAAAGCGTCATTCAATGAGCAACCGGCTGAGTGAACGCCGCCTCGGGAGCGGACCGCTACTGGCGCTAGCCTCTGCGTTCCTCTTCGGCGCGAGCACGCCGATTGCCAAACTGCTGGTCGGCATCACCGATCCGCTGCTGCTTGCCGGTCTTCTTTATTTAGGCTCGGGCGTCGGACTGATGCTCGCGACAGCGGACCGCTCACTAGGCGTCGTGCGGCCCGAGGCGCCGCTGCGCGCACGCGACCTACCCTGGCTCGTTGCGATCGTGGTGTTCGGCGGCATACTCGGTCCGGCCCTGCTGATGTTTGGTCTGACGATCTCACCTGCATCGAGCGGGGCCCTCCTGCTCAACACTGAGAGCCTTGCTACGATGGCGATCGCCTGGCTCATCTTCTGGGAGAGCGTCGATCGCCGCATTTTTCTGGGCGCGATGGCGATTCTCGGCCGGCGCGGTCCTGCTCTCCTGGCCCGAAGGGGGCATTACCGGCCCGCAGCTTAATTCGGGCAGCGGCCTGATCGTCCTCGCCTGCATCGCGTGGGGCATCGACAACAATCTCACCCGCAAGCTCAGCGCCGCCGACCCGTTGCAGATCGCGATGATCAAGGGTCTGGTGGCCGGTGCGGTCAACCTTGCGCTGGCCCTGGCCGGTGGCGCGCCGTTGCCCGGAGTAACCGCGGTGGGGGCCGCCGCCGCGGTTGGTTTTCTCGGCTATGGTGTCAGTCTCGTGCTCTTTGTACTCGGCCTTCGTCATTTAGGCACTGCGCGTACCGGTACTTACTTCTCGACCGCGCCCTTCATCGGCGCGGCACTTGCGCTCCCGCTCTTCGGTGAGCCGATCACCCTTACCCTCCTAGCCGCGGCACTGCTGATGGGCATCGGCATCTATTTGCACCTTGCCGAGACGCACGAGCACGAGCACCTTCACGAGCGGCTGGAGCACAAGCACCGCCATGTCCACGATGCGCATCACCAGCATGCGCATGCGCCGGACGATCCGGCCGGCGAGCCCCACACTCACCTGCGCCGGCACTGACGGCTTCTTCACAAACATCCCCACTATCCTGACCTGCATCATCGGCATGAACACGAGCACGCTTGAGCACAAATAGGCGGCAATGCCGAGGTGGGCTGGATCGGTCGAGCCCATTGTGCCCGTATGCTTCGCCTTGTTGAGCCCGCGCTTCATCGCCGATAGAGCTCAGAAACGGCTCGCAGGCCTCCGACGCGAGCGCGTTAAAAGCCTCGCGGTTACCTCACGCCCAATGCTGTGGCGCCTCACCCGGTCTCCGCCTGTCAGGTGCGCCCACCGAGTTCGGCTCGCGGGATTCGCCCGCCTTTATGCCCTGCCCCAGCGGACCGCTGTGCGGCGGCTGCGGTCCCGTTTGCGGGGACCCGCGATAACCGCTTCGAGAACCGAGCATAGGCCCGATAGACGCAGACCCCGCTCGAGAGGCGCAACGGGGCTGGTCTTCCCCCCTCCCTTGCCTAGGTTTACTACCATACATCCATATATTGGAATCGGGGTTATCTGTCTCTGGGGACGCTGATGAACTCCAGCTTAAAATTGATCCCCTTCACCATTCTCATGCTTGGGTTCGCCTGCAGCGTGAGCATGTTCCGCAGGCCCGCGTCCGTGCTCAGGCTGGTGCGGCAACTCCAATCACTCTTGGGGTTGAAGCATCTGCTGGATTGCCAGGATTTCACATCCGCGACCTGCCAGAATACCTGGCTTCGCATATGGCGGATGCCAAGCTAACCGACTGGCACTTCGAGCCGGTGGCAAATAATGCGTCCCGGTCGAACCGCGTTGTATGGTCGTTTAAATTCAACCCTTACGCCGGAGGGGAGGTAAAGAGCTTTACAAGAAGATCCGGGGGCCGCCGCCCTGTCGCGATCGAGGCCCGACTCTATCTAAACGGAGAGTATCAGACGCTGGTCGAGGGCCAAGCGATGATAGTTGGCGGTGCTAACGACCCGGCCCTCGCCGCAGCAGTCACGAATCTTGCCGTGAGCCTGCTGGGCCCTTCTGGCGCCTACCGCGCGGTCGATGCCGGGCGGCGCGGAACTCTCCCGGCTCGCTAATTAGCTCGAGCTTTTCGAGGGCCAATTGCGGTTGGTGGCTGTCCCTCGTTTTGCCGGTGTTTTCAGCGGTCAGGCAGTCGCCTTGCGCTTGTCGTGATACCCGGCGAGGGAAAGCACGATTCACGGCGCACCTACCCTCGACAGCCCCGGGGTTGCGGCGCGGCGGAAACGGGCGAGTTGACCGCTGAGTCCGAACTGGTATATCCCCTCCCGATGGATAGGAGAGTGGATTGGAAGATATCAGCGTACACCAGAGCCATCCGGAGATCGTCAAGCGGCTGAAGCGGGCGGAGGGCCACCTGCGCAGCATCGTCGAGATGATCGAGAACGGCCGAACCTGCCTCGACATCGCGCAGCAGCTGCATGCGGTTGAAAAGGCCGTCGCCAACGCCAAACGTACGCTGATCCACGATCATATCGAACACTGCATCGAGGCGACCGTTGGGCCGATGTCCCGCGGCGCACGCGGCCCGCTCGAGGAATTCAAGCAGATAACCAAATACCTATGAAATTGCTGTCGCCTCGCGCCGCCGTGGCTTGGCTGGGGTTTGCTCACCCCGACCACGCCGACGATCATGCCCATGGCCACCATCACGTGCATAGTCGCGACCAGGAGCACGGCCACACCCACGGCATGGTCGACCCGACCATAGCAACGAGTGACCGCGGCATCTGGGCAATTAAATGGTCCTTCGTCATTCTTGCCATCACGGCCGCATTTCAGCTTGTAGTGGTCGTCGCTTCCGGCAGCATCGCGCTCCTTGCCGACACGATCCACAACCTCGGCGATGCGGTGACGGCAGTGCCGCTGTGGATAGCCTTTCGCCTTGCGCGTCGCAAACCCAGCCTGCGTTTTACCTATGGGCTCGGTCGCGTCGAAGATTTAGCCGGCGTGGCGATTGTCGGCATCATCCTCGCGAGCGCTATCGTGGCGGGCTGGGAGGCGGCGGACCGCCTGATCCATCCGCAGCCGATCACCCTTCTTTGGGCGGTCGCAGCGGCGGGCGCCGTCGGCTTTCTCGGCAACGAGGTCTGCGCGATCTTCCGCATACGGGTTGGCCGCGAGATCGACAGCGCGGCCTTGATCGCCGACGGCTATCACGCGCGTACGGACGGGCTGACGAGCCTGGCGGTCGTCGTCGGGGCCGCCGGCGTATGGCTCGGCTTTCCGCTCGCCGATCCGATTATCGGGCTGTTGATCACGATCGCCATCCTCGGGATCAGCTGGCAGTCGGCCAAAGCGGTGTTCACCCGGTTGCTCGACGGCATCGATCCGCATGTCGTGGGAGATATCCGACATGCAGCGGAGCACGTCTCGGAGGTGTCGGAAGTTCTCGGCGTGCGCGCCCGCTGGCTCGGGCATCGATTGACGGCCGAACTCGATATAGCCGTCGACGGCCGCACGACAGTGCAACAGGCTGAGGCAGTTTTGAGCCGGATCCATCACGAGCTTTGCGAGCATGTACCCGCGCTGTCCACGGCACAGTTGCGAGCGCGACCCGCGGAACCCGCCAAAGCCGCACGCGGCAGCGATGATCAGCAAGTTCACACCCACGCAGAACATGTCCATGGAGATGATTAGCGCAGCCCTAAAGCGCACGTCTCACGGCCTCTGTCGCATGGGCAGGTCGATGCCCCAAACGAAGTTCCGAGGATGATCGGCCGCTTCGCCCTTCCAGTCGCGGCATTGGTCGCCGGCATCGCGGCGGCGAGCTTCATGCCGGGATTGTCGCAGTCGGTGCGCAGCATTGTCGGCGCGGCGCCTGGTCCGGCCGCGGTGCAGCCCCGCGAGACCGCAGCAGGCGACCGAAAAACATCCCCGCCAGCCACGAAACCGGCGGACGATGAGCCGGGGATTCTCCGCTTGACACAGGAACAGATCACCGCCGCCGGCATCGAGCTGACGGCTGTGGGCGGGGGCACACTGGCGCGCCGCATCACGGTCCCCGGGACCATTGTGCCGCAAGCCGACCGGATCGCGCGTGTATCGGTCAGGCTGTCGGCCACGGTGGCCGAGCTGCGGAAGAAAATCGGGGACCCGGTTGCCAAGGACGAGGTCCTAGCCATCCTCGAAAGCCGCGAGGTCGCCGATGCGGCGAGCGAATATCTCGCTGCTCGACTGACCGACGAGCTGCAACAAGACCTCTTTGTGCGCGACAAAATGCTGTGGGACAAACGTGTCTCGAATGAGCAGCAGTTTCTGAAGTCCCGCAACGCGGCCGCGCAAACTCGCATGCGGTTCGACATCGCCCGGCAGAAGCTCCTGGCGCTTGGTCTTTCACAGCAGGAAATCACCGCTCTCCCCAACGAGCCCGAGGGATCGCTGCGCCGGCAGGCCGTTCGCTCGCCGATAGCGGGAAGAGTTGTCGAACGTAAGGTCGATCTGGGCACTGCGGTTGGACGCGACAATTTGGAGACTGAACTCTTTGTGATTGTCGACCTTGACCGGGTTTGGGTTGAACTCGCGATCAGTCCGGCTGATCTGCCCGCCATCAAAGAGGGGCAGCCGGTGTCGATCAGCACCCGCTCCGTAACGGAGAGAGCGGAGGGCAAAATAGTGTTTATCAGCCCTCTTCTCGACAAGGAGACACGTTCCGCGCGGGTCATCGCTGAGATCGCCAACGGCGAGGGGATGTGGCGGCCCGGCTCGTTCGTCACGGCCGCAATCGCGATCGAACAGCCGCCGGTCCCGCTGGTCATTCCGACGAGCGCCGTTCAGATGATCGATAATGACAAGATCGTCTTTGTCCGCACGCCGGAAGGCTTCGAGAGGCGCTCGGTCGGCTTGGAGCGGAGCGACGACAGTTTCGTCGAGGTCGTGACCGGGCTTCGCTCAGGCGAGGTGATTGCCGAGACCAATACATTTCCGCTCAAGGCGCAGCTGATGAAAGCTCTGGTCGAAGACTGAGGATGCTCGAGCGGGTTCTCGCTTTCTCGGTCCGCCAGCGTTGGCTTGTGGTGCTCGCAACGCTGGCGGCCGCCGTGGCCGGCGCCTGGTCTTTGACCAAGCTGCCGATCGACGCCGTTCCGGACGTGACCAACGTCCAGGTGCAGATCAACGCGATAGCGCCGGCACTCACCCCGATCGAAATCGAGAAGCAAGTCACGTTCCCGCTCGAGACGGCGCTTGCCGGCACGCCTGGGCTCGAAACTACCCGCTCTTTCTCGCGCAACGGCTTCGCCCAGATAACGGCGGTTTTCACCGACCGGACCGACATCTACTTTGCACGCCAGCAGGTCGCCGAGCGGCTCAGCGAGGCAAAGGCAAATCTTCCATCGGGTGTCGAGCTCAGGATGGGTCCGATCTCGACCGGCCTCGGCGAGGTCTACTGGTGGTCGGTTGAATATGCGCCGCCCGGCGAGGGCGCTCCGGTGCGGGACGGGGAGCCCGGGTGGCAGAGGGATGGCTCCTACCAGACGCCCGAAGGCGAACGCCTGACCGACGACTTCCAGCGCACGGTTTATCTGCGGACGATTCAGGACTGGGTCATCCGGCCGCAGATGCGGACGGTGCCGGGCGTCGCGGGGGCCGACGCGATTGGCGGTTACGTAAAGCAGTATCACGTCCAACCCGATCCACCGCGGCTGATCGCCTACGGGCTCTCCTTCGGCCAACTCGTCGCAGCGATCGAGGCCAACAACGTCAGCCGCGGCGCGAATTACATCGAGCGCAACGGCGAAGGCTACGTCGTCCGCGCCACCGGGCGGGTCGAGACCCCGGCCGAAATCGAGGACATTGTCGTGGCGACGCGCGGAGCGGTGCCGGTGCGGATCAAGGACGTCGCGCAGGTGACGCTCGGGCACGAGTTGAGAACCGGCAGCGCCAGTGTGAACGGGCGAGAGGTCGTGCTCGGCACCGCGCTGATGCTGATCGGCGGCAACAGCCGAACGGTAGCGGCAGCGGCGGATACCAAAATCAAAGAGATCAACAAGACCTTGCCGCCAGGCATCCACGCGCGGACGGTCCTCAACCGCACCCAGCTGGTCGACGCCACAATTCATACTGTGACGACCAACCTCGCGGAAGGCGCGCTGCTCGTCATTCTCGTGCTGTTCCTGCTGCTCGGCAATTTCCGCGCGGCCGTGATCACGGCGATCGTCATTCCGATCACGATGCTGTTGACCGCCACCGGCATGCTACAGGGCAGGCTTAGCGCGAACCTGATGAGCCTCGGCGCGCTGGACTTCGGGTTGATCGTCGACGGAGCCGTGATCATCGCCGAAAATAGCCTGCGCCGTCTGGCGGAACGGCAACACCAGCTTGGCCGCGCCCTGTTGACGAGCGAACGCCTGGAGACGGTGACGGCCTCGGCAAAGGAGATGATCCAACCGACCGTGTACGGCCAGGCGATCATCATTCTTGTTTATGTGCCGCTGCTGTCCTTCACCGGCGTCGAAGGCAAGACCTTCGCGCCGATGGCGTATACGGTCATCATCGCGCTGGCGAGCGCCTTTGTGCTGTCGCTGACTTTTGTTCCTGCGATGATCGCCATCGCGGTCACCGGGCGGGTGCAGGAAAGGGAGAACCTGCTCATCCGCGGCTTGAAGGTGGCGTATCGACCTGCCCTCGCTGCCGCCATCCGTGCACCGGTGCCGGTGATCGCAGCGGCTGCTCTTTTGTTCGCCGGCGCTGCCCTGCTGTTCATAACTCTTGGTCAGGAATTCACGCCGACCCTGGATGAGAAAAACATCGTCATGGAGGTGAAGCGGATCCCCAGCACATCGCTGTCGCAGTCGCAATCAATGCAGCTGGCCAATGAAAATATGCTGAGACGCTTCCCGCAAGTCGCGTTCGTGTTCTCTCGCACGGGAACACCTGATCTGGCGGCGGACCCGATGCCGCCGAGCGCTTCCGACACTTACATCATCCTGAGGCCGCGCGAGGAATGGCCGGATCCCAATCTCGCCAAGGACGATCTGATCGGCCAGTTCGACGCCGAGGCGTCGAAACTGCCCGGCAATAAGATCGGCTTCTCTCAACCGATCGAGATGCGCTTTAACGAACTCATCGCTGGCGTGCGGGAAGATCTCGCGGTCAAAGTGTTTGGTGACGAGTTCCCGCCCATGGTGCGCGCCGCGAACCAGATCGCGGCTGTACTCAGAGGGGTGGAAGGGGCGGCCAGCGTCAAGGTCGAAGAGGTCTCGGGTCTGCCGTTTCTCGAGATCAAGATAGACAAGGGCGAGATCGCGCGTCGTGGCCTGAGTGTTTCGGACGTGCAGGATGCGATCGGCATAGCGATTGGCGGTCGTCCGGCCGGCCTGGTCTTTGAGGGGGATCGCCGCTTCGGGATCGTGGTGCGGCTCGCCGATGCGGCCCGCGACGACATCGAGGCGCTGGAACGCCTCCCCGTTGCATTGCCGCAACCAACCCCTGGCGCTCCGGCCGTCACGATCCCGTTGCGGGAACTCGTCAGCTTCAATCTTGCGGAAGGACCGAACCAGGTCAGCCGGGAAAACGGCAAGCGGCTCGTCGTCGTAACCGCCGAGGTGCGCGGACGCGACATTGGCTCGCTAGTCGACGAGATGCAGGCCAAAGTCGCGGAGCGGGTAAAGCTGCCCCCGGGGTATTGGTTGGCGTGGGGCGGACAATTTGAGAATTTCGTGGCCGCCCGCCAGCGGCTCATGATCATGGTGCCCCTGTGCTTTGCGTTGATCTTCCTGCTTCTGTTGAGTGCGCTCGGCTCCGCGCGCGACGCGCTTCTCGCCTTCAGCGCCGTCCCGCTGGCGCTGACAGGGGGCGTTGCCGCGCTGTGGCTGCGCGATATGACGTTTTCTATCTCCGCGGCAGTCGGGTTTATCGCCTTGTCCGGCATTGCCGTGCTCAATGGGTTGGTCATGCTGAGCCTGATCAAGCAGCTGATCGCAGAGGGCGTGCCGAAGCGCGACGCGATTCTCCGGGGCGCGCTCACCCGCCTGCGCCCGGTGGTCATCACGGCCCTAGTTGCTTCGCTGGGCTTTGTCCCAATGGCGATCGCGACGGGTACTGGAGCGGAAGTTCAGAAACCGCTCGCGACCGTCGTCACTGGCGGCCTCATCAGTGCAACATTGCTTACGCTTTTTGTCCTGCCAGCTCTCTACGCTCGTTTCTCCAAAAACGAGCTGCCACTGAAGAAGTCAGAAGAACGCGATACGTCGAGGCTCGATTTTCAGACAATCAAGGAACAGCCGAGTGAGAAAAGACGGGAGTTGACTGGGGCTGGCGGCGCATAGCCGTGCATATTCGCTGCGAATTCCTGCCAGTCGCGAGCTCAGCCTTGGGGTGCCGGTGTAACCCGATAGTCGTCGAAATAAACGACGCTGTCCGCCTTCGACCACACACCGATCTTTCCTGATACCGGCGCCGGCAAGGTGTGCTCCAGGTAGAGCTTGCCGTTCAGATAGCCCTCGACTTTGGCGCCGCTGATCCGAACTTTCAGGTCCTGCCATTGTCCGCTCGGCGTTGGTGTGTTGCGGATCCATTTGACGCTCGAGCGGTTGCCCTTCTCGTATTTGAACAGCACGAGATTGTTTTCGAGCGCATTGGCCCGGACGAGGAGATAGTCGCCGTTCGGCTTTAGATTGAACAGAATGCCGGCACCCTGATCGATGCGCCCAGCGACCGGCTTGAAGCGGAAGCTGATCTCGCCGCCGCGGAAATCATCGATCCCCTGCGCTACCGCATAAGGGAAGTAGGCGTAGGCCTGAACATTGTCGAGAAACTCAGCGTAGCGCTCACCGTAGATGGCACGCGCTTTGTCCGCCAAATTGGCGGCGGGCTGGCCCTCCTTCCAGCGACGCCCATCGACGACGAGGAACTTGTTGTCGCCCTCTGCGCCGATGCTCCAATACCCGACGACCGCAAGAAAGCTCTTGGGTTCGGCTCCGACGGTTTCGTTCGAGAAGTCAAACTGCATTTTGGCATCAGGTGTCTGGGCGGCTCGTGCCTGCGCCAGTTGGGCGACGGGCGTCACGATGCCAGCACGCAAGTATTCGAGCCTGTTGGGCACACCGGTTGGTGTCAACAACAGCCAATCGATGCCGATCGCCACGGCGATCCCGATCGCGCCAGCGGTCCCAATCATCATGATCCATCTCCTCCTCATCTGGAGCGCCGTTTTGATATTCGCCCGCTTACCGAGGCAAACCACCACATCGCCACAAACCCCAGCGGCAACGCGCCGTAGAACCAGACGGCGGCGTCCGAGGCATCCGCGACGAGCGGATAGCCTGGTTCGTCCGAAGCTGCCGGAGCGGCCACTGGGGGCCCAACCTCGGCAAGCTCGTATAGGATTGGCAGGATCTCGCCCGCCCCGGTCGACCGGGTTATGGCGCTCCTGCCGCGATAGGTCAGCACGATCTCGCCATAATTCTCATCGCCAGTGGTGCCAAAGGGGCCCGCCTTGCCCTCCTCGGCGATCTGAACCGTCACTCGCGCCATCGCACGCTTGAGCCGGGCTAGGACTTTTCGATCGAGGTCCGCCAGCCGCGGATCTGAAGAAGCCATGCGGACCGTCACGAGCAAGCGTTCCGGGAGCTGTCAGAGCAGCTTTTCGTCGGCCAGCGAAAACGAGTTGCGCCGATCCGGGGTGATGTCGAGAACCGTTTTTGCCTGCGCCGCCGCGGCGATCAGCATCCCGACCGCAACGATGGTGAGCGCGGATCGTTTGACCCGGCGGGCGAGTAAAGCGCCGGGGGGCAGCCAGATTGCGGTGAGGGCGAGAAAACCCACGGTGGCGATGAGCATGCACAGGACTGCCGGGATCGACAGTAGCCCCTGCTCGAAGGGCCTGAGCAGAAAAGTGAGCGAGACCGAAGCCAGCAGGCTCGAGACGCCGCCTCGATCGAGCGCGGCAAAATCCAGCACCCAGGAGCCGATGGTCACCGAGAGAGCAAGGATGGCGGCGGTGGCCCCACCTTCCGTAAGGGCGGCGGCTAGGAAGGAAATGGCCCCGATCAGCAGGGCATAGAGCAGATGGCCCAACAACAACGTGGCGGTCTCGCGCGCATCGAGATGACCACCGAGCAGCCCCCACCAGACGAGCGCCGAGATCGGGGGGATTAGCGCGATTAGCCACGCGGCGATGACCGCGGCGAATTTTGCGGCAATTAAGTCGCTCAGACGATAAGGAAGCTGTACCAGCAACTTGAGGCCGCCACTCGCCTTCTCGGAGGCAATGAGCCGGATCGCAATGAACGGAAACAGTAGGGTGATCGCTAGATAAAACCCGCCGCATGTCGGCACCAAAATGCCGTCGAATGGCGAAAGTTGGCGGGCAAGCTCCGGGATCGAGAGGGCCGGACGGCTCGCCTCGGCGTAGAGCGCGACGGCCTGAATGAAGCTGTATCCGACGAGCGGAGAGAGCAACAGAAGGAGGACCCACAAGGAACTACCAGTGACGAGCTCACGTGTCTCTTTGCGCAGCGCGGGGCCGATGGGCGCGCGCAGCTCAGGCGAGCGCAAGGAAGACCTCTTCCAGATCGCTGCCTATCGGCAGCCCGGCAGCGGCGCTCAGCTCGACCAACGTACCGATGCCTTTCACGAGACCGCCGCTGAGGAGGACGAGCCGATCGCATATTCGCTGGGCATCACCGAGCTGGTGGATCGACAGCACCAGCGTCCGCCCATCAATCGTCTCGTCGCGTAATAGGTTCATGACTTCGCGGGTCTGACGCAGATCGAACCCATCAAAAGGTTCATCCATCAGAAGCACCGGACGCGGCGCGAGAAGCCCGAGCGCCAGCAAAAATCGCCGGCGGTAACCCTTCGATAAAGCACCCACAGGCTTCGCGAGGGCTGGCTCCAGACCCAGCGCACCCACCAAGTACTCGAGCCGAGACGGCGGTTGGCGATGTGATCGCCGGAAAAACGTCAGCACCTCTGCCGTCCGCTGATCCGGATAGGGCAAGATCGCCTCCGGCACGTAGAAGAGGCGCTCTTTGCGTCGTGGGCGCGGTAGCAGAGCGCCCTGCCACCGCACCTCGCCGGTATCGACCGCGAGCAGACCGGCGATGCATTCGAGCAACGTCGTCTTGCCTGCGCCGTTCGGTCCGATCAGCCCCAAGATCTCACCCGATGCGACTTCGAAGGATACGTCGGAGAGCACTTGCTGATCGCCGAACACCTTGCCGATGCCGTGTACTGCCATCAGAGCGTCAACGGTTGTTGACGACGCGGTCGCAGTCATTTCCGCGACTTGGTTTTTTGAGTGATCGGACCCACTAGCAGCTCGAGCTCCCGTCGCCGTTCAGGAGCGGATCGTGTACCCGCTCTTTTAAGGCAGTTTTAGCGGACTTAGTGGCACGGCCAAACTGAAGGCTGTGCCGTGAACACAGGTCTCCACGGGAAACAGGCTGCGCGCACTGCGTTTTTTTAGCCAAAATATCGGAAGCTCGAATGGCGAATGAATTCGCGAAGGCAGAGCGTGGAATGGACCTAAGCCCGGTCCGAGACGTCGCGCTTCCCGCTAAAACTGTCTTAAACTTTGCCCTAGACGCTGGCGGCCGAGGTCCTTTTCCCACGTGACGCGAGCATGCGTCTTGGATCGCGAGCAGCTATGTTTCGGCAGTCTATTTAGGAGACAAGATGGGCAGATATTTTTCGTCGCCCTCTGCCCAGTTCTGCGCGCTGGCGCTTACTATTGGGCTGATCTGTTTCAGTGGAGACGTCCGCGGCGAGGAGGATGGTGATCGATTATTTCGCACAAGCTGCGGGATCTGCCATACCATCCAACCCGGACAGAACCGTGTCGGCCCAAGCCTTGCTGGCGTCGTCGGCCGCAAAGCTGGGACTGCGCCGGCGTTCAATTATTCCGACGCCAATAAAAACTCGAACGTAGTCTGGGACGAGGCTCAGTTAGATCAATATCTGAATGACCCCAAAGAGTTCATGCCTGGGACCAAGATGATGTACCCAGGCATGAAAGATCCCGAGAAGCGCAAGGCGCTTATCGCCTATCTCCGGGACGCGAAGTAACCTGACAGGCCGTTCGCGGAATCGTTCGATGCCAAGATGTACCGTGGCTGCCGGACCTTTACCGCACTGCTCGCGGTGGCACACAGAGCGCAAATGCCCTAGAGAGCGGCGATCAAATCGCCTATGAGCAGGCGCGCTTGGCCGGCGTGACGTGGGTATCGACCCGGGCAGCGGCCCTTCGATCAGGGTGCCCTCGATCGGATCTGCGGCTGCGACGTATGAAGAGGCTGGAGCCGGCGCCGATTTAATTTGCCGCTGAGCCGCACGCGTCATATCGTGATGAAGGTGAAACGGATCCCCAGCACATCGCTGTCGCAATCGCAATCGATGCAACTGGCCAATGAGAATGTACTCAGCCGCTTCCCGCAAGTCGAGTTCGTGTTCTCCCGCACCGGGACGCCCGATTTGGCGGCGGACCCGATGCCGCCGAGCGCTTCCGACACCTACATCATCTTGAGGCCCCGGGAGCAGTGGCCTGATCGCGACCTCGCCAAAGACGATCTGATCCGCCAGTTCGACACCGAGGCCTCAAAACTGCCCGGCAACAAGTTCGGTTTCTCGCAGCCGATCGAAATGCGTTTCAACGAGCTGATCGCCGGTGTGCGAGAGGATCTGGCGGTCAAGGTGTTCGGTGACGAGTTCGCCGCCAATGGTGCGCGCCGCCAACCAGATCGCCGCCGTGCTCAGAGGGGTCGAAGGTGCGGCCAGTGTGAAGGTCGAACAGGTCTCGGGACTGCCGTTTCTGGAGATCAAGATAGACAAGGGTGAAATCGCGCGCCGCGGTCTGAGCGTTTCCGATGTGCCGGATGCGATCGGCATAGCCATTGGCGGTCGCAGTGCCGGCTTCGTGTTTGAGGGCGATCGCCGCTTCCGGATCATGGTGCGGCTCGCCGATGCGCAGCGCGACGACATCGAGGTGCTGGAACGGCTCCCCGTTAACTTGCCGCAACCAACCCCTGGCGCTCCGGCCGTAACGATCCCGTTGCGGGAGCTCGCGAGCTTCGATTTCGCTGAAGGACCGAACCAGGTCAGCCGGGAAAACCGCAAGCGGCTGGTCGGTGTGACCGCAGAAGTTCGCGGACGCGATATCGGCTCGCTGGTCGACGAGGCGCAAGCCAAAGTCGCGGAGCGGGTAAAGCTGCCCCCCGGGTATTGGTTGGCCTGGGGTGGACAATTCGAGAATTTTGTGGCCGCACGCCAGAGGCTGATGATCGTGGTG
>JBJMQW010000492.1:0-5628 GCA_045802495.1 Allostellaceae bacterium | reverse complement strand
GTTCGACGCGTCCGACGTCGTCTTCACCTTCAAGCGGATCCTCGACAAGGACGTCGGCTCTGTCTTGCGGGTCAATTTCAGCATGGTCGACAGCATCGAGGCGGTCGACCCGCTAACCGTCAGGTTCAATCTGTCTATCCCCTATGCCGACCTGCCTGCGGCGGCGGCTGCCTACCAGGCGGCGATCGTCAGTGAAAGCACGGTCGACACGCTGACCACCCATCCGATCGGCACCGGGCCGTTCAAATTTGTGGAGTACCGCCCGGGCGATCAGTTGGTGATGGAGCGCAACCCCGACTATTTCCTGCCCGGCGTGCCGAGGCTCGATCGCGTGATCATCCGCATCATTCCGGAGTTCACCACATCCGTTGCGGCGC
The DNA here is from genome assembly GCA_045802495.1 of Allostellaceae bacterium. GTDB lineage: Bacteria > Pseudomonadota > Alphaproteobacteria > ATCC43930 > CGMCC-115725 > AP-15. The sequence continues at coordinate 5,251 of JBJMQW010000492.1, read as the reverse complement.
TCGAAAGCGGCGCGGTCGATGCAGTCTTCGACCTGCCGCCGGAGCACATTGAGAAGCTCGCCAAAAGCAGCGTGGCGCATGTCGAGGAGGTTCAGGCCGGACGGTGGCAGGGCATCATCTGGAACTGCGAGATGAAGCCGTTCGACGACCCTCGCGTGCGCCGCGCCTTCAACAAGCTGATCGACAAGCCGGCCATCGCCGAGATCGCGATGTTCGGCCACGCCACCCCGACACTGACGCCGATCCCGCCGTTTCATCCGTATTTCCGTAAGGACATCCCGATCGGCGGCGCCGACATCGCCGGCGCGAAGAAGCTGCTGGCCGAGGCGGGGATCGCCCCGGGCTGGGAGCTCGAAATGTACGTACCGGGAAACAATCCCCCGCGCGAGCGGCTGGCCACCGCATTCCGCGACGCCGCCAAGCAGGCCGGCATCAACGTCCAGCTGCGCATCGCGCCGCCTGACAAGTTCTTCGCCGAGATGGAAGGCAAGGTGCGGTTTTCGGCCGACGGCTTTTATGGCCGGGCCACGCCCGATCTGATGACCTATTCCTGGTATCACAGCAGCGGGTCGTGGAATAACACCCTGTGGCACTACAAGAACCCAGAGGTGGACAAGGTCCTCGACGCCGCCCGGGCCACAAACTCTACGACCGAACAGGCGAAGCTCTACGGCCGCTTTCAGGAGATGCTGCTCGACGACAGCCCGGGCAGCATCATCTATGTGCAGAACTTCGCCTGCGGCTTCAGCAATAAAGTGCGCGATGTCGTGGTCTCGCCGCTGATGGTGCTGGATTTCAGCAAGGCGGCATTGACCGCCTGAGGACCGGCTCAAAGTGAGATTGGCTCTTCGACACATTATCGTCGCCCCCGCGAAAGCGGGGGTCCAGAGCCTGCCCCTGGCAAGAACAGGGGGCAGCCGTCTCCGCACTCGCCGTCACTGGATTCCCGCTTTCGCGGGAATGACGACTAATCGGTGACCTCTTGCATCTCGGTCAGGCTCTGAGCGGGGGGCGATGACTGGCTACGTTTTACAGCGGCTGAGCGCCGTCGTGTTCATCATGGTGGCGATGTCGGTGCTGGTGTTTCTTGCCACGCACGCCCTGCCGTCCAATGCCGCGGCGCTGATCCTCGGCCAATACTCGACACCTGAGACGCAGGCGGCGCTCGAACACAAGCTCGGTTTCGACCAGCCGTTGCCGGTGCAGTACTGGCGCTGGGCGAGCCATATGCTGCAAGGCGACATGGGGCAATCGTTCGAGATGGAGCGGCCGGTGGCGCCGATTTTATGGGACGCCTTCAGCCGCTCGGCGATCCTGGCCGTCTCGTCGATGGCCGTGGTCTCTACCCTGGGCTTGGCGCTCGGCGTGATCGCGGCGGTGTGGCGCAACCGATGGCCGGACCATGCCGCGTCGATCTTCACCTATTTCGGGATCTCGCTACCCGAGTTTTATTGGGGTCTCGTCTTTATCCTGTTGTTCTGCAGTACGTTCCATCTGCTGCCTTCCTCGGGCTATGCCAACCTCTCCGACGGGCTGGGCGCTTTCGTCGGCCATCTCGTGCTGCCGGTCGCGACCTTGACGCTTACCTTGCTCGCCCATGTCGCGAGGCTGACGCGTTCCAGCATGGTCGAGGCGCTGGAGAGCATGTATGTCAAGGTGGCCCGCGCACGCGGGCTGCCGGAACGGCTGGTGATCCTGCGTCACGCGCTGCGCAACGCGCTGATCCCGTCGATCACCGTGCTGGCGCAGGATTTCGGCTTTTTGATCGGGGGCATCGTCGCGGTCGAAACGGTGTTTGCCTACCCCGGACTCGGCCGCATGTTGGTCGGGGCGCTCGAACGTCAGGATCTGCCGCTGATGCAGGCGGCGATCCTGGTGCTGACGGGGGTCTACTGCCTCGCCAACCTAACGGCCGACCTGCTCTACGGCATAGTGAACCCGCGCATTCGCTATGGCGGCTCGATTGACTGAGCTGACGATAGCCCCGGTCATCCGCCGCCGCCGACTTACCGCGCCGCTGGTGATCGGCGGCGCCCTTGTCGTCATTCTGATCGTCGTCGCCGCACTGGCGCAATGGATCGCGCCTTATCCTTATGACCAGATGCATATTCGCGACCGCTTCCTGCCGCCGAATCTGCACTACTTCGCCGGGACCGACGAATACGGCCGCGACGTATTCAGTCGCCTCTTGCTCGGATCGCAACTCTCGCTTGCGCTGGGCGTCACCGCGACCCTGATCAGCATGGGGATCGGCGTGCCGCTGGGGCTCATTGCCGGCTACCGGCGAGGGGTGACCGACGAGGTGGTCATGCGCACGCTCGACGTGATGCTGGCGTTCCCGCCGATCATGCTGGTGCTGTTGATCCTGGCGGTGACGCGGCCGAGCATGATGAAGACGGCGATCGCGATCGGCGTTCTGGCGGTGGCGCCGATAGCGCGCGTCACCCGCAGCGTTACGCTCGACCTGATGAGCGGCGAGTTCATCGAGGCGGCGCGCGCCCGCGGCGAGCGGCTGGGCTACATCCTGTTGCGCGAGCTGCTGCCCAATATCTGGCCGGTCCTGATGGTGGAGGCTAGCCTGCGCGTAGTGTTCGCTGTGCTGTTGGGCGCAGTGCTCAGCTTTCTCGGCTTCGGCGTGCAGCCGCCCGCCGCCGATTGGGGCTTGATGATCAGCAACGGCCGCGCCTTTGTCGACACGGCGCCATGGATCTCGCTGGCACCCGGGATCGCGATGAGCATCACGGTCATCGGGATCAGCCTGGTCGGTGACGGCTTGCGGGAGGTGCTCGACCCCAGGCTCGGCGGTCGCCGATGAATGCGCCGCTGCTCGAGATCCGCAATCTCACGATCCGCTACCGCGAGGGCGAGCGGCAGGTCGCCGCCGTGCGCGATGTCAGCTTTACGCTCGAACAGGGAGGGGCGCTGGCCATCGTCGGTGAATCCGGATCGGGCAAGAGCAGCATTGCCGGTGCAATCCTGGACTTTCTGGGTCCAGCGGCGGAGATCACCGGCGCTATTTTGTTTGAGGGCCAAGACCTCGCCGGGCTCACGCCGGCCCAGCGGCGAAGCATTCTTGGGCAGCGGATCGGGGCCGTCTTTCAGGATCCGTTCACGGCCCTCAACCCGGCGCTGCGGGTCGGACGGCAGATCGCCGAGCCGATGGTGCAGCATCTCGGGCTGCCGCTCGCCGAGGCGCTGAGCCGCGCCGAGGTCGCATTGCAGGAGATGGGGATCGATCGTGCCGCCGAAGTCGCCCGCGCCTTCCCGCACCAGCTGTCGGGCGGAATGAAACAGCGCGCGCTGATCGCTGCGGCGCTCGCCTGTGAACCGCCGCTTCTGATTCTGGACGAGCCGACGACGGCCCTCGACGTCACGGTCGAGTCGCAGATCCTGCGCTTATTGTCGCGCCTCAGACGCGACAAGGGCATCACCCTTCTGTTCATCAGCCACAATCTCGGCGTCGTCCGGCGGCTCTGCGATGACGTCGCGGTAATGTATGCGAGTCAGCTCGTCGAACTGGGCGACGTCCGTCGCGTGCTGGAGCAGCCCGCCCATCCCTACAGTAAGGGATTGCTGGCTTCACGGCCTCCGCTCGCAGCCGCGTCTCGGAACAACCGCCTCGCCGCTATTGACGGCCAGATGCCGACAACCGCAGAACCGGATGCCGGCTGCGTGTTCGCGCCGCGTTGCCCCTTTCACGAGCCGCGCTGCAGCGCCGGTCCCCAGCCTTTGACGATCACCCCCGACGGTCATCGGGTGCGGTGCTGGAAGGCGGGTGCGTTGGGTCCGTGGCCACGTCAGCAAGTCGCGGCCGTTGCCGCACCAGCGTTTCGGCGCGGCGATGCGCTGGTAAACGCGACGCAACTCACCAAGACCTTCGGCACGGGCAGGGGTCTGACCTCTTGGCGTCTGTCGGTCGCCGGCGGCCGGCCGCGGCTGCATCAGCCGCCGAAGCGCGTCCCGGCGGTGAATGACGTCTCGTTCTCAATCTCGCCCGGTGAGGTTCTGGGCCTTGTCGGCGAGAGCGGCTGCGGCAAATCCACGCTCGGCCGCCTATTGCTGCAGCTGTTGCGGCAGAGCGGCGGCAGCGTCGAGTTCGACGGGGCCGATCTCGCCCGCTTGCCGGGCCAGGCGCTGAGCCCGTTCCGTAAGCAGGCGCAGATCGTCTTCCAGAATGTCGGCTCGTCGCTCAATCCAAAGCTATCTGTAGGCGAGGCGCTGGAACGGCCGCTCGCCCTCTTCGGTCTGACAAAACCGCGCGATCGTACCCAACGTGTCGAGGCGCTGCTCGATATGGTGCGGCTGCCCGTTGCCTACCGCGCGCGGTATCCCCATCAGCTGAGCGGCGGGGAGCGGCAGCGGGTCGCAATAGCGCGGGCGCTCGCCACCGAGCCACGCTTTATCGTCTGCGACGAGCCCGTCTCTGCGCTCGACGTGTCGGTGCAGGCGACGATCGTCAATCTGCTGGCCGATTTGCGCGACGCGTTCGGCTTGTCCTATCTGTTCATCTCACACGACCTCGCCGTCGTGGCGCAGCTCTCGGACCGAGTCGCGGTGATGTATCGCGGCCGAATCTGCGAGATCGGCACAGCCGCCGAAGTTCTCGCGCAGCCACATCACCCTTACACTGAAATTCTGCTCGCCTCGGCGGCCGACGACGAACCGCCAGCGGTACCGGAGACTGCTTCCACCGGACTTGCCGCGGGGCGCACCGGCTGTGTGTTCGCGTCGCGCTGCCCCCACAAACTAGGGTTGATCTGTGATACAAAAGCGCCACCGTTCAAGACGCTGAGCGAGTCACACGCCATCGCCTGCCATCTTGACGCCGTGCCCAGCATAGTGCTGCCACCGGTGTCGCTGCATCCGGTCGCGCAGCGCGCGATTGGAAGCCGCTAACGGATGCGATATCCATATTCGATAGCTCTCCGATGGCGGCCTACCACCCAACTCTGCTGCTCGCCACCACCACACCGGAGGTCTGCTTGGGGTCAACGACGGAGGTCGGGCAATTGGCCGGGAGCGTCAGCTGTACCCCAGCAACGAACCTCGCGGCGACTGCATCAATCGTTTGCTCAGTGCCATGTGTCGACGGCTCCGGGTTGGCAAGGACTTTCTTCACGTTTGCAGCGTTGGTCGGTGCAGCCATGTGTTCGGCCTGTTTGCGCGGTTCACATGACCGCTGGCCATAATGCCCTCCGCGGATCAGGTCCCGGTCAAAACCTCGCATTCGAGGATGCGCTGGCACTGGTGG
>JBJMQW010000491.1:0-2460 GCA_045802495.1 Allostellaceae bacterium | reverse complement strand
ACCTGGGTATTCCGGGAATCGCCGTTCCACCGAATCAGCACGTCATCTTCCTGCCATCAATCAATTTTGCCCATCGATTTACCCATCATAAAACATTGGATCTGAGCAGTCAACGGTGGACAACCATGAACAAGCGAGCGGTATCAATCCACGACATATCAAGTCATTAGCGGACAATGACGGTCCTTGGCGGTCGCCAGTTCTAAGGAGGTTCCCTCCAGCGGCGAGTCCGATGCGAACCTGATTTTCGGGGGCGCATCTCACCACCGGCGCCTGCACTCTCGACATGGCCCGGTGGGGAGCGCCATGTGGAGCAGCCCGTAGTCGCCGCCGTGATCGCGCCCGCGGTTGATGCCGACGGTCCGATCAGGTTTAACCCGGTCTTTCGGTCGCGGCGAGATTCCAGTAGCGCGCGAGGTCTCGGGTGCGCCGTGCGCTTTTGGTGCAGCGTTACCGTGCAACTACGATAAGTAGCTACGCTTTTCCGCAGACCGGGCTGCGAAAAAGTGGCCCCTGCGGGGCAGTTTGAAGCTGGGGGCAGGGTGCCTGTAACCTGCCCTCCATGACGGACGGGCTGAGCACTCTCTATCAGGATTTGCTAGACGGCAGCTACGATTGCGTCGATCGCATTGTTCTGAACGCGTACTTCCGCATGGGCCATGATCCGGGCGGGTTCCGTGTGTGGTGGCGGGCGCTGACCGGATCGGATGAGACGCTCGAAAACGCCCACCTGATGCGGCTGGCCGGCCGGTTCAGCCGTCGCATTCGCGGTTATGCCAAAGCCCACGACATTCCCGTGATCGACTGTTCGGGGCAGCGCAAGCACGAGCTTGCGGAAGAATATCTGGCTAAGACGCGGGTCACCCGGGGCTTGTTTCTGGTCCTGGTCGGTCGGGCGCAGGCGCCGGTGTGGGATGTCAGCGCGAAGCACCACCTCGAAAGAAAGAAGCCGATGCCCTATGTGAACCATTACTCGTTTCACATCCTCGACCCTGACTGGGGCCATCTGACCATCAAGATCAGCGGGCATCCTCCCTTTCCTGCCCAAGTGATCTTGAACGGCCATGAGTACGTTGCCTGCCAGGCACGCAAGGCGGGCATCGCCTTCACCAAGGAAGGAAACTGCTTTACTACTATCTCTGATGCCGCAGGTCTGGCGAAGATCGCAGACACCTTGTCCGAGCATCGGGCTATAGGGCGATTGAGCCAGGTCTGCGAGCGTTGGATCTACAGCTGTGTGTGCTTCGCGCTCGACTTCGACGAGCAGAAGCGCAGCGGCTTCCGTTACCAATATTCCAACTATCAGATCGAATACAGCCGAAACCTGGTCTTCGAGGTGGGCGGGTGCATGGACCAGGTGTTTCAGACCCTCATTGACCGCAGCCGTGCTCCGTTGGACCTGAAGACCATCAAGACGATTCTCGGATACAAGCGTCGCCCGCAATACCGTGTCCGAAACAAACCGTCGGCCGAATGGGAAGTCGCAGTCGAGAGACCTACGTATGATCTGACGATCTTCAAGCTGCACTGCGGCAAGCTGACTCTGAAGATCTATACCAAAGGCGAACGCGTGCTTCGCTTCGAGGCCGTTGCCCATAACACGCGGGAGCTCAACTGCGGCCGCTCGTTGGACAAGTTTCCTGAGGTGGTCTCCCGCTTGAAAAGCGTGCTGGAACGGTTTGCCGATGCCCTCAGTTGCATCGATCAGTGCTTCATCGCTGATGAAATGCTCGAGCAACTCCCGACGGCGTCGCGCGTCGGCAAAACCGTTGTCGGCGGCATCGATCTCAATAAGGCGCGGATGCGCCAGGTCGTCGAAGCGCTGATCGCCTTATCCCCATCACCCAACGGCTTCACCGCTTCCGATGTCGCCGTTCGCGTCCGCGCACTCAGGAAACAAAGCCCATGCCAGTACGGCCCCCGTCACGCCGCGTATGATCTGAAGAAACTCCGCGGCAAACAAATCGTCCGCCGGATCGGTCACTCTCGCCGGTACGAGCCGCTTCCAACCGGGCTCAGAGCCATGACTGCGCTGCTCGTCCTCCGAAACAAAGCTATCAAACCCCTCCTGGCCGCCGCTCAACCTCTCCACCCAGCCCGCGCGGCGCATAACCCAAAACCGATCGACGCCCATTACAAAGCCATTCGAGTTGCAATGAACGGCGTCTTCCATGAACTAGGGCTCGCCGCTTGACCGATCCACAATCTTTTTGTCGGGCTTCGCCCCGAAGCGCCTAAAGCGGGACCGAGACCAAACGCCCGTCGGGATTGTAGAAGGCGAGGCAGCGGCCGTGGTCCGCTCTTACTGCCGGTAGGAGGCGGACACCTCCAAAGCAGGATGCCCGACCTCATAAAGTCAGCTTGTAAAGATACACACGGCAGCTTATTTCTTCGCAGTCGACTCCCGTTGGTTCGTTTGCGTTCCTCAGCTCGCGATAGAGCGCCGGACCTGCTCTCTGT
>JBJMQW010000028.1:0-2356 GCA_045802495.1 Allostellaceae bacterium | reverse complement strand
TCGGCGGCGATCGGCTTTAGTGCGACGACACTGATCGTCGGCGCCCCGAACGAGACCGAATAGACGCCGAGCGCCGTCAGCGCGACTACCCAGGAGGCCGGGGTCTCGATCGTCGTCGCCCGGGTCCTGGCCCCGCCGACTACTGTCGGGACCGTCATGCTTAGATCGCCACCCTACCCGCCAAGTAATTCCCTGGTCCAATTCTTGTAATCGGTGTCCCGCGTCGCCTTGGCCATAAAATCGGCCGACGGCACACCCTTCAGATCCTTCGGCAGCACACCGTCGCGCAGCGCCTTCAAGGTATCGTGGACCGCCTGCGCCGCCGCCATGATCGGCTGATGCCCTTGCAGAGCTATCCGCACCCGCTGGCTCGCGAGATAATCGCGGTCGGAGAGTTCCGGCGTGCCGCCTATGATGATCGGGATATCAATAGCCGAGGCGGCTGCTTCGAGCTGCGCGCGATCCTTGATGCCGACGAAGAAGAAGGCGTCGACCCCCGCTGCGGCATAAGCCTTGGCGCGCGCCAGCGCGTCTTCGGTGCTGGTCGCGCCCATCGCGATGGTCCGCCCGACGATGACGAGGTCCGGGTCCTGGCGTGCGGCGAGCGCGGCGCGCATTCTCCCGACCCCTTCCTCGATCGAGGTCAATGCTCTGCCGGCCGGTCCAAAGGGCCGCGGCAAAACCGTGTCCTCGATGGTCAGTGCCGAGACGCCGGCTGTTTCCAGCTCCTGCACCGTGCGCATGACGTTGAGCGCGTTGCCGTAGCCATGGTCGGCGTCAACCAATAGCGGCACCTCGAACGCGCGATTGATCCGGTAGGCCTGCTCAGCAAATTCCGTCAAGGTGATCAGGATCAGGTCGGGCGCGCCGAGCACCGTCAGCGACGCAGTCGACCCGGCGAACATGCCGACCTCGAAACCCAGATCTTGGGCAATTCGTGCGGATAGCGGGTCATACACCGAGGCCGGGTGATAACACCGGCCGCCCTTGAGGATCTCCCGGAAGCGTCGCCGCCGATCGGTCCAGTGCATCTATCGTCTCCTCCGGTGATTATCCGATCGGCCTCACCACCGAGGAGAGGCCGATCCCGAAGATGCAGCAATCACGGGAATTGGCAAGCCGCAGAGCCGGCGTTCGCCTCTGCCATGCTTGCGTTGCAGAAGAGACCGGAGGACGACAGAGAGCGTTCTCGTTCAGCCCATTCCGGACGCGGCCCGCGGCTCGATCTCGTACATGACCCGCACCTCGCCGGGCTGACGGAACGGGTAAGTATCCTTCCCGAGGTATTTTTTCGCCAGCGAGTCGATGTGTGCGTCGGCGCCCTGTTCGGTCGCGCTCCTGACGCGGCCGCGGATCTGAACGTAGCGGTACGGATTGTCGGGATCCGTGATGGCGAGGGCGACGGGCGCCCCGGGGCGCAAGGTGCGAGACTTGACGCGGCCCTTGGCCGTGTTCACGCGGATGACGCTATTGGCATAGTCGAACCAGACCGGCGTCAGCTGGGGCGAGCCGTCCGCCATGACGGTCGCCAATCCGGCAAAGGCCTTCTTCTGCTGCAGTAGGTCGAGAAAACTGTCGGGAATCACTGCCATCTTGATGATCCTCTCCAAGCAAGCATCGACACCAAACGCCTGAGCGCTGATTCCGTTTCGCGCCCGCCGATCCTGCGAAATGATAAGTATAGCTTATGATCCCGATTGCTTAGCAAACTGCAACCCTGCAATGATGAACCCAGCGTTGTTCGATGAGGCAACGCTCGGCTAGAAGGGCGCGGGCTCACCGTGAAAGCGCCGCTTTTTTCAATCGGCCGGCCCGTGCTGCAACGATCCTAGAGGACGCCGTGCTCCAAACAGTTGAACAGTCGACGATGCGCAAAGTCTATCTGCGCATTCTACCTTTCGCCGTATTGACTTATTTCTTCTGCTATCTCGATCGCATCAATGTCGGCTTTGCCTCGCTGACCATGAACAAAGACCTCGGGCTTGACGCCGCGTGGTACGGCATGGCTGCCGGCGCATTCTTTTGGGGCTATGTCCTGTTCGAGGTCCCGAGCAACATCATTCTCGAAAAGGTCGGCGCGCGCATCTGGATCGCCCGCATCATGATCACGTGGGGGATCATCTCGGGTGCCACGGCTTTCGCGACCGGGCCCTACAGCTTCATGGCGATACGCTTCCTGCTCGGCCTCGCCGAAGCCGGGCTTTTCCCCGGCTTCGTGCTTTATTTCACCTACTGGTTCCCCGACCAGCATCGCGCCCGGATCAATTCCGGTTTCACCTTGGCTCTGCCGATCGCGGTCGCCACCGGCGCGCCGATTTCGACGGCACTGTTGGGCTTCGACGGGCTGTGGGGCCTT
>JBJMQW010000490.1:0-3975 GCA_045802495.1 Allostellaceae bacterium | reverse complement strand
CTCCGGCACGTTGAGCTCGTCGCCTCCCCGCGGGCCCATCTCGGCAACCCACAGGGCGCCGGTTTGCGGATTGATCGCCGCCGCCTGGATGTTGCGATGTCCATAGGACCAGATCTCGGGCTTCGCACCGGACACCCGGAGCATCGGGTTGGCCCACGGGGTCGAGCCGTCACGGTTGATCCGGATGATCTTGCCTAAATGGCTTGAGACGTCCTGGGCGGGCTCGAATTTGTAGCGCTCGCCGGTGGTCAGAAACAGCTTTCCATCCGGCGCGAAGACAATCCGGCTGCCGAAGTGGTTGGGCCCGGACACTTTCGGCTCCTGGCGGAAGATGACCTGAAAGCCCTCTATGCGGTCGCCGGCCAGCCGTCCGCGCCCAAGTTCCGTTGATGCGCCCCCGCTGCCCGGCTCGGAAAACGACAAATAAACGAGGCGATTATTCGCGAATTCCGGATCGACCGCGACGTCGAGCATGCCTCCCTGCCCGCGGGCAAACACCTCGGGCGTGCCCGCCAGCGGTTGGGATAGCCGCCCATCCCGCTGCAGGATGCGCAGCCGTCCGGGCCGCTCGGTCACAAGTAGGCGGCCATCGGGAAGGAAATCCATACCCCAGGGGTGGACCAAACCGATCGCCACATTTTCTACGATAACCGGCCCGGCCTGGGTGGCCACCTGCGCCGGTTGAGCATGAACCCAAACAGCCGAAAACAGAATGAGGCCTATCGTGGCCGCAGCGATCCATCGCATCTCGCAACTCCCGCCTCGCGGCGTCGCAAAGCCGAAGGCAATGCCGTCGCGGTTGGCCTATCAACGACCGGATTGGCCGATGGTTTCGGCGCGAGGGAGCGGCTTCGAACTCTTGACCTGGCTGTGGGCCGATCCTCATCTCCAGGTTCCGAGGCAATAAAATTCCGTCTGGGGACCGACGGTTCGAATCCGGCCTCCTCCATCGGCGAATTAATTGCGAACTGAGTTCTTCGCCTACGCCGCGGCACTTTCAGCCGCGTGGCAGGTGATAGATAGCGAAAATTGCCGTACGGGTGTGGTCCCATCGGCCGCAGTGTTGACATCTGCAATGGACCAATGACCGTTATCGGGGCAACTCCCCACCCCGATGGGTCGAGGCGAAGGACCGCTGTCCACCCAAGAACGAACCCGCTCTCGCGGGAGGTGGCGCGTCACGGTCCGTGCGTTTTGGTCGGGGTAAGCGGTAAGGCGTGACTGCCGGGGCATCCGATCCCGAGCATCGAAGGTCCAGCAACCTTCGGCTTGAGAGAGGAGCCCCCGATGACCTCCCATCCTTCCGACCGGCCCGTCAGCGCGCTGCGGGCGCGCATGATTGAGGACATGAGGGTGCGCGGCTTCAGCGAGAAGACGCGCAACGACTACATTCGCAACGTGCGCGCGTTCGCGGCCTTTGTCGGCCGGTCTCCCGACACGGCGACGGCGGAGGATCTGCGCCGCTTTCAGCTACACCAGACGCAGACCGGTGTGCGGCCGCCAAGCATCAACAGTGCGGTCGCAGCACTGCGCTTCTTCTTCACCGTGACGCTTGACCGCCCGGAGCTGGCCCGGCGACTGACGATTGTGCGCGAACCGCGGCGGCTGCCGGCTGTACTGAGCGTCGACGAGGTCACGCTGCTGCTGCAGGCAGCGCCGGGGCCGAAGTACAGGGCGGCATTTGCCACCGCCTACGGCGCCGGGCTGCGCGTCTCCGAGGTCGTCGCGCTCAAGGCCGGCGACATCGATTCCGAGCGCATGCTACTGCGGGTCGAGCAAGGTAAGGGCCGCAAGGACCGCCACGCCATGCTGTCGCCGCAGCTGCTCGAGCTGCTGCGCGCCTGGTGGCGGGAGGGTCGGCGCCTGGGCGTATTGCTGCCGCGGGGCTGGCTGTTTCCGGGCCGCAATCCGGTCGAGCCACTCTCGACCCGCCAGCTCAACCGCGCCGTCCATGCCGCCGCCGAGGCCGCCGGGATCAAGAAGCGCGTGTCGCCGCACACGCTGCGGCACAGCTTCGCCACGCATCTGCTAGAACAGGACACCGACATCCGCGTCATCCAGGTGCTGCTCGGCCATTCCAAGCTCGACACCACGGCCCTTTACACCCGCGTCGCCAACACCACGATCCGCACCGTGACCAGCCCGCTCGACCGGCTCGCGCCCCTGACGGAAGGAAGACCGATAGCGGGAGTGTAGCTGGCGGCGGTGCGCCGCCCCGGGCTGGAGGTCGCAGACATCTTCCATCGCCATGGCGCCGCCTGGCGCAAGGCCAATGCCGGGCGTGTGAGCCTCGGCCAGCTGAAGGCGATGTCGGCGATCGAGAGCTGCCGCACGGCGGTCCTCGGTGGCCATGTCGAGCGCTGCGAGGATTGCGGCCACAGCCGGATTGCCTATAACTCCTGCCGCAACCGCCATTGTCCCAAGTGCCAGGGCGCGGCGGCGAAAGACTGGCTTGCCGCCCGCGAAGCCGACCTGCTGCCGGTCGGCTACTTCCACCTGGTCTTCACGCTACCGGCCGAGATCGCCCCAATCGCCTTCCAGAACAAGGCAGTGGTGTACGATCTGCTATTCCGCACGGCGGCCGAGACACTGCTCACCATCGCCGCCGACCCCAAGCACCTCGGTGCCCGAATCGGTGCCACCGCCGTGCTGCATACCTGGGGCTCAGCAATGACCCATCATCCGCATGTCCATATGATCGTGCCGGGCGGCGGGATATCGCTCGATGGCATGCACTGGGTGCGCTGCAAACCCGGTTTCCTCTTGCCAGTGCGCGTATTGTCCCGGCTGTTCCGGCGGCTCTTCTTAGCGCGGCTCGCCCACGCCCAGGCAGAGGGCCGGCTGGTGTTCTATGGAGAGATTGAAGGCCTGCGTCGCCGGGAAGCCTTTGTCGCGCACCTCGCGCCATTAAGGAGAAAGAACTGGTTCGTCTACGCCAAGCCGCCCTTCACCGGGCCCGAGGCGGTGCTCGCCTATCTCGCCCGCTACACCCACCGCGTCGCCATATCGAACAGTCGCCTCCTCGCTCTCGATGAGCGTGGCATAACCTTCCGCTACAAGGATTATCGCCGCAACCGGCGAGAGCGGTTTTGCACGATGACGCTGGCGCCCGATGAATTCATCAGGCGCTTCCTCCTCCACGTTCTGCCCAAGGACTTCCACCGCATCCGCCACTACGGATTGCTCGCCAGCGCCACCTGCAAGGCGAACATCGCTCGCGCCAAAGAACTGATCGCCGCGCCCGTGTCGTCGATCGACCCATCTGCGGAGCATGAGATCGCGGACGTGGCCGCTGCAGCCGACGATCGCCCGCCATGCCCCTCCTGCGGCGGCCGCATGATCATTGTCGAAAGCTTCGGGCGCGGAGGCGAACCTCGCGCTCCGCCGTCACCCCAAGCCAGCAGCGGCACTGCGATGTCATGACGCCCATCACCGCCTCACCCCACATACCACCGGCCGGGGAACCACGCTTCCGGCGCTGCACTGCTGTCGCCCCACCGTCTCCAAAGGCACATGCCGCATCGTCGGTCAGGCCAAAATCGCCCCTCAACCACCGCCCAAGCGACAAAATCGCTACTGCGATCGTCCTTCTGCCGCCGCCCACGGTAGTCAGTGCATCTCCCACCCACGCCGCCGCAACGTTAAATCCCCATAGTGGTCAACCGCCAAGCCCGGCGGCCCGCGGGTTCCTTCCTGGGAGGCTTTCGGACGCTGGCCCTCCGAGCGCTCGCGGATAGCTACGACGGGCCGGCATCCGAAACCTTCACCGTTGCGGCCGATTTCCGCACAATATGGGATGGACCGCAGTCGACCCTTCTCGGTCACTCAGCTTGGCATTCGGAACGGCTCTTCCTGCCCCCATTCCGGTCGTTCCCGAGGACCAACCTGAGGGTCTCAGGTGGGTAGAGTCGGGATGTGGCGCGGTGGCGGTAGGCCGGGCATGTCTGTTTCCGCCCCTTTCGTCTGGCGGTGCCT
>JBJMQW010000489.1:0-16786 GCA_045802495.1 Allostellaceae bacterium | reverse complement strand
GGACCCCGTCACCGGCGGTATTGCCGATGGCTGGCTTGGCGGTTTCGACGACCATCTCGACGACCCCGCCCGACCCGCCACGATATTTGCCGTCACCGCCGGAATCGGCGCGAAATTCGTGACGCCGGAAGAACAGCGGAAACCGCGCTTCGGTGACTTCGAGGCTGCCGAATTTGATGCCGCCGGCCGCTTGCCATTCGCCGGCGCCCGGCCACCCGTCTCCCGCCGGTGACGCGCCGCCGCCGGGCCGTGCCTGGAAAAATGCCAGATGAACGGCTTGCCCGAGCGGGGATCCTCCCCCTGGATCGCGATGCGAAAGCGGCGGCCCCAGCCCGCCATCGCGCGGTCGGGACAAGCCGGCGCCAGCGCCTTGATGATCGCTTCGAGGATCTCCTGGGCGCAATGGTTCGTCGCCAGGGTGACCGGCGCGCCGGGGTTTGCCCAGACGACGGTACCGGGCTTCGCGATGAGGGTGATCGGGCGAAAGGTGCCGTCATTCTTCGGCGTGTCGGGGTCGATCAGATAGGACAGCGCTACGACAACCGAAGAGTAGGTGTTGGGGTAAGAAGAGTTGACAAAGCTCGCGACCTGCTCATGCGAGTCGGAAAGATCGATGACGAGGTCGCTGCCGCGCTTTGTGACCGTGGCGCGGATGTAAATATCGTCGTTGCCGCGGCCGTCATCGTCGAGCAGCGCCTCGCCTTGGTAGACGCCGTCTGTCCATTCGGCGATCACCGCCCGCGTCCGGCGTTCGGCGCCGTCGAGCACCGCCGCGATCGCCGCATCCGTAACCGGCCAGCCGAACTCCTCGGCAAGCGCCAAGAGCCGGCGCTCCCCGACATGCGCCGAGCCGATCATCGCGGCCAGATCGCCGCGGAAGTCGCGGGGGTGCCGCACATTGGTGGCGATCATTTCGAGGAGGTCGCGGCGCACTTCGCCGCGGTCGTAGAGCCTGAGCGGCGTGATGCGGATGCCTTCCTGCCAGATGTCCGTCGCCGCGGCATTGTAGGCGCCGTGCGTCGCGCCGCCGATATCGCTCTGATGGGCGCGGTTGATCGACCAGAAGCGCGGCCGCCCATCTCCCTCGGCACCCTCAAAGACGGGCACAAAGGCGGTCAGGTCAGGCAAATGGTTGCCGCCGTGATAGGGGTCGTTCAGCAGGAAGACATCGCCCTTGTGGATGTCCTCTCCGAAGAACTCTGTCATCGCCTTCGCCGCAAAAGGCAGTGCCCCGACATGGATCGGCACGTGCTCGGCCTGCGCGATCAGCCGGCCGTCGAGGTCGCAGATCGCGGTCGAGAAGTCGCGGCTCGAATTGAGGATCTGCGAATAGGAGGTGCGCAGCATCGCCTCGCCCATCTCTTCGACGATTGCCAAGAGGCGATGCTGGATGACCGATGTGACGATCGGGTCGACCGGGATTGTCACGGCACTTTTACTCCCGCAGGGCTTCGGGGAACGGGAAGCCGAACTCGAAGGGCATCGCGATGCCCTGAAACCATTGCGGCAGCGGCGGGAAACGGCCGACGGCGGCGATCATTTCCACGACCCTGTTGTCGATGTCCGGATAGCCGGAGCTGCGTCGCACCTTCATCAGCGCGATCTTCCCGTCATCGAGGACGACAAATTCGATGACGGTCATGCCGCGCCGGTTTCCCAGAGTGGCCAAGGACAACAGATTGTAATGCTGTCGGATCATTGAATGCATGTAAGCCAGATATTCGTCGCGGGTCGCCGCCGGTCCCGGAAACCTTGCCCGACGCGGCGCCAAATTCCCCGGATCCTCGACCCGCCGCGGCGCCGGGCGAGCCGCGGGGGTCGGCTTGGGCGTGGGCTTCGGAAGAGCCTCGGACTTGGGTGCATCGGGCTTCGCCGGGGTCAGCCGCGAGGGTGCGACCGCTGCGGTCTGCTGCGGCTTGTCTGGCGGCTTGGTATCGATAGGCGGCTTTTCGGTCTTGGCTGATTTGTCCGCGGTCGGCGCGTCGCCCTTTGGCTTATCGAGCTCTTTGGCTTCGGGTTCGCCGAGATCCTCCGATGCCAAGCGACCGCGCGGTGGCGGCTGAGTTGGTTTCGGCGGCGGTTGGGCCGGCGCCGGCGTCGCCTTTGGCGGCGCCTCGATGACGAGCTGCACCGGGATCGGCGCGATTTCGGCCGGCTGCCGCATTGGCCAACCGATCAGCAGCAGCAAAGGCAGCAGATGCAGGACGAGCGAGCCGACCGGCCCGCGCAGCCTGATCCACCACGACCCTTCATTGCCGTCCCGAAGGCTGGGACCTAGCGGTTCATCGGCAACGATCTCCGGGCCGGCGAAGAGGACTGCATCGCGGTCGTGCATGCTTCGAGACGCGCCCTTTCGGCGCTCCCCGGCATGGCCGAATGCCCTGGCGCGAAGAAATCCCCCCATCCTGAGGTGGTTGCCCCTTCGCGACGTTGCCTGCGGCGGCTCCTCAGGACAGGGCTGCCGTCTTGAGGGACGCATCGCAGCCATCCAGCTCGGCCTGTCCGCTGGTGTGACTAAAGGGGGAGTCGCACCTTGCCCCCTCCGGGCAGTCGGGGCCTGGCCGAACACCGGCTCTAAACGGCCGCCATCAATCTTATCGAACACCGCCAGCCGTCATCCGGTCGTGTCACCGGCGAGTGCGAGCCACTCGGCCTCATCGAGCAGCTTGACGCCGAGCGCAGCCGCTTTTGTCGCCTTGGAGCCGGGATCCACCCCGGCGACGACATAATCCGTCTTGGCCGAGACCGAGCCGGTGACATTGGCGCCGAGCGCCTCGGCACGCGCCTTGGCCTCGGACCGGCTCATCGCTTCCAGGCTGCCGGTGAAGACGATCGTCTTGCCGGCAAGCGGCGAGGCGGTGCGCTGGGCAGGCGCCGCATAGTCGAGAACCGTTACCTCGCGAGCGAGATCGTCGAGTACAGCGCGGTTATGGGGCTCGGCGAAAAAGCCGAGGATATCCGCTGCCATGTCCTCGCCGATGCCGTGGATATCGAGGAGCGCGGCGCGGGCTTCGCCGTCGGGGTCTTGGGCCGCCTCCATCTCGCGCCGCCATGACGCAAGCGACCGGTAGTGGCGCGCGAGCAGCCTCGCCGTCGCCTGGCCGACCTGCGGGATGCCGAGCGCATTGATGAAGCGGTCAAAGGCGATGCGCCGGCGCTCGTCGATCGCGGCCATCAGGTTGCGGGCGCTGAGCCCGCCCCAGCCTTCGCGCTTGGCAATCACATCGGGGTCGAGCCGGAAGATGTCGGCCGGCTGCCGGACCAAGCCATCCTGCCAAAAGGCGGTAATGTGCTTCTCGCCCATCCCCTCTACATCGAAGCAATCGCGGGATACAAAATGCCGCAGCCGCTCGACCGCCTGGGCGGCGCAGATCAGCCCCCCGGTGCAGCGCCGAGCGACCTGACCCGGCTCGCGCACCGCGAGGCTGCCGCAGATCGGGCAGTGGTCGGGGAATTGATAGGGCACGGTGCCCTTTGGGCGGCGATCGGCCACCACCGAGACGATCTGCGGGATGACATCTCCGGCGCGTTGAACGACGACGGTGTCGCCGATGCGGACATCCTTGCGCTGGATCTCGTCTTCGTTGTGCAACGTCGCGCGCTGCACGACGACACCGCCGACCGTGATCGGCTCGAGCATCGCCACCGGCGTCAGCGAGCCCCGGCGGCCGACCTGGATCGAAATGTCGCGCAGCACCGTCTGCGCCTGTTGCGCCGGGAATTTCTGCGCGACCGCCCAGCGGGGGGCCCGGCTGACCATCCCGAGCCGCTCCTGCAGCCCGAGATCGTTGACTTTGTAGACGACGCCGTCGATGTCGTAGGGCAAATCCGCGCGCTCGCTCGCGATTTCGCGATAGTAAGCGAGCGCCTCGTCAACCCCCCGGCACAGCCGCGAGCGTTCGTTGACGGTGAACCCCCACCGACGGAAATGCGACAGCGCCTCGTCGTGGGTGCGGGCAAACGGCGCGCTGGCTTCGCCCCAGGCATAAGCAAAGAATTTCAGCGGTCGCCGCGCGGTGATCGAGGAATCGAGCTGGCGCAATGAGCCCGCCGCGGCGTTACGCGGATTGGCGAAGACGGATTCTCCCTCCGCGGCGCGCTCCTCGTTCAGCGCGAAGAAGCCGGCGCGCTCCAGGTAGACTTCGCCGCGAACCTCGATCAGATCTGGCCAGCCCTCGCCTTTCAGCGTATCCGGCACGGTGCGTAACGTGCGAATGTTTGTCGTCACGTTTTCGCCCGTGGTGCCGTCGCCGCGCGTTGCTCCCAAGACGAGACGGCCGTTCCGGTAGGTGAGCGCCATGGACAGCCCGTCGATCTTGGGCTCGGCAATCAGCTCGATCCGGTCCTCCGACACCAGCGTTTCGGTGGCGGTTCGCCGGAAGAAATTCCTGACGCCGGCAAAGAATTCGCGGACATCGGATTCTTCGAACGCATTTTCCAGCGACAGCATCGGCCGCGCGTGGGTCACCTTGGCAAAACCGGAGGCGGGCGCCGCGCCGACCCGGCGGGTCGGGCTGTCGGCGCGGATCAGCTCCGGGAACTGAGCCTCAATCGCGGTATTGCGGCGGCGCAGCTCGTCGTATTCCGCATCCGAGATCTCGGGCGCCGCGTCGGTGTGATAAAGCCGATCGTGGTGAGCGATCTGCTCGGCCAGCGAGGCGAGCTCGGCCTCGGCTTCCTCCTCGGTCAGGGAATCGGTCGGCCGCATCACGGGCTCGCCGCCATGCTGCGGCGTCGAGGCGCTCACACCCGGCCTCCGGCGATCAGGCTGGCCGCCGCGGCGCGCGCCTCGGCAGTGACATGGCGGCCGGACAGCATGCGGGCGATTTCCTCTTGCCGTGTGTCGTCATCCAGTTCCTCGACGCGGGTGACGGTTTCCTGCGCGGCGAGACTTTTGGCGACCCGCCAGTGATGTGCCCCGCGGGCCGCCACCTGCGGTGAATGTGTTACGACAAGAACCTGCAGATCCGTGCCCAGTCGCTGCAGCCGCTCGCCGACCGCCGCTGCGACGGCGCCGCCGATCCCGCTGTCGACCTCGTCGAAGATCAAGGTCGGTATCGAGGAGGTGCCGGCGAGAACCAGTTTCAGCGCCAGCATGAAGCGCGACAGCTCGCCGCCCGAAGCGATCCGAGCCAATGGCCCGAAACTCGCGCCGGGGTTGGTTGCGACCTCGAAATGCACCCGCTCACAGCCATGCTCGCCCCAATCCGCCTCTGAGAGCGGCGTCAGCACGGTTCGGAACCGCGCCTTGTCGAGCCGCAAGGGCTTGAGCTCGGCCGCTACCCCCGCATCGAGCCGAGCGGCCGCGCTGGCCCGCCCGCGCGACACTATCTCGGCTGCTGAAATGTATGCTGCACGCGCTGCGGCGGTAGCCAGGACGAGGCGATCGGCATCCTCGGCTCCGGTTTCGAATTCGGCGACCCGGGCTGCGATCCGTTCGCGCAAGCCGGGCAGGTCGGCAACCGTCACCTGGTGCTTGCGGGCAGCCGCGCGCAACGCAAAGAGCCGCTCTTCGACTTTATCGAGCTCTCGCGGGTCGAGATCGAGCTGTCGTGCCGTTCCCTCCAGCTCGGCCAGTGCTTCGGCAGTCTCCGAAGCCGCCCGTTCCGTTGCTGCGAGCGCCGAATCGAGAAATCCCTGGGCCCGCTCACGGGCACGCTCGAGCCGGCGCGCCGCACGGGCGAGAGCCGCCTGAGCGCCTGCCTTGCCGTCGAGTTCGCCGATCGCCTCGGTTAGCGTCTCGGCCAGACGTTCGGCGCTCTGAAGCAAGCTGCGCCGGCTGGCGAGGATATCCTCTTCACCCTCCTCGGGCGCCAGCGAATCGAGTTCGGCGAGGTGATGCCGCAGCAAGCCCTCCTCTTCTCGGTTTGCGGCTGACAGGCGCGCCGCTTCCTCCTCCCGCCGCTGCGCCTCTCGCCAATCGAGGCAAGCCCGGGCGAGTGTGGTTGTGTTAGTCGCAAGCTCGGCAAAGGCGTCGAGGATCGTGCGGTGGTTGGCGGGATCGAGGAGACCATGCTGCTCGAACTGGCCCTGGATCTCGACGAGGCTGTCGCCGAGTTCCCTCAACAGCCCGACACTCGCCGGCTCGTCGTTGACAAAGCCGCGGCTGCGGCCGTCAGCGCCTACAAGCCGGCGCAGCACGATCGCCTCGCCGTCGCCGTCGAGGCCGGCCCCGCGCAGGATCGCATGCGCCGGATGGTTGCGCCGGACCGCGAATTCGGCCGATACCGCGGCCTGTTTTGCCCCGGTCCGGACGAGCCCGGCCTCTGCCCGCTTACCCAACGCCAAGCCGAGCGCGTCGAGGAGGATCGACTTGCCGGCGCCCGTCTCGCCGGTCAACACGCACAACCCGGGGCGAAAGGCGAGGTCGAGGCGGTCGATTAGGACGACATCGCGAATATGAAGACCCAGCAGCATTACAAGCCGCATTTGATGGCGACGCAGCAATGATATAGGTACCGCTTTTCCCAGGCCAGCATTCGCGCCCGGCTCATGGAACCGAAATGAACTCAAGCAAATCGGAGCGTTATCGCGAATTGGCGACGCAGCTGTCAGCGTTGCTCGCCGGAGAATCGGACCGAACGGCCAATGCCGCGAACATGGCCGCGCTGATCTATTACGGTCTTCCAGATCTCAACTGGGCCGGGTTCTACTTTCGCCAAGGTGAGGAGCTGGTATTGGGTCCCTTTCAGGGCAAGCCCGCCTGCGTCCGCATTCCGGTCGGGCAGGGCGTGTGCGGCACGGCCGCAGCGCGCGCCGAAATCGTGCGCGTCCCGGATGTGCACCATTTTCCGGGACATATTGCCTGCGATCCGGCCTCCCGTTCGGAGCTCGTCGTGCCGTTGATCGAGGCGGGTGCCGTCTCAGGCGTGCTCGACCTAGACAGCCCGCTTGTCGGCCGCTTCGATCAGGCCGATCAGGAAGGCTGCGAGCAGCTGGTTTCGGTGTTTCTCGTCCACTTGCGCCAATATCGCCGGAACCTTGGCGCTGCTGGCCGTTAAGACGACCGCCGTCTCCCGCGCGAGGCGGCGGTTGCCAGCCGATTTACCTCGCGAGGTCTGGGTTCGCCGGCCTCTTATTCGTCTTATTCGTCCTGGTCGAGGTCGGAGACCTTAGGGTTGATGGACGGCGCATTGGGACGCAGTCTCGCGAAATTGAACAGGTTTCTGAGGTCGCCGACCGCTGGGCCATTGACTGGGACGTACGTACCTGCAGGCTGGACCGGGTTCGGCAAGTTGTCGCGACTGCGCGCGGACAGTTTCGGCACGCCCCAATTCCATTCGATGAATTTGATTACTGAGGCATGATCATAATAGGTGTGATCGACGAACCCTTTCTTTGCATAGGGCGACACGGCAATGAGAGGAATGCGCGTACCATCACCAAAGAAATCGACCGGCTGGATATATCCGGAATCGTAATAACCGCCGCCGTCGTCGTAGGTGATCAGGATCGCAGTCTTTTCCCAAAGATCCTGACGATCGTGCACCAAATTCACGAGATTGGCGGTGAAGTTTTCATAGAGTGCCAGCACAGCGTTCGCCGGGTGGCCAGCCAATTGCTCGAGCGGGCGGACAAAGGCCACTGAGGGCATCGTTCCTGCCGCGATATCGGCGTAGAGATTACTGATATCTTGCAGATTCTGCTTGAGAGGCGTGGTCATGATACTGGTGAAGCCGGTCAGCGGATCGCAAATCCCGCAATAATCGGCTGTAGTAGTGGTACCGTCGCCTCGCCCCCCGGAATAGTATTTCCAGGAAACGCCCTTAGCCGCCAGCCCATCGGGGATCGTCGGCAGCGTTGGCGGCTGCGGCGGCAGCGTGAAAAATCCCTGTGATGGATCCGAAGGCCGGAGCGTACCGTCGGGCCTATATCCGAGATTATAGTTATTGACGAGATAGTAGGTGTTGTTCGCGCAATTTGGTTTGACATGCAGGAGTGTCAAATAATCCAGGATTGGTTTGACCCCCGGTTGGTTCTGATCTGAGCAGTTTACATAAGAACCTCCACTATAGCCATCCTCAGTATACCAGTTGGGATTGGAAAGACCGGATTGTGGATTGGGATTTTCCACCTGGTTGGTGGCGACGCCCTGGAAATCGAAATTGGTTGGTGGAATCGCCGGTTGACCATTCACGCTGTAAAAGGCGGTGTCGGCCGTGACCAGCGCCTGAAAATTGGCTCCGGTTCCACCCATAATGGCTTGGTGATAATTGTCGCTGATCGCGTAGTAATCAGCCATCTGCTTGAAGAACGGGGCGTCTCCAGTGTTCATGTTGAAGAAGCCCATTGCCAGACCGCCCTGATGCGTGTCCTCGGGCGTGGTGCCTGTGGCGCCGTTGTGATTACCTGTACCAGCTGTTTCGGCAACCCAAACAAACAAGTCTTTTGCATTCTTGTTGCCGACCTGCTGCCACATCTGAAAAAAGCGGTGCACTGGATCGCCGGGAAAATCGCTATAAGCCGCGTAGCGCGAGATCTGGAATGGCCCGTTGGCCAGATCGGTAGGAAAGCGAGGATCGGGGCTGTTGCCTGGCTGGCCGGTGGCGTATGTCGTGTCGGGCTGTGGCAACTTGGTGTAGAGACCCTTCCGGGCGGGATCCAGCGTGTAGTTGCCGCCGGGGTCGGCTTTTTCTTTGAGCTGCAAGCCGGAAATTGCGGCCGGGACTGCCATCCTCGTCAATAATGTCCTGGGAAAGCAGGTTCCAAACGGTTTGCCCAGCGCGAGGACGGTAGCCTCCAAACACGTTGTCGAATGTATGGTTCTCGCCGACAATGACGATGACATGTTCGATGGGTGACGATGTTGCCTGGCTCGTTTGCGCCAGCGCCGCGAGAGGGCTGACGCTTACGAGTAGTGCCGCGGCAAAAGCGGCACTGCGAGATGGGCTCATGCGGTGCATTCCTCCAATGGCGATCGGGGTGACGGCCGCGGAGCCCAAAAAAAGGAGCGGCCTCTCGCGGCAACCGCAAGTTTCGCCGACCGATGATGTCAGATTGATGTAATTTTGATTAAAGATTTATCTGAACCACTGGTTGTGTCTTTTGGGCCATCGGCAGTGCAGGGCCCCGTTGCCGGAGCCCTGCATGACAGGTCATTTCGCCGCGACGACTTGCCCGGTGAGCGGGTCGAGGATCAGTCGACGCAAATCGGGTTTACTGTCAAAATCAAACATGTTCAGCACCGAACCCGCCAACCGGTCGAACGAGCCCTGACCAGGAGGTTGCTCGACTTCGTCGATGTGCTCCAGACCCCAATTTTCCTCGATGAAGCGCAGGCTCGATGTTTGGTCCGTCAAGGTGTGATCGATAAAATTCGCTTTCGCCCAAGGCGAGATCACCAGAAAAGGAAGTCTCGGGCCGTACCCGCACCGTGCTGCAATCGTGCCTGCCCCGGGCGTGCCGCAGACGCCGGAAGTCTGGATGCTGTCGGGCGCGGCGGGAGTGGTCGACGTCGAGAGCGGCAGCGCTGGAACCAACGAGTCATTGGCATTGGTGGCGGCATCATCCTGACCTGCCTTGCTGGCTGACGCGTTCATGATCGGGCCGGTTACGTGATCGTACCAGCCGTCGGAGTCGTCATATTGGATAAAGACCGCCGTCTCTGCCCATTCCGGGGATCGCTGCAGCGCGTTGATCACCTGCACAATAAAGACCTGCTCCAGCAAAGGATCTGAATTGCTGGGATGGGCGTCCTGATATCTCGCTGCCTTTAGATAGGACACCGAAGGCAGGTTGTGGGTGGCGAGCGCCGCGAAGAAGTCCCTTAGGTCGTATTGATGGTTCGCCGGGCCATTATGACCGATTTCGCCAACCGAAGCGGGCTTGATGTGATGTTGGTTGCGAGTTGACGGATAATATTGGAACGGTTGGTGATGCGGTGAGTAGTCGACCCCCGATGTATGAATGTCCGCGCCCGGATTGATTGTCGGGTTCGGAACGACGAGAACGGGTGGGTCGCCGTATTGATGCTGTATATGGGCCGACGCGCATACCGCCGGTGTTGCGGTCGAGCCGTCGGAGTTTACTGTCGCCGGCGAGCTGGCGGCGAAGCCGCCTTCGAACCAGCCCCAGGTGACGCCCTTTAGATTGAGCAAATCGCCGAGGTTCCGGCTGGTCATCTGCACCGTTCCCTTGCCGGTGGCCGTGCCGCCAGCATCGGCGCCGCAGTCGTCGAGCGCAGGATCGGGATCGCCGGTTACGGTAACCGGTGAAGAAGTCGCTACCTGGCCCATCGCAAAGGTCAGGGCCAGTTGCCCGCCGCCGGTCTGGCCGGAGATCAAGTTGAGCGCGCCGACAGTCGATGGACCAAAATTGGTGCCGAACGAATTATCGTTCATCGCGTAGTGCTGCGCATAGGTCCACAATGCAGTTACAGTATTGCCGTCATAATAGCCCATGACGGTGGAACCGTCCGTGGCGCAACCAGTGCCGGTCCTGGACGTCGCCTGCACGAATTTGTCCAGCAATCCGCCATTCACAGCCTTTTGTTCGGCGGTGTAGTCGTGGTTAAAGGAACAGGTAAAAGCGTCCGCGCACCCGAGCCTTACGGGATTGAACAAATTCGGATTTTCCGTAAGGAGGCCGCCGGAAAGCCCGTTTATCGAAGGCGTATCGTCGCGTGGATAGAATTGTGGCTGCTCGTTCGGAGGGTTGAGGGCGAACGGGTATGTTGCAAAATAATGATCGAAACTGTCATTCTCGCCGTAAATGATGACAAGATGCTTGATTGGAGTTGCCGTTTTCTTGTCGTCGGCGAGAGCTTCCGTCAGAAATGCGCTTATGACGAGAGCGCACATGGCCACTCCGCCGAGAGGGGCGCCCCTGCGGCAATTATGTTTTTCCCGCTGTTCCTTCCTTTGCGTCCTGGTTGGCAGATCACCCCCGTTTGGGACGTGCCGAGAAGAATTATCCAGGGCAGGTGACACTTTTTTTGCAGAATTGTTGCGGTTCTGAGAGATTGCCAAGCGGTCGACGCGATCACTTCTGGGCCGTCGCCAGTGTCATAATTCTGCAAAGGACCGGGGTTAAACCGGCACCCGTTTGCGATCCTGGTGCTCAGAACCATTCAGACGATTCAGCAGACGCCCCCCTTCTCGCTGTCCCGGCAAAAGCCGGGATCTACTTCCGCCGTGGGCACCGGCTTTCGCCGGTGAAGCGGGATTGAGCGAGGTGCTTGGTTGCCTGGTGAATCGTGTGAATGACTCTGAAGACTAGGCGCGGCTGTCGGACAACAGATCGATTTCAGACCGATAACCATCTCACCACTACATTCAGTGAAGCATATGGCCGCCGTCACGCATGGCCGTCTCGCGCAGTCCCTTTGCTGCCTGGCCCTCATCTGGTCGTGGCTCTTGGCGGGACCGGCGCAAAGCGAAGCACTGGACTCCGCCGCAGAGCGCTATCGGCCGTTAATGACCGAGCAGATCGAACGTTCGCTTGCAGGCGCCCGGGCGATGCGTGAGGCGCTGCTGGCAACCGACATCGAGGCGGCGCAAAGCGCGTGGATCACTTCGCGCGTCGGCTGGGAGCGCGCCGAGGTCTTCACCAGCGGCTTTACCGAGCTCGATCGCGAAATCGACGCGTGGCCGAACGCCGTTACCGGATTTCACGCGATCGAGGCCAAGCTCTTCGGAGCCGGTCGGCTGGACGCCCAACCCGAGACCGACGCGCTGATTTTTCATCTGACTGACCTGCGCAGCAAGATCCGCGACACGCGACTGACCGCGCAGGGTCTGCTCGAGGGAGCCGCCAAGCTTGCTTATGAAATCGGCGAGAGCAAGGCCGATGGCGGCGAATCCCGCTTCAGCGGGACCTCGCTCGACGATATGCGCAACAATGTCGACGGCATCGAGTCTGTCTTCAGGATCGTCTTCGCGGACGAAATCGAAGCACGCGATCCCAAGCTCGCCGCCGAGCTGCGAACAAAAATCGGCGAATTGCAGGACTTGCTGAAGGTTAGCACGATCTCCCGGCTCGAGACGAGGAAGCTTCGCGCGGAGAGCGAGGAACTGATCGTCGAATTCCAGACAGCAGCCCCCCTTCTCGGACTCACCCGCCCGTTGCTGCAGGACCTGGTGCAGCAATAATGCGGCCGGTAATGGCATTCCTTTGCTGGCTTTTCATCATAGCCGCGACCCACGTCGCAGCCTTCCCGGTCAACGGCAATCAGACGGTGTTGCCGATCGGAACCGAACTTAACGAGGATGCTCTCGACCGGCCGCACGAAGTCTTCCGCTCGGATGCCATGGGCGGCCGCAAATCCTATCTGGTGAATTTGGGCGATCTGGCCTTCAGCTCGCCCGCGCTGCTGGGCGGCACCGCGCGCCAGGCGGGGATGAGCTGCAGCACCTGCCACGTCCAAGGCGTCTCCAATCCGAAATTCTACATTCCGGGCTTGTCGACCCGACCCGGCAATTTCATCACGACCGGCGCGCTGTTCAATGGCAAGGCCAATAACCGTCTGCTCGACCCGGTCACGATTCCCAGTCTCCGCGGCGCGCGGTTTCTGGCGCCCTATGGGCATGACGGGCGGATGGCGTCATTGCGGGATTTTGTTCGCAACGTCATCGTCAACGAATTTGCCGGGCCCGAGCCATCGGCCGCCATTCTCGACGCCCTTGTCGTCTATATTCAGGATATCGACTTCCTGCCCAATCCGAACCTCGGTCCGGCAGGGCGGCTGACGGCGCAGACCAGCGATGCCGCGCGCCGCGGCGAAGCATGTTCACCAAACCGTTTCCCCAATAACCCAAGCCTCAGCTGCGCTGCTTGCCACGTTCCTTCCGCTGCCTTTGTCGATCATCTGCAGCACGATGTCGGCTCCGGCGGCTTGTATAAGACGCCAACTCTGCGCAACGCCAATTTCAATGCGGCTTATTTTCACGACGGGCGGTACGCGACCTACGAGCGGGTCGTAGAGCATTTCGACCGCGTATTTCAGCTAGGTCTGACATCGGAGGACCGGGCGGATCTGGTGGCGTATCTGCAGGCGGCCGGCGACGGCCTGCATCCTTACGAGCGCGACAGCGTCCTCCCCCGACTCGCGGAAATCATGGATTTCGCCAGTGTTCTCAGCACGGCGATCCCGGCTCGTGATACCGAGATTATTGCCCTCGCAACGGAAACGGTCGGCAACGAGGTGCGCGAACTAACCGAAGCGTTTCCACCCCCCAAAGACACCGTCGTTTCCGGGGGACGGCAAGAGCGCCGCATTGCGCGCGCCGCCCTCAAGGATTTGGTGCTGTGCCTGCGGCGTATCGATATTGCCGCGGCCGCCGGAAGGTTCGACGAAGCGGCGAGCGAATACGTCAATTTTCGCAAGCTGACCACGTCCGAAGTTCCGCTGGCCTTACAGAATGCAGCGCCGTGGTCGCTGTTCGAGCCGGCGATCCACGACGCGCACTACGCCGCGCTGAGAGAAATGTACCAGACCGCCGCCGGCTCCGCGCAGTGACCCGCGCGATCTGTTGCCCTTCAATCTGAGAGGGCAATTTCGATTACAGCAAAGCCCTCCCAGGATGAGCCAAGCCTGCTCGCCACCGTTTCGAGCCGTGCAATCGGGAGCCCGGGGTCGACGATCACAACCGGCGAACCACCCTTCAGACCGAGATCAGGGCATTAAGCCGGTTTTTGACTTCAGTAATACTGGCCTTCTTCATCTGATCTAAGTTGCTTAATCAATTGAGCCGTCCAAGTCTTGTGGGTCCGGCACGGCCCTGTCCAGCCGGTGCGTCAAATGTGAATCGCCCGCCCGTCGACCGCAAGGGCGGCCTCCTTGACGGCCTCGCTCAAGGTCGGGTGGGCATGGCAGGTGCGTGCGATGTCCTCGGCCGAGGCGCCGAATTCCCTGGCGAGAGCGGCTTCGGCAATCAGGGTTCCGGCGTCGGGGCCGATAATATGGACGCCGAGCACCCGGTCGGTCTCACTTTCGACCAGGATCTTGACGAAACCCTCGGTGAAACCGTTGGTCCGGGCGCGGGGATTTGCGGTGAATGGGAATTTGCCGGCGCGGTAGGAGACCGCCGCGGCCGTGAGTTCTTCCTCGGTTTTGCCGACGGAGGCGACCTCCGGCCAAGTGTAGATCACCGCGGGGATCGCATCGTAATCGACATGCGGCTTCTGCCCGGCGAGCCGCTCGGCGACCGCAATGCCTTCCTCCTCGGCCTTGTGCGCCAGCATCGGCCCGCGGATCACATCGCCGATCGCGTAGACGCCGGGGATATTGGTGGCAAAGCCGTCATCCACGACAACCCGGCCTTGCCCGTCGCGCCCAACTCCCAGCGCTTCGAGGCCGAGCCCTTCGGTGTTGGGCCGGCGGCCTACTGATACCAGCACGACATCCACTGCAAGGGTTTCCGACGTTGGGCCCTCCAGATCCAGACTGAGCCCGTCGTTTGCTTCGTGAATACCGGCAAGCTTGGCACCCAGCTTGAATTCGATCCCCGAACGGGCGAGGGTGCGCTGCAGCGCCGTGCCGAGCTCGCGATCCATGTTCGGCACGATGTGGTCGAGAAGCTCGACGACGGTGACCTTGGCTCCGAGCCGCGCCCACACGGATCCCAGCTCCAGTCCGATATAACCGCCGCCGATCACAGCGAGGCGGCGGGGCACCCGGTCGAGCGACAAAGCGCCGGTCGAGGAAACGATCCGCCGCTCGTCGATGTCGATGCCAGGAAGCGGCGTGCTTTCCGAGCCGGTCGCGATAATGATCGAATTGGCTTCGACCTCCGCCCCGACGCCGTCAGAACCAATCACGGCGACCTTTCCCGGCGCGGCAATGCGCGCCCTGCCCTTGAGCCAATCGACCTTGTTCTTGCGGAACAGAAACTCGACCCCGCGGGTCAAGGTGCTGACCACCTTGTCCTTGCGCGCCATCATCGCGCCGAGGTCGAGCGAAAGGTCGCCGACCACCACCCCGTGTTCGGCCAGTGCATGGCCGGCCTCGGCAAATTTCTCGGAAGACTGCAACAACGCCTTCGACGGAATGCAGCCGATGTTGAGGCAGGTCCCGCCGAGGCTGGCGCGGCTGTCGACGCAAGCCGTCTTGAACCCCAGCTGGGCGGCCCGGATTGCCGCAACATAGCCGCCCGGCCCCGCCCCGATGATCACGACGTCATAGCGATCGGGCATGGGACAATGATATTCGGGATTGCTGAATAGTGCCAGCTATGGACGATCCTGTCGGCGCGAGGCGATTGTACGCGGAATGCTGAACCGAAGGCGCGTCGCGGGCCGCGACATTCGACGAGAGCTGCCGCGGAGATGCGCGGCCGCCCGGCTTTTTTTCAACACATCGCGCCTAGGGCTGCTTCCGCTTCTCGGATTGGGACTCATCTGCGCGTGCGCCGTCTCGTCGAACTCCGTGGCGTCGATGATGGACGGGTCGGTATCGGCACCCTGGCGCGCCGGGAACACCGAAATGTTTCAGATGGGTATGCCCGAGGAAAATGGTGTTCGGGCAGCTCAGGGCACGCTGCCGGTGCGCGTCTACCGGCCAGCAGGTGCCGGGCCGTTTCCCTTTGTCGTGTTGCTGCACGGCTGCGGCGGGCTTCATCACGAGGCGATGTGGCGC
The DNA here is from genome assembly GCA_045802495.1 of Allostellaceae bacterium. Taxonomy (GTDB): domain Bacteria; phylum Pseudomonadota; class Alphaproteobacteria; order ATCC43930; family CGMCC-115725; genus AP-15. The sequence goes on along the minus strand of JBJMQW010000489.1, from coordinate 1,212 downwards.
AACTGGGTGGAGCCTTGGGCCGAACTGTTCCGGGGGCGAGGTATCGGCGCGGCCGTAGTTGACAGCTTCAGCCCGCGCGGGATCGATCAGGTGTGTACCGGCAATGTCGGCGCATGGGCCGTACGGCGCGCGGATGATGCCTACAGTGTCCTGGTGTGGCTTGCCGGACAACCCTATGCCGACGCTAAGCGGATCGCCGTAATGGGTATGTCGAATGGCGGGCGGACGGTACTCGCGGCACTGCGGACGACGTTGAAGCACCCCGCACCCTTTGCCGCCGGCGTCGCGCTCTATCCCGGTTGCCAGAGCGACGTCGATAGCCGCTTCTACGCTCCGCTGCTGGTGCTGATTGGTCGAGCTGATACCGTTGCTCCGGCTGCACATTGCGAAACGATGAAGAACCGGCAGCCTGGCGATGCGCTATCCAGGCTCGATCTCGTTATCTACCCGCGGGCTCCGCACACCTTCGACATGCGGCTGCCGGACCGCACAGTCCTCGGCATGCGCCTTGGCTACGATACCGAAGCAACGGCGGATGCGCGCCGGAGAGTATCGGATTTTCTTGGTGCCGCCCTATCGATGACCCGCCCTCAGTGACTGTCAATAGCCCATCTAGGTATCGAACAAGATGCGGGATGGATCCTCGACACATTCCTTGATCCGAACCAGGAATGTGACTGCCTCGCGGCCGTCGACGATGCGGTGGTCGTAGGAGAGTGCGACGTACATCATCGGCCGAATCTCGACTTTGTCGCCGATCGCGACCGGCCGCCTTTCGATCTTGTGCATACCGAGGATGCCGGATTGCGGCGGGTTGAGGATCGGTGTCGACATCAGCGAGCCATAGATGCCGCCATTCGAGATCGTGAAGGTGCCGCCGGACAGCTCCGCGATCGTCAATTTGCCGTCGCGGGCCTTGCGGCCGTATTCGGCGATCTTTTTTTCGATCTCGGCAAAGCTCATTCGGTTGGCGTCGCGCACCACCGGGACGACGAGGCCTTGCTCGGTGCCGACCGCGACCCCGATGTCGTAATGGTTCTTATAGATGATGTCGTCGCCGTCGATTTCGGCGTTGACCGCCGGCAGCTCCTTGAGCGCGACGATCGCGGCCTTGACGAAGATCGACATGAAGCCGAGCCGGACCCCGTGCTTCTTCTCGAAGGTGTCGCGGTAGCGCTCGCGGAGGCGCATCGCCTCGCTCATGTCGATCTC
>JBJMQW010000488.1:0-3614 GCA_045802495.1 Allostellaceae bacterium | reverse complement strand
GGCAGAGGCCGGCTCGATTTCGACGTGCCGGGGTCGAGCCTCGACAAAGCTGCCATCGCGGACCGGTTGAACGCGCTGATCGGCGAGGCGCACGCGGTCGGCCCCCGCTGGATCACCGATGAAGAGCTCCTCGCCCAGCCTGACCTCGTCCGCACGATGTCGGTGAAGCCGCCAAGCGGCACGGGACGCGTAAGGCTGATCGAAATATCGGGCGTCGACCTCCAGCCCTGCGGCGGCACTCACATACGCAATACAGCCGAGATCGGCCCGATTGCCGTCACGAAGATCGAAAACAAAGGCAAGCAGAACCGTCGCGTTATTCTCGCTTTCGCCGGCTGAGAAGGAAGGGATGAGATGCCTTACGCCCACCCCGACGCCCTCGTCAGCACGGAATGGCTCGCCGCCCATCTTGGCGACGCGCATATCCGCGTCGTCGATTCCTCATTTAAATTACCCGGCATCACGCCGACCGCGCGGGAAGACTACGTTCGGGGCCATATCCGCGGTGCGGTGTTCTTCGACATCGACGATATCGCCGAGCCCGGCACCAGCCTGCCGCACATGGTCCCGCCGCCCGAGCTCTTCGCCCGCAAGATGGAGGCGCTCGGCATCGGCGATGACGACCGGGTAATCGTGTACGACACCGCCGGTCTTTCCTCGGCTGGGCGCGCCTGGTGGATGCTGCGTCTTTTCGGACACCACAACGTCGCGCTCCTCGATGGCGGTCTGCTCAAATGGAAAGCCGAGGGTCGACCGGTCGAGACCGCGGTGCCCAGTCCCCGCCTTTCCCATTTTACGGCGCGGTTCGACGCGTCCTTGATCCGAGACAAGCGGGCGCTGCTCGATAATCTGGCGACCCGGCGAGAGCAGGTCGTCGATGCGCGCGCCTCCGGCCGATACGACGGCGTCGCCGAGGAAACGAGGCCGGGGCTCCGCCGCGGCCACATCCCGGGCAGCCGCAATCTCCCTTACGACCGGGTCACTGATCCGCAGACGCACCAGCTTCGCAGCGCCGAAGCTCTCGCCCAGCTGTTCCGTGAAGCCGGCGTCGATCTCGATCGTCCGATTGTTACCAGCTGTGGTTCGGGTGTGACCGCCTGTGCGCTCGCGTTTGCCCTGCATCTGATCGGGCATCCGGGGGCCGCCATCTATGACGGATCGTGGTCGGAATGGGGCTTGCCGGGCGATACCCCGATCGAGACTGGCCCTACGCCGCCCCGGCCATGACGATGCTCGACGACGTCATCACCTATCTGGAGATGCTCGCACGCCCCGCAGGGCGGCGGGTCCCTACCCCGCTCGAGAAGCTCGCGCTGATGCGGGCCGAAGCCTGCACAGTCTCCTTCTATCGCTATCTCTACGATACGGTCGGCGAACCGTGGCTGTGGTTCGAGCGGCGGGTGATGGACGACGCGGCGTTGGCTGCGCACATCCGACAGCAAACAATCGAGATCTTTGTCCTGTACGTGCGCGGCGTGCCCGCCGGTTTTTTCGAGCTCGATGTTGCGGCGCCGCGCGAGACGAAGCTGTGCTATTTCGGACTCATTCCCGATTTCATCGGCCGCCGCCTCGGCCCCTACTTGCTGCAGGCCGCAATCGACCAGGCGTGGTCGAGATCCATCGATCGTTTCTGGCTGCACACCTCGACCTTCGATCATCCAAAGGCGTTGAGCGTCTATCAGCGCGCCGGCTTTCTCGTTTACGCGCGGCGCCGGATATCCTTCGACGATCCGCGCCGGCGCGGAATACTCCCGCGGGCGCCCATTAAACCGGCGTGAGGCGAGGCGCCCACGCCTCTATCGCGGCTTGATGCCGACGGCGCAATGCAGCGGATGGGCCATAAAGAGGAGGCCCTCGGCCGCCACGCGGCTGCGCTCGCTATGCCAGAGGCGCAGCTCCTCCGGCGACAATAGCGACAGAATGTGGTCCTCCCGGTTGCGCCAAATGGGCCCTTCGGGCCGGTCGAGCGTAACCAAGGACGGGAAGCACACGAGATCGGTAAATCCTGCTTCCCGCATCCGTCGATAGAGGCTGTGGTCGGCAACGCCGGCGGGACTGACCGAATGCGGCGGCGCCTCGACTTTGCGCAGGATCGCCTCCGGTAACGTAAGGTTCCACCACTGCGGCATGTCGAGCGCTCGCACGACAAGCCCGACGCGGCCTCCGGGTCGCAGCACGCGCATCGTCTCGCCGATCGCCCGATCCGCATCGCACTCCTCAAACACCGTGACCGAGTAAACGCAATCAAAGGATGCATCCTCGAACGGCAACGCTTCGGCGTTGCCGAGCGTGAATTCGATCGCGCCCGCAAGACCATCCTCTTCGGCCAATTGCGCCGCCTCACGCAGCAGGAACGGGTTCACATCGACCGCGGTGATCGGATTGGCCGTGCCGGCCTGCTGCGCCAACTGGCGCACCAGCGATCCGGCGCCGCAGCCGACCTCCAGGATCGTCTCGCCCGGCCGCGGCGCGATCATGTCGATCAAGGTCCGGAACATCGCCCGATAGGTTGGCATTTGCGCCCGGTCTTCGAGCGAGGCGACACCGCCCAAATACGGCCCGCCGAGCGTCACGACGGTGAAGTGCTCCGCAAGCCGCGGGATTGCCGGGTTCCATTGCGACGGCGCAAGGAAAAACGGAAGGAGGAGTAAAGCGGGGCCCGAGCCCTCCATGCGGTACGATATGCCCGCGACAGCGCCTTCCGCCGCACCAGATCGGGGGGTCCCCGAGCGGCGCCCGCTTGCCGCCGCGTTCGCGAGGAACGCGATCATGCTGTCGACGATCTCGTCGGCGCGGTCGGCGACGGCGTCGGCCCAGCTGCCGGGGGCATCGTACTGAGCGAGGACTATTCGCTCCGCCTCTGGTAAACGAAGGGCGGCCCTTGCGGTGCCTTCCGCGGCTGGGCCCCGTTCTCCGGCGATCATCAGAACCCGATCAGCGATGTCGATGAAAGGCGCCGGGTCGAGACGGCTCGGCACACATAGGACTATTCCCGCCAATCTTTCGGGATATTCCGCCGCCAGTCCCGAGATGTCCCGCGGGATCGGCGTCCCGAAATACGCACTGGTAAGGCCGAGATGATCCATCAGTTCAATCAGCCGCGCGGTCGGCGACGTATTGGCTTCTTGTGTCAATTGTCCCCCTCCTCTGATCAGGCGTCCCGATAGGGTCCACGACGGTATCGGGCTGATCGAGGGCGATCAATTAAACAGATCCCCAGACCGAAAATTGACCTTGCGGGAGGCCCTTCGCAGGACCGACCTCCTACCCGTCATCGGCGAGCAATCCTCAACCGATTGGCGGGAACGCGATTGACATCGCCGCGATTGCTTGGTCGAGTTCGACTGCGGGTTTAGGAGTGTCCGATGACGCGGATGAGAGGTTACGGGGTGCCCGGCATATTCCTCGCCATCTTTGCGCTGTCAGGGGTCGGTTCGCTGCTCGCAGCCTGCAATACCGTCGCCCGCGCAGGCCAGGATGTTTCGACGATCGGGCGGACGGTCACCACCGGCGCTGAGCAGACAAAGAGGGCAACGGGCGTACCCTGACCGTGACAGCCTTCTTGTCCTCAATGGGCGAGGATCTGGCTCAAGAATAGTCGAGTGCGGTCGTTC
>JBJMQW010000487.1:0-3059 GCA_045802495.1 Allostellaceae bacterium | reverse complement strand
GCGCGGCGGCGGCACCGCGAGCGGCATCTCGGACACGGCCAGCGGTTGCAGCCTTCGCCACAGCCGCTCCAGCTCCGCCTGCTTGATGCCGGTGCCGGCGCGGCCGGCATAGACCAGCCGTCCGTCTGGATCGTAGTAGGCGAGCAGCAATGCGCCGAGCCGCGGCCGGGAGCCTTCCGGATCGGTCCAGCCGACCACCACAAATTCCTCGCGGTGCAGGCACTTGACCTTGAGCCACAGGCCGAGCCACGTGACATAGTGCATCCTTCTGTTCAGAATCCGGGAAGCTTAAGCGTCTTATCCTGTTGAAAGCGGCGATAAAATCTTGGCCGGCGATGGATGACTTGGCGGATGCCTATCTTGACGGCCTCGGTTTCAAGCGTCGCAACGGGGATCTGCCACGGTGCTGAATGCATGAGCTGGGTGGCGGGAAGTACGCCCCTGCGGATGAGCTTGTGGACCGAGCGGACGCAGATGCCCAGCCGCGTCGCGGCCTCCTCGGCGCTGATCGTTTCGGCCCGTGGTAGCGTCGGGTCGAAGGGTGCGATCCCGAGCCGTTCTCGAAGCTCGCCCACGCGGACAGTCGTCCAGGCCTGCCCGTCGGCGGGTTTGCATCGCATCCGGTTCATTGTCACCGCCACCTCGCGATCCGGCCATTGACCGCCGAGCTTGCGGATGACCTCCACCGGGCCGGGGTGGCGATCCGCTGGGTAGCGCCCAGCGCCGGTGCGCGAGACGCGCAGCTCGGTATGACGACCGCCGTTCCAGTGGATCGTCACGATCGCTTGGTTGGCCGAGTCATCGCGGTCGAGTACAACTTCCCGGATTAGGATGTGGGCAATGCGCTGCTTTGTTCGGGCGTCCGTGCCTGGCGCGTTCCAGGTGAAAGGCAGGTCGTGGGCGAGCGCCATCAGCGCTGCGCGATCGACCTTCGGGCGCCGCGCGACAGTGTCATCGTGCCGGGCGATGCGGTCCTCGAGACCGGCGACGCATTCTAGCGCCGCGTTCCACCGCGTCTCGAGTTCGCGCGCGACGAGCCGCTTGGTCGGATCGACAACCTCGTAGCGGCGTGCGGCGAGGGAGGCGTCGTAGCGGGCTTCCTCGAGTTCCCGGCACAGAGCTTGCCGGACCTCGTAATCCGTCTTCACCGATTGGTCGGCGGCCTGGATCGCGGCTTCGATGGCGTGTTCCGAGATGGCTTCGACGATCTGCGCCGCCACGGCGCGATCGATGCCGACACCTCCCACGCCAATGCAAAGCAACGCCACGACGTGACTACCGTCACCCCGGCACTGGTAGCGGTGGGCATGGCCCGAATTTGCCCCGTACAACACTCGCATGGTCCGGCCGCAACGGCCGCAGCGCACCAAGCCCGTCAGCAACGCCCGCCCCCCACGCGCCGACTTACGATCAGTGCGGGGCAGCATATGGGCATTCTCGGAGATCAGCTTCTGGTTTGCCTCGTACCGCTCCCAGCTGATGTATCCGGGGTGGTGATCACGCAGCAGGACACTCCATCCGGTCATCGGCTTCGTATGGCCAGTGGTCTTGCGGGCGCGTCCGTCGACGATGCGAGTGCGCTGGGTTGTGCGGCCGAAGACATAGGCGCCGGCATAGACCGGATGCCCGAGGATCTGCAGCACTGTATGGTAGGCCGTCGGGCGCCATTCGATTTTGCACGTGCTGCTGTTATTGCGTCGGATGACTGGTAGTTGCAGCGCCTGATCCTGTGCCCAGAGTACGACCTGCCGAGCGCTGCCGAACTCCTGGAACTTGTCGAACAGCAGTCGGATGACGCCGCGGACGCGCTCGTCAGGGTCCATCTCGATCTGCCCGATCTCGTTCCAGCAATAACCTGGTGGAAGACGGAACTGCAGCTCGCCTCGCAGCGCCTTCGCATCCCGCGCCGCAAGCCCGCGCTGGCGCAGCAGGCTCAGTTCATATTCGGACATAGTCCCCTTCAATCCGAGCAAGAGGCGGTCATTGACCAGGCGGGGATCGTACGTCCCATCCGGGTCGATCACCAGCGCTCCCACCAGGGCGCAAAGATCGATCAGGTGGTGCCAGTCACGCCCATTGCGCGCCAGGCGAGAAGCTTCCAGGCAAAACACCGCGCCAACCGAACCCGAGCAGACCAAGGCAACCAGCTTCTCAAAGCCGGGACGTTCGACCAATCCGGATCCGGAGCGACCGAGATCATCATCGATCACGGTGATCGAGGCGAATCCGACCGTTCGCGCCGCCTCGACCAATGCGTATTGCCGCCGCTGGCTCTCAGTATGTTCGGCGACCTGCCCCGGGGTAGACTGGCGGATATAGACCACCGCGCCGCGCCCAAGATGATCAGACGTGATCTTCGGCGGCATCACATGTTTCCGGTCGGGTCGGGATCGCCTTGATTTGCTTGCCGAGAGCTTGGAGGAGCAGCTCGGCGAGCGCCGGCAGCAGTCCGTCTGGCGCCGGTGCCGACGACATGGTCGTGTCGCTGCGATCGAGATCGAGAACGAGTTGATTGATCGAGTGACGTCTCATTTGAACCCCCCTTCGTCATCACGGGGGTCAATGATCGGTCAGACTGCCGCCCAGTAGAACAAAGGTCGAGAACCGCTCGCAGTTCAGTCAGGGCCGCGACTGCAATCTTGGGCGGCCCCGACGATATCGTTGCGCACACCGCAGCATCGCACATCCATGCTGGAATTTCTCGGGAAAGACCTGGCTGCACCTCGATGTACAGGATCTGACGGCCGGCACGTCGCTGGCGGCCGTAGACGCGAACGCGTTGGCCGTGAAGCGGGTGCCACGGGTATGCGACGACGACAAATTGCGATCGGTATGCTGAATGACGTGCAGTGCCCGCGATTGCCGGGCACGTAAGGCGCATCGACCCGCTTTGAGACGATCCCTTCCACTTTCAGGGCGCAGGCATGGTCATAAAAGACCTGTCCGCGGCCGATCTGGTGATCGCTGAAGTGCAGCGGCGAACCCGCGTCCGAGAGCAATTCGCGAAGGCGTTCCTTCCGGTCCCGAAGAGGCAGCGCGTGAAAGGCTTCGCCAGCGAG
>JBJMQW010000486.1:0-12329 GCA_045802495.1 Allostellaceae bacterium | reverse complement strand
CCGGTAAGTCTCTCCGCCCCAGCGATCGGTGACCGGCCGGGGCGGCGGCCGTCCGATGTTTGTGTCGTCATATCCGGGGATAATGGTTACGGTCGATATTTTACCCGGACCTGCAGCCGCGACCATTTTCGGATAGGCCGCTTGCGCCCAGGCCCCAATCTGCGGCACCGTTTTGTGGTGAGTTTGGCCGGTGATGTTGTAGGTGCTCGTCCCGTCGAACACCGATGCAAACCCACGGTCAAGTGAATCGGCGATGAATGCGGCGCCGCCCGGATTATCCCGCTGCACCCGGGCGATGACCTCCTGCCAATCGGCGAGCGAGAGTTGGCGCAAGGCGCGGCCGTAAACGAAAATGACGGGCTTTCCGCCCGCGCGCAGCCATGCCTTGTCGCTGCCGTAACGGGTCAGCAGGTAATCGATGTCGCCAACCGCGGATTTGACGCGGCTCGCAACGTCGTCGCCCGCAATTTTTTCGTAATAGGCGGAGACCGAGAGGTGGTGTTTGCCCGCGGCGGAAAGCAGCAGCGGCATCCCCCGATCCTCAAAGCTGTCGCGCCCCCACCAGCTTGCTATAAAGCCGGTAATCCCCGCGGCGCCCGCCGCCTCGACCTGCCGGTTCACGACCGTCGCGTCATGGCTGTCATAAGCGCCGTATGCCGGAAAATCGGTTATGTTCGCGACCCGCCCGTTGACGGGATCCACGTTTTTCCAATGGCGCCATTGCCCGCTTATCTGTGGATTGCCGTACCATCCATAATAAAATGCCAAGATCTCTGGTCCAACGCTCGCGGCCCAACCGACTCGAGAGGATGCGATGAGCGAGGTGGCGGCAAGGAAAAGCACCACCAGAACATCGCATAAATTTGTCCGACTTTTTGGAAAAAATCGGATCCGGAGGCGCCCCTGGCCCGGCTTATAGGTCTTTCGGATCGCTAACATGGTCTGTTTTGGTCATCGACCGAAAATAATGGCTTCCTTTGTCGTGGGAACGTTGAATCCTGCATTGCGGAGCGATGGCCAGTTGATGGAGCAGGTACGTCATTCCGCATCGCAGCAGACCCGGACAAATTCGATACAACACCGGATTTGGGTTCAGTATCAGTATGGCGACTGCCATTTAACAAATCATTCTGTATATAAGCGGCTAACGCACAAGGCCGATTCGTTCCAGGCGCAGCGAAAATGATATGGGGTGATTGTTCGTCGGTGAGTTGAATACCCTTGCCCAGAGCACCGGTTTTTCTGGCGCATATTTCCCGGGGTGGCGTGGAGACGACAAAAGGAATGACTGCGATCTGGGTTGGCGCGTCCGGCGAGACCCCGAGGTCACCCCCGGCTCTAGCTAACTCACAACTATTTGTTCATGGTTGGCATCTAAGTGTAGCGCTGGAGCCCTTTAGTTCGAGGGATTATGGAGCGTCGGCAAATGGCTCTAGCGCAGCAATCCGAGTTATCGGTAACGGATCTTCGAGATCCGACACGATTTTCAAAATTGGATTACATCCGATTACTCTATAAAGTGGTGCTCCAGCGCGATCCCGACCCGAGCGGCCTAAAAAGCTACTCTCGCCGCGAAGACACGCACAACTTCTTGCGGGAGCTTCTCAGTAGTCGTGAATTCAAAGAAATCGCTCGAAACACTGCATATTTTGGCGGAAATCTGAACAGGCGGCGCCGGATCCTGTTGTTTGGTGCCTACGGCAATGGCAATATCGGCGACGCTATCCAAGCAGCATCGCTGCTACGCGCGATCAAGGGCGTCCGAAAAGACCTCGAAGTCTGGGCCTGTTCACAATTGCCATCGCAATTTCCTTTCCCATTTGAATACGTGTTGCCGCCGAAGCAGATTTACAATGTATCCTTGATCAACCGATTCGACTTGATAATAATCGGCGGTGGCGGTCTGCTGTCTCATCCGCACGATCCCCTGACAAGCGAGGAGTGGCAGAGAGCGATTGATGTGCCGGTTGCGCTTTTTGGCATCGGTGCCGGCGGTGACGCCGCATCCAAATGCAGTACGCTAATCGCAAAGGCGGTTTACGCCTCCGGTCGTGACGAGTCGTCCTTGGCGGCCTTGCGGCGATACAGGAAAGAGGTGCGCTTTGTTCCTGACCCTGTACTGGCGGATCCCCATTATTGCGCGATCGCCAACGACCGGCGCAAGCACCGCGTGATCGGTAGAAAGAAACTCTGGATAATAAAAAACACATCAGACCCCCGCGCCCGCGCTATCATCAATATGATCAATCCTGATGAAGATGACGTGTGTTTTGTCGAACCGTTTCTTGATTTTCCAATTGTGAATTTATTTCCTACGGCCCAACCTGTTTATTTCATAAATGATCTAATAGCACAGATCGACAGGTCTGCGGCTGTCATATCGATGCGCTATCACGGTTGTATTTTAGCGCTGTTGCGCAATAGGCCGGCGATAGCATTATTTGAACAAAAATCTCGCGATCTGTTTGTGAGATACGGCCTGGACTCGTTTTTTTGTGAGGGCGACAGAACAATACCGGATATTTCGGACTTTGCCGGACCCAACGACAAGATTGCTATGGATCAGCAAATATTTAGAAGCGAGCTGGAGTATGTGTTGTCTCTACTGCCGGTGGCCGGCAAAAAACGGTGAAACGACGTGTGAGATAGAGCAAGAAGATAGGCCCTCCTTTGGCTGGATCGAGGACGATTTGGTTCGCCGTGCTTGTTTCAATAGGGTGTCAGCAGACAAAATCGCTGCCAAATTCTTGATATCCGCGGTTGCAGGTGGACAGCCGGGCTGGATATTCGCACTGTGACGTCGAGTGATTCGCGCCGCGTTTTCTGTTTGTTAAAATTGCCCCGCCATTATTGGCTCAGAGGTTCGTCCAGCCTCATTGGACGAGCCTGATTTCCAATCCTTTGCATCGGAGGCCGGTGAGTCCGACAATGGAACAGAATCTTACCGCATCGCGCGCACGCCATGCTACCGGGCTCGAGCTCGTTCACGGCGCTGTCCCGTCTGCCCGTCAACAACAGGCCGATATTATTGCCGACGAACTACTCGAGCGCACGCCGCCTGCTAGAAATGTTATCCTAGACGTTTCAGATCTCGTTTTTTATATTGGCCATCATGACAATCTCACCGGCATCCAGCGCGTCCAGGCCTGCCTTATTCTGGCGCTCTTCCGGGTCGCTTCTGACGTCTCCCTAACCTACCTCTCCTGGGATAGGATAAACAATCGTTTTCTGAAATTGAACAATACGTATTTTGTTCGATTACTCAAAGATATAACGCGCCCCAAGCTCGAACGGGTCGTACAATTCGACGTAAGAGCCGCGCGAAACGGGATTCTCCCGGAGGCCCAGCTCTTTCACGGATCGGCGGATGCCACAACCGATAACATGTTCGTGTTGCTGGGCGCGGCGTGGGTCAATTCCGATTATTTTTATCAAATAACTAAAATCAAACGTCAGCTCAACGCCAGGTTTATTTGCGTCGCCCACGATTTGATACCGATCTACGCACGCGAAACCTGCGATCAGGGGACCGCAGAAGTATTCCGAGTATTTCTGGAGCAGGCGTACCGCCTGACCGACCTCTTCGTGTGCGTCAGCGAGAACACGCGAAAAGATCTGGAACGATTTGCCAGTTCTGAAGGCCTGCCGCCCCCGGAAGCTTGCGTGATCACGCATGCCACCGAGTTTCGCGATGTGGCGGACATCGTCGAGTTCCGACCCAGCGGGTCCCGATCGTCGTCCTCCTTTGCTCTGCCGGAACGCTTTGTTCTTTTTGTATCGACGATAGAGGGTCGAAAAAACCACCGCCTCGCCTTCAACATCTGGAGGAAGCTGCTGGCGACCTATGACGACGAGACACCCGTGCTTGTTTGCGTCGGGCGCTTTGGCTGGCGCTCGGACGATTTCATTCGCGATGTTGTGGCGACAAACAATCTATCGGGAAAGATCATCTTGAAATCGGATGTGTCGGATGAAGAGCTCGATGCGCTCTATGACAAGTGCATGTTTACAATATACCCAAGCCTCTATGAGGGCTGGGGGCTGCCAATTTCGGAGAGCCTCGGCAAGGGCAAGCTGTGCGTTTGCTCAAACACCTCGTCAATGCCCGAGGCGGGCAGGGAATTTGCCCTCTATATAGATCCCACCAATCCGGCGGCTGCGTTTGAAACCGTTAAAGGACTGATCGAGGATCGGGGCCGGCTCGCCAGCTTGAACCTCCGCATCCGGCAGGAATTCGTGCCCAAGCCCTGGACCGAGGCTGCCGAAGAATATCTCGATGTGTTGTCCGAATTGTCGTCGCAACCGGCCAAGAGCCCGTATGTGAAGATCGTATCGGGCCGAGAGTATCTGTTGCGAGCAGTACCCAAAGGGTTTGGGTCGTATCTGGGGGACGAGCTCTTCTGGAATATCCAATCGGCCTATACCGGAACGCTCTCTCAGGCTGGTGTGGCGGTTGGTCAATTCTTCGACGGCCAGGAGCTGCGAGGAACGGGCGCCTGGAAAGAACCGGAGGCTTGGGGAACGTGGTTAGGCGTCGATGGCGGGGTCTTGGAGTTCATCTGGCCGGAAAGGCAGAACGCCTCCTTCCTTTGCGCCATTGTGTATCGGATCCTCCCGATCTTTTCGTCGAAAGAGGTGGTCTACACCATCGGATCGAAAGTGCATAAGTTGCCGGCATCATCGGATCGCGAAGCGGAGGCCGTTCATTTTCTGCGCTGCGAATTGGTGCCTGGCTATAATTCCATCAAGATTGGGATGGCGCTGACGGAAGAAGAGCGCGCGAGCGCGGCGAAGGTCGGTGGGAGGGCGCCGATGATTGGCATATCCTCGATCATGTTTGTAGATCGAAAGAACCTCGAGGCGCGCCTCGACCTGTACGAGACGTTGCTGCAAAAGCGCGGGATTTTATAGCGCCCGTTCGACGATCGCTCGCTCACTCCCCGCCGCTCCTGCGGTCGATCAGCCCGGCTTGCGCTAGCCAGGCTTGCGCTAGAGCGAGTGTGGCTGGTTGCTCACTCCTTGATTTCCATGTCCTCGTAAGACGGGAAGGGGCTCATCCACACGTCGGTGATCGTGTGTTTGGTTATGCGCGGGCCGACACCCATCAGCGCGGCGAAATCGTAGACCGGGGCGTACATCACCCGGTCGATCGTCGCCTGCTGGATCTGGTCGAGCATCGACTCCCGCTTCCCGCGATCGCGTTCGGTCGCCTGCCGCAGAAACAGCTCATCGAGATCGGGGTAGCCGCCATAGGCGTAGGCGCCTTTGGAGTAAATAAAGGCCTCGACGCGGCTTGCCGCATTGCCGGAATTCCCCGCGCCGGTCATGAACACGCCACGCAGCTTCTTGGCCTGCCAATCGGCATAAAATGCCGCGCGCTCCATCTGCTTCAGGCGGACCCTTACGCCCGCTGCGTTCAAGTCGTTGACCACCGCTTCCGCTGCCGTCGGGAAGCCCGGAATCGCTGCGAAATCTCCCGCGTCAATTCCATTCGGATAACCAGCTTCGGCGAGCAGCTGTTTGGCCTTCTGCGGATCGTATGGCGTTGGCTTCGCTTGCAGCGCGAAATCCATGACGCGCGGGACGATCACACCGGCCGGCGGGCAAAAGCTGAGACATGCCGCCTTGCTGATCCCCTCGCGGTCGAGCGCGTAATTGACCGCCAGCCGCAGCCGCTTGTCGTGCCACGGCGATTTCGGGTCCCACTGCTCCGTGAACTCGATCCACTGGCTCGAGGCGTGCTTTGTCGCGACAACCTTCAGCTTCGGGTCATTCTGGATGCCTTCGGCGTCGACGCCGTCGAGCGCGTAGGCCATGTCGGCCTCGCCGCTCCTCAGCATCAAAGCGCGCGTGGTCGCGTCGGGAACGCTTCGCATCACCAGAGTTTCAATCTTCGGCACATGCCGCCAATAGCCGGGAAAAGCCGCCAGTTGCACCTCTATGCCGGGCTTGCTGCTGACGAATTTGTAGGGACCGGCGCCGACCGGATGCTGCTTGAAGCCGTCATCTCCGACCGCCACAAGGTATTTCTTCGGCACCACGATGCCGGCGGCGGTTGCTGTGGTGCCATAGAATGTCATGAAATCGGGCCACGGCTCCTTAAGGTGAAAACGCACCACCCGCGGGTCGACAATCTCAACCTCCCGGACACGTTCCTTCAGAATGCTCGCGCCGGCCCCCTGATAGCGCTCGAAGCTGAATTTCACGTCCTCGGTCGTCAGCGGGTCGCCATTGTGAAACGCCAAGCCCGGGCGCAGCTTGAACTCGTAGGTGAGTCCGTCCTCGCTCTCTTCCCACGATTCGGCGAGTGCCGGACCCATCTTCTGTCCGGGATAGGGGCGCACCAGCGCATCGTGGATCGCATAGAGCATGCCGAACGGCGTGATTTGCGGCGGGGCGGTCGACGGGTCGAACCAGGCCGGAGAGATCGTCACATGCCAGGCGATCACCACCCGTCCCGCCGGTGCTGGTCCGGCGGCGAAGGCGGCCGTCGCTCCGAAAGCCGCGAGTGCGAGCGCACCGATCAACGCCCGCCGCGACAGCGGAGCTCCGAACAATTTCATGATGCTTTCCTCCCTATGCGCCATAGGAATTTGTCATCGCGAACCCCGCGACGCAATCTCGTGGAACTCGGGGTGACCGGGGCGCTGTGCTCCTTGCAATGACGGCCCGGCGGACCCCTAACCCTTGATCTCAATATCCTCGTAAGACGGGAAGGCGCTCATCCACACATCCGTGATCGTGTGCTTGGTGATGCGCGGACCGACGCCGATCAGCGCACGCAAATCCATGATCGGCGCGAACATCGCGCGGTCGATCGTAAGCTGCTGGATCTTGCCGAGCAGGGTCGCACGTCTCTTGGGATCGCGCTCGCCGGCTTGCTGCTGGAACAGCTCGTCGATATCCGAGTCGCCGCCATAGGCGTACGCGCCCTTCGATTGGATAAAGGAATCGACACGACTCGCGGCATTGCCGGAATTGCCCGATGCAGTCATGAACACGCCGCGCAGTTTCTTCGCTTGCCAATCGGCGTAGAACGCCGCGCGCTCCATCTGCTTCAAGCGCACCCTGATGCCGGCGGCGTTCAAATCGTTTACCACCGCGTCGGCAACAGTCGGGAAGCCTGGAATGGCGGCGAACAATCCGGCGTCGATGCCTTTCGGATAGCCCGCCTCGGCGAGGAGTTGCCTTGCCTTTGGCAGATCGTAGGGGGTTGGCTCGACCTGCAATGCATACTCCATGACGCGCGGAACGATGACGCCGGCCGGCGGGCAGAAGCCGAGGCAGGCCGCCTCGTTGATCCGCTGCCGGTCGAGCGCGTAATTAGCAGCGAGCCGTAGCCGCTGGTCGTGCCAAGGCGATTTGGGGTCCCACTGCTCGGTAAACTCGATCCAGAAGATCGAGGCGTGCTTGGTGGCCAAGACCTGCAGACCGGGGGTGTTCTTGATCCCCTCGGCGTCGACCCCGTCCAGGGCGTACGCCATATCGGCCTCGCCACTGCGCAGCATCAGCGCGCGCGTCGTCGCGTCGGGCACGCTGCGCATCACTAGGGTCTTGATATTCGGCACGCGCCGCCAATAGCCGGGAAAGGCCTCCAGCTCCACTTCGATGCCCGGTTGGTTGCTGACGAATTTGTAGGGGCCGGCGCCGATCGGATGCTTCTTGAAGCCGTCCTCGCCAACTTCGGTCAGGTACTTCTTGGGCACGACGATCCCGGCGGCGCTCGCCGTCGTGCCGTAGAAGGTCATGAAGTCGGGCCATGGCGCCTTCAGGTGAAAGCGCACCACCAGCGGATCGACGATCTCGACCTGCCGCACGTGATCGTTGAAGGCTTGCGCCCCCGCTCCCTGATAACGATCAAAGCTGAACTTGACGTCCTCCGTCGTCACCGGATCGCCGTTGTGAAACTTGAGCCCGGGGCGCAGCTTGAACTCGTAGGTCAAGCCGTCCTCGCTCTCCTGCCACGACTCAGCGAGGCTCGCGCCCATCTTCTGCCCCGGATATGGGCGCACCAGCGCATCGTGGATCGCATAGAGCATGCCGAACGGCGTGATTTGCGGCGGCGCCGCCGATGGATCGAACCAGGCCGGAGAGATCGTCACATGCCAAGCGATCACCACCCGTCCCGACGGCGCCGGCCCGGCGGCCAGCGCGGCGGCGTCAAAAATCAGGACCGCCGCTGTGATCGATCCGATCCATCCTAAACGTGAAAGCAAACCCCAAAGGCGTGCCATCAAACCAATGTTCCTCATAAAGGCCAAACCGACGCCGAATTTCGCGGTATTGATCGTTCGCGGCAACCGCTTCGTGGATCGCCTCTTTCCTCCCAGGGCTCAGTGATGAAAGCCGTCCATACCCCTACTCTCGAGATCGCCTATGAAGAGAGCGGGTCGGCTCAGGGCCGGCCGGTAGTCCTGTTGCACGGCTTTCCCGACGACGTGCACGCCTACGACCGGGTGGCGCCGCCGCTCGCGGCCGCCGGATGGCGCGTCATCGTTCCTTATTTGCGGGGTTACGGGCCGACGCGCTTTCTAGATGCTCGGACACCGCGCTCGGGTCAGCAGGCGGCGCTCGGCCGCGATCTTGCCGATCTGATGGATGCGCTCGAGCTGGAACGGCCGGTCTTGGCCGGATATGACTGGGGCGGCCGCGCCGCTTGTATCGTCGCCGCATTATGGCCGCGGCGGGTTGCGGGGCTGGTGACAATGGGTGGTTACAATATCCAAGATATCGCCGCGGCCGCGACCCCGGCCTCGCCCGCAACCGAGCACCGCCGCTGGTATCAATGGTATTTTCACACCGAGCGCGGGAAGGCCGGACTGACTGCGAACCGTGCAGCGCTCTGCCGGTTGCTTTGGGAATTGTGGTCGCCAAACTACCGCTTTGATGACGCCGTTTACGCAATGACCGCGGCATCGTTCGACAATCCCGATTTTGTCGATGTCGTGATCCAGTCATATCGTCATCGCTATGGAGCGGCGCCAGGCGACCCGGCGCTCGACGAAGTCGAGGCGCAACTGGCAAGCCAGCCGCCGATCACGGTGCCGACGATCTCGCTGCACGCGAATGCGACGGCGTTGCCGCGCCGGATGGCGAAGGGCGCGAGGCCCGTCATTTCACCGGCCCCTATAAACGCCTCATGATACCTCTTGCCGGCCATTTTCTGCCCCGGGAGGCTCCCGAGGCTGTCGTTCGCGCAATTCGCGAGGTTGCGGGATGATGGCCAAGCTGCACGGTGCCCCCTAAAATCACTAACCGTGTCGACGGGGTGACCACGACTGTGGGTTAGGAGAAGCGTTATGTACGATCTGGTAATCCGTGGAGCGACGGTGGTCGACGGGATGGGGCGTGAGCCATACCGCGCCGATGTCGGGGTCAAGGATTCGCGGATTGCCGGCATCGGCGAGATCGGCGCCGATGCTCTGGAAGTGATCGATGCCGGCGGGCTCGCCCTGATGCCCGGCATCATCGACATCCATACCCATTACGACGCCCAGGTGACCTGGGACCCGACACTGTCGCCATCGCCATCGCTCGGCGTGACGACTGCGGTGATGGGCAATTGCGGGTTCGGCATCGTCCCAAGCCCTCCGCCGCTGCGCGACTTGATCATGCGCAACCTCTCAGTCGTCGAAGGAATGGATCTCGACGCGCTGCGCGCCGGGATCAAATGGGATTTCCAGTCCTTCGCCGAATACCTCGCGACGGTACGACGGTGCGGTCCTTACAGCAACCTGGCGGTATTCGTCGGCCACTCCGCCGTGCGAACCGCGGTCATGGGCGAGGACGCCTCGCTCCGCAAGGCGCCGACTGCCGAGGAGTTGGCGGAAATGAAGCGGCTCGTCGCCGAGGCGATGCAGCAGGGAGCCATCGGGCTCGGGGCTTCCTATTCGCTGAACCATTCCGGTCATGGCGGCGTGCCGATGCCGTCGACGATCAGCGATATCGGTGAGTTCGATGCGCTCGTCGGCGCGATGGGCGAACGCGGCAAAGGCGTCGTCGAGATCTCTTCCGGCCCGAAAACGGTCGCCGAGATGGAGGAGATCACCGCGCGGCACGGGCGGCGGATTTTCATGAGCACGGCTCTGGCGCTCTACAACGAACAATATCCGCGCCGCGCGATCGAGATGTTCGATGCCTGTTCGGCGGCCCAGGCGCGCGGCAACGGCGTGCATATCCAGATCACCTGCCAGCCGCTCTCCTTCGACTTCACCCTGAAGAGCGCCTACCCGTTCTACAGTCATCCGGCTTTTGATCCGATCAAGGCGTTGTCGGCGGAGGCGCTGAAAGGCGTGTTCCGCGACCACTCCTTCCGCGAGCGGTTCCGGCAGGATCTGCGCCAGCCAAAGCCGGGAACGGTGTTTCAGGGAAACTGGGACCGCGTCATCGTCGCGGCCCCGGCCTTGCCGAAGAATGCGGGGTTGATGAACCGGAACATCTCGGAAATCGCCCACGAGCGTGGGCACGACGCGCTCGACGTCTTTCTCGATCTCGGGCTCGAGGAAGATCTTGAGACCGGCTTCATCGGCCGGTTTTTCAACGCCGTCGACGAGGGCGTGGCGCCATTGCTGAAGCACCCGGCCGGGGTCATCGCGTTGTCGGATGCCGGGGCCCATCTGATGTATCTGTGCGACGCGGGTTTCGGCCTCTACATGCTCGGCCATTGGGTGCGCGAGCGCGGCGTTTTTGATCTTCCGGAAGGCGTCCGCCGGGTGACCAGCCATCAAGCGGGGCTTTATGGCATTCCCGATCGCGGCCGGATCGAGGTCGGCGCGTTTGCCGATCTGATGCTCTTCGATCCCGCGGCGGTCGGCGTCTCGCCGGCCCGCCGGGTCAATGACCTCCCCGGCGGCGGCCCGCGCACGATCCGTGACCCTATTGGCGTCCACGGCGTCTTCGTCAACGGCGCAAAGATCTTCAACGGTGTGCGTTATTGCCCGCTCGCGAAAGGGCCGGGCCGGGTTCTGGACCGGTTCAATCCCACCGGCCCGGGGGCCGTGCGCGAGGCCGCCGAGTAATGGCTGTCTCGATCCGTCCGCTCCACTCGGTCTTCGGCGGAGAAGTCGAGGGCGTCGATTGTCGCAAGCCGCTGAGCGCCGAGGTTGTCGCGGCGATCGACGCCGGCATGGACCAATACGCCGTGCTCGTCTTCCGCGACCAGAAGATCACCGATGACGAGCAGATCTCGTTCACCCGGCATTTTGGCGAGTTGGAGAATTACAACACCCCGGGGCATGTCCGCAAACGCGAGGATCATCGGCTCGGCCCTGGGATCGCCGATTTCTCCAACCTCGACAAGCACGGCAACATCATGTCCGCGGAAGACCGCGTATGGTTCTTCAAGCTCGGCGACCGGCTCTGGCACTCGGACAGTTCGTTCCGCCCGATCCCGGCGAAATATTCGCTGCTCTCAGGCCGGGTGCTCCCATCCTGGGGCGCCAATACCGAATTCGCCGACATGCGCGCGGCTTATGATGCGCTCGACGACGACACCAAAACAGAAATTGAGGATTTGGTCTGCGAGCATTCGTTGATCTTTTCGCGCGAGGCGATCGGCTTCACCGATCTGGCCCCGGAGGAGATCGCCGCCTTCAAGCCGGTACGTCAGCGGCTGGTGCGCACTCATCCGTCAACCGGCCGGAAGTCGCTGTTCCTGTCTTCACATGCTGGCACGATCCTCGGCTGGACAATCCCCGAAGCGAGAATGTTTCTCCGCGACCTGACCGAACACGCCACACAGCGCGAGTTTGTCTATTCGCACTCATGGCGACCTTTTGACCTCGTCATGTGGGACAACCGCTCGACGATGCACCGCGCCCGCCGTTTCGATCGCAACGAGGTCCGCGATGTTCGCCGTACAACCCTGGCCGGCGATGTCCCGACGATCGGGCAGTGAGTTCGTCACATTAAAGCTGCGAGACGGCAGACCACGGACGCCATTGCCCGAATAACAAACACAAGACGAGCATCGCAGGCGTACTTGATTTAAAACATAGCGGCGGTCAGCGATCCGCCAAGTACGAACTATATAACTGGTTAATTTTGTCTCTATTGCACAATTATTGAGCCCATTCTGGCGGCTGCCACTTCTGGCATGGTTATTGCGCTGTTCTTCGTCGCCACGGCCCACCCGGCGATTGTGCGAGGAGAACCGCAATGCATACGGTCACGGAAATCGAGGAGAGGATCCGCCAGCGGTACCGTCAGCCCAAGGGAGTTGAGCAATTTGGCATCGAGCCGATCCCACCCGAACTGAAGACCGTCCGCTGGCACGACATATTTGCAATAATTTTCGGCTTTGCGCTTAATCCCGGATCGATGCTGGTCGG
>JBJMQW010000485.1:0-16887 GCA_045802495.1 Allostellaceae bacterium | reverse complement strand
TCGCACCGCAGATCCCGGCGGGCTGGCATTGTGCGCGCTCACCGAAGCGCGCAGCTCGACCATGCTTTCCGGTGCGTCGGTGACCTGCAGGACGGCAACCTTGGTCCCACAGCTTGCCTTCGTGCAGAATCACTGAACCAAGCGGATCGGTGTTCTTTGTTGGTCCAGTTCCGGAACGGCTTTTCGATGAAATAGGTCAGCGGCACGATCACGCGCTGCAAGTCCCAGATCCGGACCACGATACCGGCGGCCCAACCGAGCGTCGGAAGGAAGGCCACCAGCAGCCGCCGTTCGACAACCAGGGTCACCGGCCTGCGGAGATTGGCGCCGGATAATGCGAGACCAGACATGATGATCACAATGAACGCGCTTGCTGGGCCCCACGTAATGGCCGGTGCGGTTATGATGATCGCGCCGCTGGTCCAGTGCGGAACCCAGGGCGGGATCGGATCAGTCAGAATCATTCTCACCTGCACATTATTGAGTCGGATGCGGTCTTTGCCGATGATTGCGGAGACCGTCCCCTCGGAGGTTAGGCATGAGCATCGACGCAAGAACCGCTATTCTCGAGCATCTCGGCCGGCAGCATCAGGCGATGGTCGGGGTATTGGCCGACCTCGTGAATATCGACTCGGGTAGCTACAACAAACGCGGCGTCGATGCCGTCGGCGATCGGCTGCGGGGATTTCTCGAAGCTGCCGGCATTCCCTGCGAAACCTTTCCGAATGAAATTTTTGGCGATTGCATGGCGGCGCGCATTCCTGCCACCAGCGGTAGTAATCGGCCGATTGTTCTCATGGGGCACCGCGATACGGTTTTCCCCGACGGCACCGCTTCCCAACGACCCTTCCGGATCGACGGCAACCAGGCCTTTGGCCCGGGGGTCGCCGATATGAAATCCGGACTCGTCATGAACACCTTTGTTCTGGAAGCATTCCGCCGTTTTGGCGCGCCCTGTCCCATGACGGGCCTCTATACCTCGGATGAGGAAATTGCTTCGCCTTCCTCGCGCCCAGTCATCGAGGCCGAAGCCAAAGACGCGCGTGCCGTCTTCAATTCGGAGCCCGGCCGGCCCAGCGGCAATCTGGTGTCGCGGAGGAAAGGGGCGGCCTTTATCGAATTGGAAGTCACCGGGCTGGCTGCCCATTCCGGGGCTGCTCATGCGCAGGGCGTTAGTGCGATCGAGGCGCTGTCGCGCAAGATCCAGCGGCTGCATCGGTTGACCGATTACGACCTGGGTACGACAGTCAATGTCGGCCTTGTGCAGGGCGGTACTGCGGTCAATACCGTCGCCGCGCGCGCGACCGCTGCAATCGATGTTCGCTTTCCCACGCTCAACATCATGGAAAAGATCCTGGGCGAGGTGCGGGAGATCTGCAGGTGCTGCGAATTAGAGGGCAGCGAGGGCCGCATCCTGCGCGAGGGCAATTTTCTGCCTCTCGAGCAGGATGAAGGAAGCCGAAAACTCCTTGAAGCCTATGGCCGCTCGGCGACGGGCCTAGGCTTTCAAGTTTCCGGCGAGGCGACCGGAGGCTCCGCCGACAGCGGTTTCACCGCCGCCCTCGGCACCCCGACCTTATGCGGCACCGGCCCGGTCGGCGGCAACGCGCATCGCGACGACGAGTGGTGCCGCATCGATACGCTGGTCCCCCGTGCCCAGGCCCTGGCGCTGACAATTCTGGAGGTCGCGGCGGCCACTTGATGCGGGACGGGCGCACCAATCCTACCGCCGTCCGGTTCGGCTACCGCAACGTCTGATCGCACATTTATGCCCTCCTATAGGGCTCAAAGACCGCTTTGCGCTGAACTGCTCTCGACACCCGTTCGCGGAATTAGCGGACGCCCTCATGAGCCGTGGACGGCCCCGACAATCACACCTGCCTCAGACCGTATGATACTCTTCGGCCTTCGCAAATACGGCGATGCGGCCGAATGCGTGCCTGCGAGGTGCCCTTATTCCTGGTGTAAGATCTGCCGGCAAGGCTAGTCTCCGGTTTTTCCCAAGAAATGACCTCCTCGTCGCTCCGCCCGCCGGTCTCGATCTACGTCGCCGGCCTGTTCGCGATGGGGTACACCGATTTCTACATCTTCTTGATACCGCTCTACGGCCTTTCGCTCGGAATGAGCGCTGGCGAGATCGGGGCCCTAGTCGGCGGGCGCTCCCTGCTGGCGGTATTCCTGTCGATCCATATCGGCAGCTTGATGGACCGGTTCGGCACCCGCCGGGTCACCCTGTTCTTTGTATGGATAGCGATGGCGCTGGCGCCGATTTTTCCGCTGGTGCCGTGGTTCTGGCCACTGCTGCTACTGCAAGTGGTCAATGGCGGCGCGCTGTCCTTTGCGTGGTCGGGGTCGCAGACCTTGATCGCGCAATTGACCGAAGGCGAGGCCGAATATCTGGGGCGGTTCAGCTACTTTTCGCGCATCGGCACGACCGCCGCACCGCTGCTCGCGGGCCTCGCGTGGGACTGTGGTGGGACGTGGCTCTCCTACATGCTCGGCTTCGCCTGGGGCTTGGTGTTGACTGGCTCGCTGTTGCGGGCGCCAGAGGCGCAGATTGCACCGGCGAACATCTCCGTAACAAACCGGCGAGCCCAATTTCATGCACGTGACGCCTTTCCTCGTCTACCCGACTATGTGCGCTGCTTTGCTCTGATGGCGATCCCGGCGGTGGCGACGACGATGGCCATCATGTTCCTGCGCACTTCGACGAATGGCGTGCAGAGTTCGCTCTATGTCGTATATCTGAACGGTGCTGGCCTAACAGGCACTGCGATCGGGGGGTTATTTGCAGCGATCGAGGTCGCCAGCGGTTTTGGCTCGCTGCTCGCCGGGCGGGTGATGCGGCTCGGCGATCCGCAGCGCACGATTTTGACCGGCACTGTACTGTCGATATTGCTGATTTCCGTGACACCGTTCCTTGGCGCAATCTTCGCTTTATTGTTGCTCGCGCAATCCCTGCGCGGCTGGCTGCAGGGAGTTGTACAGCCTGTTATGTTCTCGGTCCAGGCGAAGGCGGTCGGACCGTATCGGCAAGGTTCGGTGGTTGGTTTGCGCCAGACACTGAACCGATTGGCGGCGATCGTAATTCCACCCGTCATGGGCATTATCGCCGACCGATGGGGCGCCGGGTCGAGCTTTGTCATTCTCGGTATTATTCTGCTCGCGCTATCCGCGCCGGTCGCGTTGATCACCCGACACGCCACGCGCACCAATCCATCTCCCGTCCTTTCACAAGCTCAGAGCCCTCAAAAGGAGGCAAGATGACCCGCGATTTTGTAGGCTACGGACCCGAGCCCCCTCATGCCCAGTGGCCCGGGCAAGCGCGCATCGCCGTGAATTTTGTGATCAACTTCGAGGAGGGCTCGGAACTCTCCTACCCGCACGGAGACGGCATCTCGGAGGGTGGGCTTACCGAGATGCTCGGTGCCGATCTCGGGATTACCGGCCGCGATCTCGGCGCCGAAAGCATGTTCGAATACGGTGCCCGGGTAGGCTTTTGGCGTCTCCATCGCATCTTTACTCGCTTCCAACTCCCCGTGACGATTTTCGGCTGCGCCCGCGCGTTCGAGGCCAACCCGCCAGCCGCCGCCGCAATCGCTGCCAATAATTGGGACATCTGCAGCCACGGGTATCGCTGGATCAACCACCCCGGGCTCCCAGAAGACGAGGAACGCAGACAGATCACGTCAGCCGTCGACCTGATCCGCCAGACCACTGGAAAGACCCCGGTCGGCTGGTACTGCCGCTATGCGCCGTCGCAGAACACCCGCCGCCTATTGGTCGAGCATGGCGGATTTCTGTATGACAGCGACACCTACAACGATGAGCTGCCCTACTGGGTGCGGGTCAATGACCGCCCACATCTCGTCGTGCCCTATTCGTTGACCACCAATGATTCGAAATTCGGGCGCGGCGTATTCGGCCATGGAGAGGACTTTTTCGCTTTTTTGCGTGACAGCTTCGATCTCCTATACGACGAAGGCGCGGAGCGTCCACGCATGATGTCGGTCGGGTTGCACATGCGGCTGACCGGGCATCCCGGCCGGGCGCAGGCATTGATCCGCTTTATCGAGCACATTCTGGCACGCCCTCAGGT
The DNA here is from genome assembly GCA_045802495.1 of Allostellaceae bacterium. Taxonomy (GTDB): domain Bacteria; phylum Pseudomonadota; class Alphaproteobacteria; order ATCC43930; family CGMCC-115725; genus AP-15. The sequence continues at coordinate 12,788 of JBJMQW010000485.1, read as the reverse complement.
CTGGATCTGCCGGCGCGAGGACATCGCACGACACTGGATTGCCAACTTTCCGGCACCCGCCTGAGCCGCGCTTCGCGGCGCCACAAAACTGAAACAGACGAAGGGCTAGATGAAGCGGCGTTGGCTCGCGGGAAGTCAGAGAATGAAAAGGCGTAACTTGCTGGCGCCCTTGCTCTCGGCAGCGATTGCTGCAGGCTCGGCCGTCGAGGTCCGCGGCGCGGGTCTGGAGAGCATCGAAACGATCGTTGTCATCTATGCCGAGAATCGCAGCTTCGACAATCTCTATGGCTTTTTCCCTGGCGCTAGCGGCCTTTCGCAACTGACGGCGGCCGAATACACCCAGCGTGATCGCGACGGGTCTGTGCTCAAAGGGCTGCCACCCGTTTGGGGCGGGTTAACGGAGAAAGGAGCCGTTCCCGTAGTGACGCAGCCGCAGACTGAACATCTGCCGAACGCGCCCTTTGCGATCGACGATCCGAAAGGATTCAACTTGCCATTTAGCGTCCCTACTCGCGATTTGTGGCATCGCTTCTACCAGAGTCAGATGCAGATCGCAGGCGGCAAGAATGATCGTTTTGCCGCCTATGCAGATGCGGGAGGGCTCGTCATGGGGCATTACGCCAACAGCACGCTGCCGCTCTGGAGTGTCGCAAAGCAATTTACTCTTGCGGACAATTTCTTCATGGGGGCATTCGGTGGGTCTTTTCTAAACCACTTCGCGTTGGTTTGCGCCTGTGCGCCGACTTACCCGAATGCCGATCAGAGCCCGGCCAAAGGGTTGATCTCAGCCGCAGAAGCCGACGGCATAACCCTCAAACCTGCTGTCGACATGCCAAAATCGGCGCTCGACGGCCCGCCCAAATTTGTCAATGACGGCAATCTCACGCCGGATTTCTATGCGGTTAATACGATGCAGCCGCCCTACCAGCCGAGCGCCAACAAACCCGCTCCCGAAGGCGATCCGGCCTTCGCCGACCCAGCCAAGCCCACCACCCTGCCGCCGCAAAGGGAGCCGACAATTGGCGATCTATTGAACGCCAAAGGCGTCAGCTGGGCGTGGTACGCCGGCGCTTGGCAGGCGGCGTTGGATGGCAAGAACGCAGTTCCAGTCCCGAATTTCCAATACCATCATCAGCCATTCAACTATTTCGCTGCCATGGCCCCCGGTACTGCCGGTCGCGCGGAACATTTAAGGGATGGCGGCCTTGGCGGCAGCGAGTTCACCAAGGCAATTGACATGGGAACGCTTCCGCGAGTCGCTTTCTACAAGCCACAAGGCAATCTCAACGAGCATCCCGGCTATGCCGATGTGCTGGATGGTGACCAGCACATTGCCGACGTCCTCGCGCATTTGCAGAAAGGCCCACAATGGGCGGGTATGGTGGTGATCGTCACCTATGACGAAAATGGCGGGTTCTGGGACCATGCAGCGCCGCCAAAAGGAGACCGCTGGGGCCCCGGATCCAGAATCCCGACGCTGATTGTCTCGCCCTTCGCGAAAAGGGGGTTTGTCGACCACACGCTCTACGACACGACCTCTATCCTGTCGCTGATCACCAAGCGTTTTGAGCTACCGATCCTGTCAGGCCTGCAGAGGCGCAATGCGGCTGTTGCCGAGGGTGGACGGCCGCCTTTGGGGGACCTTACGAACGCGCTTGTTTTGACATCCAGGTAAGTAGAATGCGAACAACCTACTCTACCAGCTCCGGTTCCCTCGGAGCGGGTTCAACAGGGCGTTCCTCGTAGGAGAAAGAGAGCTTGTCGCCGTCCGGGTTCTTAGCAACTCGCACGACCCCGCCTTTCGACAGCCGCCCGAACAGAAGTTCCTCCGCTAGCGGCTTCTTGATGTGTTCCTGGATGATCCGGGCAAGCGGGCGGGCGCCGAAGAGGCGATCATAGCCCTTCTCAGCCAACCAGGAGCGCGCGGAATCGTCAAGCTCGATCATAACGTTGCGGTCCGCCAGCTGCTCTTCCAGTTGAAGCACGAACTTGTCGACTACCTGTCCGATCGTTTCTGAGGATAGCGGCGCGAACGAAATCACCGCGTCGAGCCGGTTGCGGAACTCCGGCGTAAACATGCGGTTGATCGCTTCCTGATCGTCGCCCTCCCGAATTCCGCTGCCAAAACCGATCGCAGGCTTGGCCAAGTCCCAGGCCCCGGCATTCGTCGTCATGATCAGGATGACATTGCGGAAATCGACATTCTTGCCGTTGTGATCGGTCAGCTTCCCGTAGTCCATGACCTGCAACAGGATGTTGAACAGGTCAGGATGCGCCTTCTCAATTTCGTCGAGCAGCAGCACGCTGTGCGGATGTTGATCGATCGCGTCGGTCAACAGCCCTCCTTGGTCGAAGCCAACATAACCGGGAGGCGCCCCAATCAATCGGGAGACAGTATGCCGCTCCATATATTCGGACATGTCGAAACGGGTGATCTCGATACCGAGAGTGCGCGCGAGCTGACGCGCCACCTCGGTCTTTCCGACCCCCGTCGGTCCGGAAAATAGATAACAGCCAATCGGCTTTTCCGGATCGCGCAACCCGGCGCGCGCTAGCTTGATCGCGGAAACCAAAGCCTCGATCGCCGGGTCCTGGCCGAAGACCATCGTCTTCAGGTCTCGCTGTAGGTTCTTCAACACCTCGCGATCGTCGCGCGACACGCTCTTTGGCGGGATCCGCGCCATTGTCGCGATCACCGCTTCGACTTCCTTGGCGGTAATGGTCTTGCGGCGCCGACTCTCGGGAACCAGCATCTGAGCCGCACCGGTCTCGTCGATGACGTCGATTGCCTTATCCGGCAATTTGCGGTCGCCGATGTAGCGGTGCGACAGCTCGACGGCGGCCCGCAGCGCGTCGCTCGTGTAGCGGACCTTGTGGTGCCGCTCGTAATAGGGCTTCAGTCCGCGCAAAATCTTGACCGAGTCCTCGACTGTCGGTTCGTTGACGTCGATTTTCTGGAAACGGCGGACCAGGGCGCGATCCTTTTCAAAATAGTTGCGGTATTCCTTGTACGTCGTCGAACCGATGCAGCGGATGACGCCGCCCGCGAGCGCCGGCTTCAACAGGTTTGAGGCATCCATTGCGCCGCCGCTCGTGGCTCCGGCACCAATCACCGTGTGGATCTCATCGATGAACAAAATCGCACCCGGTTGCGCCTCGAGTTCCGATAAGACGGCCTTAAGCCTTTCCTCAAAATCGCCGCGATACCGCGTGCCGGCGAGCAACGCGCCCATATCGAGCGCGTAGATCGTGCCGTTCATCAATACCTCGGGAACTTCGCGCTGCACGATGCGGCGCGCCAGACCCTCGGCGATCGCGGTCTTCCCGACACCCGGGTCTCCGACATAGAGAGGATTGTTCTTGGCACGGCGGCAGAGGATCTGGATGGTGCGGTCGACTTCCGCCTCCCGGCCGATCAGCGGATCGATCTTGCCACTCTTGGCTTTCTTGTTGAGGTTCACGCAATAGGCGTCGAGCGCGTCGTGATTGCGCTTTTGCGACTTGTCGTTGCGATCGTCCTCGTCCGCGCCTTGGACACGCCGCGTCTCCGAGCGGCCCGGGGCCTTGGCGATGCCGTGCGAGATGTAATTAACGGCATCGAAACGCGTCATATCCTGTTCTTGCAGGAAGTAGACAGCGTGACTCTCTCGCTCGGCGAACATCGCAACGAGGACGTTGGCGCCGGTCACCTCCTCGCGGCCGGAAGATTGGACGTGGATAGCCGCGCGTTGCAGCACCCGCTGAAAGCTTGCCGTCGGCTTGGCGTCGTCGCTGTGAGTCGCGACGAGGTTGGCGAGCTCGTTGTCGACGTAGTTCAGAACTTCTCGGCGCAAACGATCGAGGTCGACGCTGCACGCGCGCAATACGGCGACTGCATCCTGGTCCTCGGTCAGCGCCAGCAGAAGGTGTTCAAGCGTGGCATATTCGTGGTGCCGCTCATTGGCGTGCGCGAGAGCGCGATGCAGCGACTTTTCGAGATTGCGTGACAGCACGCTTGCCTACCTTCCTTGCCTAATCCTTTTCCAGCGTGCACTGCAACGGGTGCTGGTGCTGTCTGGCGAAGTCCATGACCTGGGTTACCTTGGTCTCGGCGACCTCGTAAGTGTAAACGCCGCAGATCCCGACCCCGCGACGATGAACATGCATCATGATACGGGTCGCCTCTTGCCGACTCTTGTTGAAGAACCGTTCGAGGATGTGCACCACGAACTCCATCGGCGTGTAGTCATCGTTTAACATCAATACTTTGTACATAGACGGCTTCTTCGTCTTCGGCTTTGCCTTGACGACGACGCCCGTTCCCGGTCCTTCCTCGCCCCGTCTTCCGTTGTCGCTCATTTTCGGTCCGAGCCGATGACCTTGCCCGCCTCTCAATGATATGGGCTTTCGATCGGTCCAGAAAGTGTTTTCCGCGGCTTCCGACCCACCTTCGGTTAACCTTAGCAATAGCATCACTTACTCGGACCTGTAGGGTCGGCGCAGCAGCTGTTCAATCATCAAGTCGATCGATCCACCACGGTGTAGCACCGTATCGACTCCCTCGCTAATCGGCATCTCGACGGCGAGCCGTTCGCTCAGTTGCGACACCGCTGCGGCTGTAGCCACTCCCTCGACGACCGAGCGGCGTCCCCCAAGGACGGCGTCGAGGCGATGCCCGCGCCCCAGGGCGAGACCCAACGCAAAGTTTCGCGATTGGATCGCGCTGCAGGTCAGCACCAAATCGCCGAGCCCAGACAACCCGCTAAAAGTTTCGGCTCGGCCGCCCTTGGCGATTCCGAGCCGGATCATCTCGGCGAGCCCTCGGGTAGTCAGCGCGGCTCGGGCATTGTCGCCTAAACCGCGGCCAGAAACGATGCCACAGGCAATTGCCAACACATTCTTGACCGCACCGCCGATTTCGGCACCAATCGGATCTTCCGAAAGATAGGGTCGGAACCTGCCGCCTCCGAGGGCCATCACAAAGGCGCGACCGAGCGACGCATCGTGACTGGCGATCGTGACGGCGGTAGGCAGATCGCGCGCTACCTCCGCGGCAAAGCTGGGTCCGGAAAGAACGGCACAAGGGCAATCCGGGAGCACTTCGGCGACAATCTCCGACATCGTCCTCAGCGAGCCCGCTTCGATCCCCTTGGCGCATTGCAACAAAGGTAGCGGGCGCCTGAGGTGGTCTTTCAAAAAATGCACCACGCCGCGGAGGAATTGTGCCGGAACGACGAGTAACGCGCCCTCTGCACCGTCCACAGCAACCTCAATTTCGCAGGTCGCGGTAATGGCAGAGTCGAGCGATATGTCCGGCAGGAACAACGGGTTCCGATGTCGTTCGTTAATGGCGCTGACGACGTCTCGGTTGCGGGCCCACAGCACCGGGGCCGAGCCGGCTCGGCGGGCAGCGATGGCCAGTGCGGTTCCCCAAGCACCGCCGCCGATTATGGCCAAGCGCCTCACAGGGGCGTACCTAACCGACCCGAGGCCTGCAGCGCCTCGCCGTTGAGCGGCCAGCGTGGCCGCAGCGGCGCGTCGAGCCCATCGACCAGCCCGAGGCTCAGGCGTTCGAGGCCGGCCCAGGCGATCATTGCGCCGTTGTCGGTGCACAAGGCTGGCGGCGGCGCCACGAAATGCAATTCCGAATTTTCAGCAAGCGCCTTCAATCGCTGCCGCAATTGACTATTGGATGCGACTCCACCCGCGGCAACCAGCGTCTTCCCTTCTGGGTGCTCACGGAGGAAGCAGGCTATAGCATTCGCCGTGCGATCGACCAGCGTGTCACACACGGCAAGCTCCACGGATGCCGCGAGATCCGCCCTATCTTGCGGGTAGAGGCGGCGCCCGGCGGTGATATGGCGGACCGCCGTCTTTAGCCCGGAGAACGAAAAATCGCAGCCGGGTCTGCCCTTCATTGGCCGGGGTAACCGGAAACGGCACGGGTCTCCGCCGCGCGCTACGCGCTCGATCTCCGGGCCGCCGGGATAGCCGAGCCCTATCAGCCTTGCCGCCTTGTCGAACGCTTCCCCCGCGGCGTCGTCGAGCGTGGTACCGAGACGCCTATAGCGCGCCACACCAACACAAACGACTAGCTGGCAGTGACCGCCGGAGACAAGCAGGAGTAGATAGGGAAACTCCACCTTGTCCGTCAGACGTGCCGTCAGCGCGTGAGCTTCGAGATGATTGACGGCGATGAAAGGTCTTTGAGCGGCCCATGCAAGCCCTTTGGCTAACATCGTCCCGACGATCAGACCGCCGATCAGGCCAGGGCCGGCCGCAGCCGCTATCGCGTCGAGCTCGGCGAGCGTGACACCTGCCTCCGCGAGCGCGCCGGTCACGACGGCGTCAAGATGATCGAGGTGTGCGCGCGCGGCAATTTCCGGAACAACCCCGCCATAGGGCGCATGCTCCGCAAGTTGCGCTTGGATCAGGTTGGAGCGGATCCTTGGACCCCCGTCCGTCGCAGCAACAACGGCCGCGGCCGTCTCGTCGCAACTCGTTTCGATGCCGAGAACAATCACCGGTGGGCCCGCCACGCGCGGGAGGGATCGCCGCCCGACTTACAGGCGATCTCGTTCTCAGCCGGGAGGCGCAACCTCGTACGTCTTCAAAGTCTTGTCGGTTGCCGCGTCGATTTCGAGCAGTTTCACAGAATAACCCCACAGAGATGCCGCGTGGCGGATTACCGCCCGGCAGCTCTTCTCTTCGAGCAACACTCCTTCATGGACGTAGTGTGCCAGAACGAGACAGCGGTCACCCCTCAGGTCGACATCGACCACCTGAATATCCGGTTCGCGCCGCGCCAGATCATACTGACGCGAGAGGGCGCTACGGACCTTGCGGTAACCAACATCATCATGGATCGCCTCGACCCGGAGCGCCGGTTTGGTGCTGTCGTCAGAGACGTGAAACAATCGGAACCGTCGAATCATCGCCGGGCTCAAGAACTGCAAGACGAAACTTTCGTCGCGATAGTTTGCCCATGCGTGGCGCAACACGCCGAAGGCATCCCCCAAGCCGGCGATGTCGGGGAACCATTCTCGATCTTCGCCGGTCGGCGCGTTGCAGATCCGCTGGATGTCGCTCATCATTGCGAAGCCGAGCGCATAAGGGTTGAGACCGCCGAACCGCGGGTCGTCGAAATCCGGCTGGAACACAACGCTCGAATGGGAATGCAGAAATTCGAGCATCGATCCTTCAGTGATTAGCCCTCTATCGTGCAACCGGCGCATAATCTCGTAATGAACAAAGGTCGCGCACCCTTCGTTCATCATCTGCGTCTGTTTCTGCGGGTAAAAGTATTGAGAAATCAATCGTACGATACGCACAAGCTCTTGTTGCCAGTCCTCAAGGCGTGGGGCTCTTTTCTCGATGAAGTAAAGCAGATTTTCTTCTGGGAGCCCGAGTTCCCGTTTGATCTCCTGAAGTCGCAACTCCTCTTTGTCGGCGTCTTCCTTGTCCCGTCCGGCACCGGGCACCGTGCGCCATAGATCATTGTAGGTCGCTTCGTTATGCGCCCGCCATTCTTCGGCCCGGCGGCGCTCTTCGGCGAGGTTCGGCTTTGACCGATGAGCGTAGCGGTTGACTCCGTGGTCCTTCAGCGCATGTGCGGCATCCAGCACGCGCTCGACTGCCTCGGTACCGTGCCGTTCTTCACACTTCTGGACATAATCACGGGCGAAGCTCAGGTAATCGAGGATCCCGTTGGCATCAGTCCACTGCCGAAACAGATAGTTATTCTTGAAGAAATGATTGTGCCCAAAAGCCGCGTGCGCGATCACCAAAGTCTGCATCGTCATGGAGTTTTCTTCCATGATGTAGCAGATGCATGGGTTGGAGTTGATGACGATCTCGTAGGCGAGCCCCTGCAACCCCTTGCGGTAGAGGGTCTCGTGAAAGGCGAAGCGCTTACCGAAACTCCAGTGCCGATACATCAGCGGCAAGCCGACTGAGGCATAAGCGTCGAGCATCTGCTCGGAGGTGATAACCTCTATTTGGACCGGATATACATCGAGCCCAAGTTCGTCGAGCGCAATCCGCTCAACCGCGTCGTAAACCCGCCTGAGCGCGGTATAATCCCAGTTCGGGCCGTTGTAGAGCGGGTTCGCGGCTTCTAGCCGCAATGCGGCGGAGTCAGGCACGGATACCCCCCTTCGCAAACAATTCGTGGAACACGGAGAAGATCTGTGACGGATCGCTGACCCGGCGCATGACGAAGTGCGGATGTGCCGGCGCCACCTCACTATAAGCTCTCCAGAGATCGCTGTCGCGCGACAACCCGGTCAGGCTCCCTCCCATGCCGTCGCCGACTTCGACATACGCGAAATACTGACAGAGCGGAAGCACCTCTCCACCCAGCAACGTCACGCAACGCCCGCTGTCTGCACCGTAATTGTCCCCGTCGGAAGCTTGGGCCGCGTATATGTTCCAACGGTCGGTAGGATATCGCGCCCGGGCGATCTCCAGCATCTTTTCCAGCGCCGTCGAGACCACCGTACCGCCGGTTTCACGGCTGTAGAAGAACGTCTCCTCGTCAACCTCCTCCGCTGTACTGGTGTGACGGATGAAGACGATATCGACGTGGCGATAACGCCGTATCAGGAAGACATGCAAGAGCATGAAGAACCGCTTGGCGAGATCCTTCATTGCCTCGGTCATCGAGCCGGAAACGTCCATCAGGCAGAACATCACCGCCTCGGTGTTCGGCCGCGGGACGCGCTCGAAGCGATTGTAGCGAACGTCAATCGGATCGATATAGGGAATGATCTTACTGCGGTGCTCAAGCCTATCGAGCTCGCGAAGGAGCCGTTCGGCCTCCTCTTCGGCGCCGCGGGCGCGCGCGGCGTCGATCGCCTCTCCCAAGGCTTCCAACTCCCACTGCTTTGGCCGCCTCAGCGAGATACGGCGTGCCATGCTGTTGCGCATGGTGCGCCGTATGCTGAGGTTGGCCGGACTGCCGGTTACCGTGTAACCGGCCCGCTGCAGATCGACAGCGAAAGTTTCCCTGAGGCTCTTCTTCACCAGGTCGGGAAGCTCAAGATCCTCGAAAAACATGTCGAGGAACTCTTCCTTCGACAAGGTAAACTCGAACGCATCCTCACCGGAGCCGTCCGGGCTACCTTGCGATCCGCCACGGCCTTCCCCGCCGGTCGGCCGTGGGATCTCGTCACCTCTGACGTATTCCTTGTTGCCAGGAACGACGTGCTCGGTCTTCCCGGTGCGGCGGCTGTGGTGAAAGATCGGCTCGGCGATGCCCCGCGTCGGGATCGCCACCTTCTCGCCGTGATCGACATCGGCGACCTTGCGCTTGCGCAGCGCGTCCTGGACTGCCGATTTGACCTCGGCCCGAGCGCGCGCCAGGAACCGCTGTCGATTGCTGAGGCTCTTTCCCTTCGGGTTTGGGCGACGATCGACGATATTCATCGGCTATCCTCCAGGTCGGGGCGTGGTCGCCTACCCCGCCTTGTTCACCCGCATGTACCACTCAACGAGGCGGCGCACTTGCCGCTCGGTGTAGCCCCTGGCCACCATCCGCTCGAGGAAGTCGGCGTGCTTCTTCTCCGTCTCTGTGTCCTTCTTTGTCCCAAAGCTGATGACCGGCAGCAGGTCCTCGACCTGGGAGAACATCCGTCGTTCGATGACCTCGCGCAACTTCTCGTACGAGGTCCATGAGGGGTTGCGGCCCGCGTTATTGGCGCGCGCACGCAGAGCGAACTTGACCACCTCGTTGCGGAAGTCCTTCGGGTTGGCGATTCCCGCCGGCTTTTCAATCTTCGAAAGCTCTTGGTTCAACAGCTCCCGGTTCATCAACTGGCCGGTATCCGGATCCTTGTAGTCCGAATCCTCGATCCACGCGTCGGCATAGGCAACATACCGGTCGAACAGGTTCTGGCCGTAGTCGGAATAAGATTCTAGATAAGCCTTCTGAATTTCGTGTCCGATGAACTCGGCGTAACGCGGCGCCAACTCGGCCTTGATGAAGTTCAGATATTTCTTCTCGGCATCGTCCGGGAATTGCTCGCGCCAGATAGCTTGCTCAAGCACATACATCAAATGCACGGGATCGGCCGCAACCTCCTGTGTGTCGAAATTGAACGTGCTGGACAGCACCTTGAACGCAAACCGCGTAGAGATGCCGTCCATGCCTTCGTCGACCCCTGCCGCATCCCGGTATTCCTGTACCGACTTTGCGCGGGGATCGGTGTCCTTCAAACTTTCGCCGTCATAAACCCGCATCTTTGAATAAAGATTAGAGTTCTCGTGAGCTTTCAACCGCGACAATACACTAAAGCGCGACAAAATATCCAGCGTCGATGGCGCACAGGCCGCATTTGCGAGCTCACTATTTTGTAATAGCTTTTCATAAATTTTGCGCTCTTCTGTGGAACGCAGGCAATAAGGTACCTTTATGACCGATATACGGTCGATGAACGCCTCGTTATTTTTGTTATTCTTAAAGCTCTGCCACTCGGCCTCATTCGAATGCGCAAGAACAATCCCTTGATAGGGGATGCCGCCGATGTTCTCTGAACCGACGTAATTGCCCTCCTGGGTCGAAGTCAGCAGCGGGTGCAGCATCTTGATCGGGGCCTTGAACATCTCGACGAATTCGAGAAGGCCCTGGGTTGTGCGGTTGAGACCGCCCGAATAGGAGTAAGCGTCGGGGTCATTCTGGCTGAAGAATTCGAGCTTGCGGATATCGACCTTCCCCACGAGACTCGACACGTCTTGGTTGTTTTCATCGCCCGGTTCGGTCTTGGCAATGCAGATCTGCTTCAGCCGGGAGGGCTGCATTCGGACGACCGTGAACTTAGTGATGTCGCCCCCGAACTCCTCAAGCCGCTTGACGGCCCAGGGCGAAATAGTGCCGGTCAGCCGCCGCAGCGGGATGCCGTACCGCCTTTCCAACTCGGGGCCAAGGGTCACCGGATCGAACAGCCCGAGCGGGCTCTCGAAAACGGGGCTGATTTCTTTGCCGGCCTTTAGAACATAGACCGGTTCCTTCTCCATCAACTGCTTCAACCGCTCAGCGAGAGAAGACTTGCCTCCACCGACCGGGCCCAGCAGGTAAAGGATCTGTTTACGCTCCTCGAGCCCCTGGGCTGCATGACGAAAAAACCCGACGATCCGCTCGATCGTCTCCTCCATCCCGAAGAAATCCCCGAATTCGGGATAGACCTTGATCGTCCGGTTCATGAAGATGCGCCCGAGCCGCGAATCCTGGCTCGTGTCCACCATAGCTGGCTCGCCGATCGCCCGGAGCATCCGCTCCGCCGCACCCGCATAGAACAGCGGATCGTCGGAGCACTTTCCAAGGTATTCCTCAAGCGACAGCTCGACTTCTCGTCTGTTTTCATACAATCGAGAATAGAGTCCGAAGATTCCATCATCCAAATTCATGTCTCACCTCAACCGATGCCCCGCACTCGACCGGTGTCTTCGCGTCGCACTACCCCCTAAAACGGTGGAATTCGACGAACGTTTCGCCGGAATTTTGTGATCTATTGTAAATCCCGGTAAAACTCCCGTTACGTCGATCTCCCCGAGTTCTTGTTCGCAGGCACTCGCTCCGCCGCAACTTTCGATATCCGCTCGCAAAATCCAGCCGGAGCTGCGTCCGCCCAATCAGCCTGCCTGGTATTGTGGCAAACCTTTGTGGCGAGAGTACGAATGGGCTGCCACGACCGGCGAGCGGACTCCAGGGACCCCCGGAGCAGTCGATCGTGATGTAAGCAACCCCAGCCTATTAACAACATATTGTAGTCGATTCCCGGATCGCCATCAGCATATATTAGCTTGCCACAAAACCCAATAGAAATGTAGGTTAAGGTTCGCGCTATCGGAACTATCGGTAATCATCGGCGGCGCCACGGGGCTGCAAGGTCGCCCTGCCGCGGCGTTCTGCCGCATCACGACATAATGTTCAAAATACGACAACTCTAGCGTTACCGCCCTCGGTTCGGCGCAAGAAGTCTCGACGCCCCGTCGCAATCGGCGGTTTCGGCGAGCGGGGCTCGGCCCTTAAGAAAGACTGGACGCCGGGTGCGGAGTCGGGCCCTGATCAAGGCTGCCGCGAAATTTCAACGGGCACTGCGCTCGCCGGGCTTTCGATCCCGGCGACGGCCGCCGGGCTGCGTTGGGGTGATTTCGCCAATTTGGCATGCGACCGCCAGTTCCATGACAACGCCTCAGCTAGTTGGTTTGCGAGACAGCCGTAGCTTGCGTCGGTCATGTGCAGACCATCGGGCCCGATCATCGCGCCAGGGGCAAGTTGATGCGTATTGTCCCATTCCTTCATTATCTCAAACCGACGAAACAAGCCGACATGGGCATGACGGGCGATCTCGGCGATCAGTCGCTCCATCTCGGCATAAGCGCGCCGCTCAAGAACCCGCGGAGCGTATTGCAGATCCATCAGGATGACGTCGATGGCGCTCTCCTTCAATAGGGCGACACCGCGGCGTATTAACTGTTCGTCGGCTGTCAGGTCATCGCGCCGGAGCACCGCGTTTGTACCAAGCTGCCAAATCACCAGATCGGGATGCTGTGCCAACACGTCGTGGTCGAGCCGGATCAACTCCTCGCCCACGTCCTGTCCGCCAATGCCGTGATTGATCACTCTTATCTTAAAATTTGGATACCGATACTTCAACTCCTGCTCAAGACGGCTCGGGTAGCTCATCCGCGGGGCGCTGGCCCCAACGCCCTGTGTCGAAGACGATCCCATGGCCACTATCGTGACCGGTTTTTCTGCCTGTATACGCGCGGCGGTGCGGTCGAGCGCGCTGTCGATGGCCGTGAGCAGT
>JBJMQW010000484.1:0-22423 GCA_045802495.1 Allostellaceae bacterium | reverse complement strand
TATCTCGGAGGCGTCGAGTAACGGCTTGCCGATCCACGGATTGGCGACTAGCACGACGTTGCCGACAGGAACGAGGTCGGCGGCGCCCCAGAGGTTCCACCACCGCCCGGTCCAGTCGCGCACTTTCTCCGAAGGCGCGCCCCTCGTCGCGAACCGCCGCAAAATGTGCAAGACCCCCTCGGCCCAATACCCCGCCCAGCCGTCGCTGGCATTGGCCAATATGGTGACGGTCAGATCACGCTCAGGTACGACGCAGGTGAATGACGCGTAACCTTGCAGGCCACCGCCATGTCCGAACCATTCCCAGCCTTCGGTATTTCCGCTCATAACGCCCAAGCCGTAATACCTCTCAACGCTTGAGTGGGGGTTACGCCAGTGATGGCGGATCATCTCGCGCCGGCTGCCGGCTGACAGCACGCTGCGCGGAGCATTGGGGGCGAGCTGCGCGAAATATTTCGCCAAATCGGCCGCGGTGCTGACAAAACCACCGGCGGGGGCGAGTGCATTGAGGGTATAGTCCCCTGGAATGACCAGGCGCCTCCCGAGCAGCAGCTCGCCAGTGTGCCCGCGCGCAAACGGTACGCCGTTCGGGATCGGCATGTCCGGCTCGGTCTCTTCGAGGCCGGCGGCATCGATAATTTTGCGTTTGATCCAACTGCGGTAGGGCACGCCGGTGATGGCCTCGATCGCAAGGCCGAGGAGTCCGAAACCGTGGTTCGAGTACTTGTGCCGCGTATTCGGCTCGATCACCGGCGGATCCTGGAGGTCGGCCATCAGCTGATCGACGGTCGGGAACGGGCAGCGGTCCTCGAAAAACCCGGCGTCGGCACCGTCGCGGATAAGGCCGGAGCTGTGGGAGAGCAGTTGGCCGATTGTCGCCTCGCCGATTTGCGGGTGCAGGCCTTTCACATATTCGCTGACCGCGTCGTCCAGGTGCAGCTCACCGGCTTCGCGCAATTTCATGATGCCGGCTGCGGTGAAGCTCTTGGAATGGGACGCAATGCGAAAACGGTGCCGCGGCGTCAGTGGTTCGTCGGCTCCCAGATCGGCAAAACCGTATGCCCGCTCCAAGACGATTTGGTCGTAGTGGGTGACGACCGCTATGCAGCCCGGAAGCCGGGATAGCCGCATCTGGAATTCGAGCCATGACGCGATGTAGTCGCAGGCTCCGGGCAACCATTCGTCCATCGTTCAGCGCCCTGTGTAATTTGCGCCAAACTATCATCGCATGGCGGCGGGGTCACGCCGCTGCTGGTATGACGGCGGGGTCGAATTCGTAGAGCCAGCGCAACGCGTCGGGGGCGCGGTCACCGGCCTTGGCCCATTCGGCGTCGCGCGTCTGTTGCGCCGGGCCGTCGGGCAGATGAAAGCGGGTTTTGTTGGCGCGCGACATCTGCTGCAGCCGGGTAACCCGCGGCAGGCGCAGCCGTTCGTAATGCGTGAGCGCGTCGGCCGGCTCGCGAAAGGCGCGCAGGCAGGCGGCGAGTACTGCACCGTCCTCGATCGCCATTGCCGCACCCTGGCCCCATGAACGGGTACATCGGATGGCAGGCATCGCCCAATAGAGTGGTGCGGCCGACCGACCAACGAGGCAGCGGGTCGCGGTCGAACAAGGCCCAGATGAAGCAGGTCTCGGCCGCAGCGATAATCGCCCGGATCTGCTCGTGCCAGCCCTCGAAAGCGGCAAGCGCGCGGGCTACGGTGGCGCGGTCGGTCCAATCCTCGCGGTTCCAGCGGTCGTGCTCCGTCCAGCCGACAAAATTTAAGAGCCGCCCGCGCGACACGAAGTAATGCACAAGATGGCCGCCGGGGCCGACCCAGGACTGGTTGCCGCGCTCGAGCCTGAGATCGGCGATGCGTTCGACCGGCACCAATCCGCGATACGCGACGCAGCCTGCAAAGGTGGGTTCTTCCTCGCCGAGCAGTCCCGCGCGCACCGCCGAGTGGATGCCGTCGGCGCCCACCAAGATATCGGCTGTGATATGCGCGCCGTTCTCGAACCACGCCTCGGCGCCGTCGCCTCTACTGGCGAGGCCGACCAGCCGGTGGCCGAGATGGATGTGCTCCGCCGGAAAGGCTTTGGCAATGACCGCGAGGAGATCGGCGCGATGTAATGTCATATGCGGCGCGCCATAGAGCTCTTCACAGAGCGGATTGAGCGGCGCTCGCTGCAACGTGCGGCCGTCCTGCCAGCGCCGCTGGTGAGTGCTGAGCGGACGCACGCCCTCGCGGTCGAGCCCCGGGCCGAGGCCGAGCCCGCGCAGGACGCGCGTCGCGTTCGGCGCCATGTTGATGCCGCCGCCGACTTCGGTGAGCTCCGGCGCCTGTTCGTAGACATCGACCTCGAACCCGGCCTGGAGCAGCGCAACGGCGGCGGTGAGCCCGCCGATACCACCGCCAATTGCGGCGATTCTGGGTGTCATTCACCATTCCCCGTGTATGCGGCTCTCAGGAAATTGGCTGCCTCGCGGCCGTGCCTCGAGACGCGCCCGCTGGGCGCTCCATGAGGGAGTCTTTGATGACATTGAGTAAATTCCTCATCCTGAGGAGACCGCGAAGCGGCCGTCACGAAGGACGCACAAGGCTGATCCAGGCAATCGTCGATTTGCTGACAGGCTCTTACATCGGGGTGACGGACAACGCATACTTGCACATCAATGGCTGGCAACCGCTGCCTTGCTGTCGCCTGCTCTACAGCAGCTGCTCTTGAATATGCTGCGATGCAGACCAGCAAGGTCGCGCACATCCGGCCGGCAATCCCGTGCTCGCGCCGATTGTACCCCAGCATGATGCCTGCCAAGTTTGTCGGACACCAGCTCGCTGCCCAAAGACTTATCTTGAGGGAGTCGCCGATTTCCCAGCGGGACCGAATAAAGCGGAGGATCGCACGGGCGATCGTCGTCGGCTGGCTGCTGGTGCTCCCGGCCTGCGCAAACGCAATTGACGTTCTCTGCCCTCCCGCTGGTCACTGCCCAGACGTTCGTCCAGGGCATGGAGGAGGCTATTAACTAATGCGGCTTGCATAATGGCATGGTCCAAATTCCCGGCGGCGCGTTCCATAGGAGTCTGAGCGGCATTGCGTTGTAGGCGCGCCGGTGCACAGCGTCACCGTTAACGGATTTCTGAAGGACCTGCTTTTACGTCTCGGGCTCTAGGCCACCGCGGCGCGTGGCGCCCGAACCTGAAAGTACGGGATGACTTGCTCGCCAAAGAGGCGGATCGTATGCAACACCTCCTCGTGCCGCGCCGGCCCGACGGCGCATAGCAAGATTACTTCCTCAATACCCAGGGCCTCGTAGAGTTCGAGAAACCGGACGCAGTCTGTCGGCGTGCCAACGCAGAATTTCGTTCCTTCCTCGCGCACTTCTTGGGGCGTTGGCTCGCCGGGATGCGGCCCGCTGGCGAGGCGCTGGTCGCGCGCGTAATAGCCTTGGTAATCCGGTGGCACAGTGGTCGTATCGTAGTCGCGCCACACCAGTCGGGCGCGTTCGCGCTGCTGCTCGATATACCAGCCGACCAGCTCGGTGCCGCGCTCGGCCACGACCCGCGGATCCTCGTGGCAAAATCCTGCCGTCATCAGCGCCGCGCGGGGCGCGCGGCCGGTCCCAGCGCCAGGAGCCGTCCGTAGTGCGTCCCGATAAAGCGCCATCAGCTGTTGGACACGGTCTGGTCCCCCTTCGCTGCCAAACAACCCGCCCATCCCGAGGCTGCCCGTCAGGCGCGCCGTCTCGTCGCTTCCGCAGGCCGACCACAGCGGCGGGTGCGGGCGTTGCACTGGCTTGGGGAGAACCTCGCGACGCGGAATGTGAAAATATGTCCCGTCGTAGGAGACCTCTTCCTCGGTCCAGATGCGCGGCAGCACATCGGCAAATTCCTGCCACATGCCGCGAGTGTCCCGCAGGTTGGTCCCATAAGGGGTGAGCTGGTAGGGGTAACCGGTTCGGCCGAGGCCGACATCGACGCGCCCGCGGCTGAGAATATCGAGCGTCGCCATGCGTGCCGCCACATGCAGCGGATGGTGAATAGGCGCCAGCACCACGCCAATGCCGAGGCGGATCGTGCTAGTGCGTTGGCTGACCGCAGCAAGGGTGAGATCCGGCGCACTGTTGTGCGACCAGACCGGGCGGAAGTGATGCTCCGAAAACCACACGCTCGAAAAACCCTGCTGTTCGGCGTACGGAATTTGCTCCAGGGCTTCATGAATACGCTGGGACTCACTGGACGGGGTCCAGGGCTTCGGAACCTGGATTTGGTAAAACAGGCTGATTCTCATGGATCTTTCTCCTGCGGAGAGCGGCCACCCCCGCACCCGAACACCGAGAACTCTCGCCGATTTTCCCTCGATAGCGAAAGACCCCAGCATTGCTAATCCCGCGCAGCAGCCTCCCGCTCGGCTCTGCACTCGGTGCCATCCGCCGTTGTGATCCGATTTATCGCATGGATCAGCCGCCGCCGGGATCTCCGGGGCGGAGATCGTACAACTCGCTGTCGACCATCTCGGCTGGCCGGCTTGCGCGCGATTCGACGCCGCCGAAAATCGGATAGGTGGTAGAGCGCCACAACGACGGATCCACCCGGCGCCCTTGGGCGCGGATACAGTCGGCCAGCGGTGTCTGCGCGTCCGTACCGAAGATGCGGCGGATCCCTGGGCTGCCGTCGCCGATCAGTACGAAGCGGATGCGCTTGTCCGCGACCAGACGCGCAAACCCCGCGGGTGTGACCACCTGGTCGTGGCCGTTAAACCCGCCCAATGCCAGGACCGGCGCACCCGTCGCGATAATGAAGGGCGCGGCTTGCCGAGTGTTGGCCGTTGCTAGTAGGACTTCGCCCGGATGACGCCGCCGTTCCAGAAAGTCAAGCAGCCGCGGATCTGGGGCGAGCGCGCCCGCGAGATGGGCGTAACGCCAGCGTCCGTTTTCGGCCTCGGCGCTCAGATAGGGCAGCTGCGCGGCGGGAAACCCGGTCTGCCGCTGGGTCATCCCGGTGCCAAGCGACCACACTGCGGGAAAGCCAAGCAGCAAGCAAAGGCCGAGGCCCGCGACGGCGAGGCCAGTACGGCGCCATTGCCGCGCCCAGACGAGCACGGCGCAGGTCATCCCGGTGGCGGCGAGAAACCCCGGGATCAACCAACTATGCCCTAGTATCGGCGAGGCTTCGCGATAGAAGTCGACGATATAAGCCTGCCACAGTGCGGTTGCCGCAATTGCCGCTGGCAGCAACGCCGCCGCAGCTCCCCCTGCCCGATAGAAGGTATACAGGCTAACGCTACCGATCCCAGCCAGCGCACACAATGCTGGCGCCATTACGGCGATGTAGTAGGCATGAAACAGCCCGCCTGCGGCACTGAGCACGATATCGTAGGTCACCGCCCATCCTGCCCAGAGCGCTATGGCAAGGCGCTGGGGCGTGCGTCCTGCTGCGCGAAGCCAAGCCGCCAGCCCGCCGGCCAATGCGATGGGAAACTGCCATCCGATCTGTGCCGCCAGCGGGTGGCGCGACCAGCCGAAAGGGGTCCCGCCGGAGCGAAATCGCGCCCGGAAGTCGGGGCGCCTGGTTCGGATCCCGGCTCCGCCACCAGCGCCCCAACCTGCCCTCCAGTGCGAGCCCGGCGGACAAAGCGCTCGACACCGTTATGCCCGACCGCCAGTTCGAGCATCGAGTTGCCGTCGCTGCTGCCGGCAAAGGGCCGCTCGGCGGGCGGTGTCAAATCATAAGCGAGGCTCCATGACAGCGATAGCGCCGCCAGTACCACGCCAGCCAGGCTCAGCCAACCGAGCCGCCACCACGACAGCGGTCGCGTAGCGACCAGGTAGACGAGCGCGAAAATCGGCACGACCCCGAACGCGACCAGCATCTTGACGTTGAAGGCGATGCCAACGAATGCCGCAGAGACCAATAAGGGTGATATGCGGCCGCTGTCGATTGCTCGGAACAGCGCCCACGCTGCCAGCAACAGGACGAGGATCAAACAGCTTTCGGTATTGTTGGAGCGGTCGACTGCAACGGCGAGCGGGGTCAACGCCAAAAATAGGGCCGCCAGCAAGCCTGCCGCGACACCGAAATACCGGCGCACCAGCGCGTAGAGGAGCGCGACCGACCCGATCCCCTCTGCGAGCTGGGGTAGCAATACGCTCACCGTGCCGAAGCCGAACAGCTCCGCACTTGCGGCCTGCAGCCAGAATGCGACGGGCGGCTTGTCGAGCGAGATGAACCCCGCCGGATCGAACGCATTGAACAAGAAATTGTGCCAACTTTCGAGCTGGCTGCGCACGCCGGCAAGGTAATACGGCACAATAAAGCTGCCGGCGTCGATCCACCAGCCGCGCAATGCCGCCGCTATGAGAACGATGCCACAAAGGGCGAGGCGCCCCGCCAAGCTCGCATTCGTCGCGGCGAGCGGTCTTGCCGGCGCTTGCTCGGCGCCGATCGTGTCCGGCATTTCCCTCAACTCGGCCCGCAAGGCAGCCGCCCTTTGCGTATTCTGGGGAGTGGTAGGAATACCTGGCGAGAGACATCCCCGCAGCCGGTTTACCCGGAATGCTCGGTTAGGAGAGCTCGGCTCGCTCGGCGGCGGTTTCTCCGCTCGACCGAATGCCACATTTTATAGCAACATAGGCGCATGATACTCCGGGACGCCTTCGGCCGTGAGGCGCGCGTCAATGCGTTGCTCGGCGCGGGGCACTTTCTGTCGCATTTCTATCAGCTCTGTCTGCCGCCGCTGTTCATCGCCTGGCAGAAGACGTTCGACGTGTCCTTCGCCGAACTGGGATTGGCGATGGCGGTGATGTCTGCGGCGGCTGCGGTGATGCAGACGCCGATGGGGTTTCTCGTCGACCGCTACGGGGCGCGACCCTTCCTGATCGGCGGGACGCTTTTGATGACCCTGTCGATTGCGGCGATGGGGCTGGCGACCGCGTATTGGCAAGTGGTCGGCCTGGCGCTTTTGTCGGGTGTCGGCAATTCGGTCATCCACCCGGCAGATTACGCGATCCTGAGCGGATCGGTGGATCGCGCCAAATTGGGGCGGTCCTTCGCCTTTCACACCTTTGTCGGGCATGTCGGGTTTGCCGTCGCACCGCCGGCGACGGCAATGCTGGCGCTTGGCCTGGGCTGGCGCAGCGCATTGCTGCTGGTTGGCCTGTTGGGCCTTCCGGTCGTCGCGACGATCCTGTGGCAGAGCCGCATCCTCGTTGATCAGGCGCGCGAGCCGCGCCGACGCGCGGTAGGGACGGCTTCCGGCGCGGCTCTGCTGCTGAGCCGGTCGGTGCTGATGTTCTTTGCGTTCTTCATGATTTCGGCGATGGCCGGTGCCGGCATCTCATCGTGGCTGATCACGATCCTTCACCAGGTGCATGGGCTGGCGGTCGGCGCTGCTTCCTCGGCCTTGACCGGCTACATGGTCGGCATGATCGGTGGCGTGCTGGTCGGCGGCTGGGTCGCCGACCGCACCGACCGCCACCTGCCCTTTGTCGTCGTGTTAACGATCGGAGCGGCTGCGCTGCTGCTGCTGATCGGCGTCGTCCCGCTCGCCGAGCTGCCGACCATCGGCATCCTCTTTGTCGCCGGGATCATGACCGGCGCGAGCCGTACGCCGCGCGACGTTATGGTCAAGGATGCCGCGCCGCCGGGCCAGATCGGCAAGGTGTTCGGCTTTGTCAGCTCCGGCATGTCGCTCGGCGGCGCGATCATGCCGGTGCCCTTCGGGATGCTCATCGATGCCGGCAGGCCCGATCTCGTGCTGGTCGTCGTTGCCACGCTGTTGCTATTAAGCCTGTTATGCGCGGGCGGCGCCCGCGTCGGGTTCCGCCGCGCGCCGGTACCGGCGGCCGCGGATTAGCCCGCGGTGGCTTAGGGTACTCAAGACAGGAGAGGACGATGCGCAGGGTCGGAAAGAACACGTTCACCGAGGTCTATTTCGCCGGCTGCAATCCGAGCTTTGTCGAAACCAGCGACGGCTACGTCATGATCGACTCGCCGCAGCAGCCGATCGATGCGGTGCGCTGGCGCGAGCGGATGGAGGACAAGGCGCCGATCCGCTATCTGATTAACACCGAGCCGCATGGCGACCACATCTCGGGCAACACCTATTTCCCGAATGTAACGGTCGTCGGCCAGGTCAAGCTTCAGGAATGCTTTGAGCGGTATCTCTATGCCTTTGGGACTCTCGAGGAGAAGCGGGAGCGCTTCAAGGAGACCGATCCCGACAGCGTATTTCTGGTCGGGCACCCGGACTACCCGGCGGCCAACCCGCCGACCCTGACCTTTACCGACACGTTGACCCTACATGTCGGCAACCACACCTTCGACATCATCCACATGCCGGGCCATACCGCCCCGCAGACCTCGGTGCATGTGCCGGAGGAAGGCGTCGTGTTCACCGGTGACAATGTCTTTCACAGATGTCGCAGCTGGCTCCAGGAATGCGACCCGTGGGAGTGGCTGACGGCCCTCAAGAGCATTGAAGCGCTCGACGTCGAGACGATCATCCCCGGCCATGGCGAGCCTTGCACGAAGGCCTATCTCAAGGAACAGGGGCAGATCGTCGAAAACTGGATTGGCTATATCGAACGGTTCGTCGACCGCGGCCTCAGCCCCGACGAGATTCTGAAGGAGCCGCTCGAGGTCACCAAGCAGGACCCCTATCCGATCGGCCAGCGCCTCTTCATTCACGACGAGAGGTTGACCGGCATGATCGTGCGCAACCTCCACCAGCGCCTCCTCGATAAGAAGCAACGGGCAGCTTGATCCGTTACTTCGTTCCGGCGAAGATCGTCACTCACGCCCGAAACGGGCACCGGCCGGAGCCTGTCCTCGGGCCGCGCGACCGCGGACCCGTGGGCCGGTGCGACAAGGCGACGGTGACATCAATCGCCGAGCAGAAATCGACGATGCGCGGCGAATACAGGGAGAGCTGCAACTGCGACGGGCATTTCGCGGCGTTTTCCTGATCGGCTTGACGCGGGGACGGCCTGTCTAGCCGGGCCGGCGCGGCAGTGACCGCCGCTCGACCTGAAATGTCGGCTGCTTTCTCGGCTGCGGGCGCGCGCTGAAGCCGTCGCCCGGCTCCTCGATTTCGAGGTCGACGGCCGCTCGCGGCGCCATGCGGCGGAACGGCGACGGGCTTTTAGCAACCGGCCGCGTCGGCTTTTTTGGGGCCGTAGGGCGCTCGCTGATCCGCACGTCGAGATTGTAGCCGTCAACCGCCGTGCCGTTCATCGACTCGACGGCGCGCTTTGCCGCGCGCTCGGTCGCGATGTCGACAAAACCGTAGCGCAACCGCTTTCCGGTCGACGGATCGCGCGCGATAGAAGCGCTCAGCACGATGCCGAACGCGTCGAAGGCTTCCGCCAGCTGATCGTCCGAGAACTCCGGCGGCAGGTTCGCCACAAAGACATTGCCCCGGAAACGCTGTGATCTCATTGCCCCGCGCCCTTCTTGGCCAGCTGCCCGGTAAGTTGTTGCAGCGCAGCGTGAAACCGGGGACCGCAAATGGGGAATGTAGACTTTGCAGTGCTGGTTTGCAGGATTGCGAGGGGTGGCCAATCGTCGCGGCAAGGCTGGATGCCATACCAAAGTACTAATTTCGAGGAGGCTCTGTAAAAAGCCGAGAGATCGATAGAAGCCGGTCAGCAATTCCTCGATCGGTCGCGAGCTGTCAGAAAGCCGGTCCGAGGCTTATGGGTTTTCTGATATCGTGCTCGGCTCAATCCTTCTCGAGGTCGCGATGATTCCGCGTGAACGCTGCACCTATTCGGCGATTGTCGACCGGCCGCCGCTGATCCTCCCGAACCGCGCTCGGCTCATTGTCTGGACCATCGTCAATCTCGAATTCTGGGACATCTCGCGGCCGATGGCGCGGCAGGTGCTGCCGGCGCCGACCGGCCAAGTGCTGTTGCCGGACGTGCCGAACTGGGCCTGGCACGAATACGGGATGCGGGTCGGCGTCTGGCGCTTCTTCGAATTGTTCGCGCGCCTCGGGATTCGACCGACATTGTCGATCAACGCCCGGGTCTGCGAAGCATACGAGCGCATCGCCTGGGCAGCGCGCGACGCCGGGTGGGAGTTCATGGGTCACGCCTGGGAGCAGATGCCGATCCACAGGGTAGAGGACCAGGCTGCGATGATTGCCAGATCACTCGACACCCTCGAACGGTGTGCCGGTGCGCGGCCGGTCGGCTGGCTCGGTCCGGGATTGACCGAGACCGAAGAGACACCCGATCTACTCGCCGCTGCCGGCGTCAAGTACATCGGCGACTGGGTCTATGACGACGAGCCGACCGAAATCCGTACAGCGCACGGTCCGCTCATCACCTTGCCCTACACGGTCGAACTCAACGACATTCCGGTGATGCTCGTGCAACATCACGAGTCTGAATATTTCACGCAGCGCTGCATCGACAGCTTCGACCGGCTGTATTGCGAGGGCGCCAGGCGCGCAAAGATCATGGCGATTGCGATCCACCCGTACATCAGCGGCCAGCCGCACCGGATCAAATATCTCGAAGCCGTCTACGACCACGTTAACCGCTATGCCGGCGTATTGCATTGGAACGGGGTGGAGATCCTCGACTGGTACATGTCGACCAAACCGCGGGAGTGATCATGCTGCCGACCGAGCGCCTCGAATATTCCGCTATTGCGCAGCGGACCAGGCTCATATTGCCCGACGGGGCACGGCTCGTGGTCTGGGTCGTCGTCAATGTCGAGGAATGGGACGCGCGCGAGACGATGCCCCGCACGGTGATCACACCGCCGGCCGGCGGGGCGCCGATGCCCGACATCCCGAACTGGGCCTGGCACGAATACGGCAACCGGGTCGGCTTCTGGCGCATGCTCGAGGTCCTCGACCAGAACAAGATCCGCGCCGTGCTGGCCATCAACGGCTCGGCGATCGCGCGCTACGAGCCGATCGCCCGTGCCGCGCTCGACCGCGGCTGGGAGTTCATTGGCCATGGCTTCACGCAAAAAAACATGCAGAAGGTCGCCGATGAGCGCGACGACATCCGCAAGACCGCTGCGGCGATCCTCACCTTCACCGGCCGGAACCCGCGCGGCTGGCTCGGCCCCGGCCTCACCGAGAGCTGGGAAACCCCTGATCTCTTGGTCGAGGAGGGTTACCATTATGTCTGCGACTGGGTGCTCGACGACCAGCCGGTGACGCTGCGGACCCACACCAGGCCAATCGTCAACATCCCCTACACGCAGGAATGCAACGACGTCGCGATGATGCTGATCCAGCATCACAAGGCCAATGAATATTACGACCGGGCTGTCGATCAGTTCGAACAACTCTACGCCGACGCAGTCGGCTCAGCACGCGTAATGGCTCTCGTCGTGCACCCCTACATCATGGGCGCGCCGCATCGCCTCAAATATTTCCGCAACGCCCTCGCCCATATCCGCGAGCACCGGGACGTCTTGTTCTGGACCGGCGAGGAAATCCTCGATTGGTACCTAGCGCAACGCGGCGCAGGGCTTTGATTGGCGCCAATCGCCTCGCTCAAAGGCAGTGCTCGACTTCAATGGTCACATGACTGAGACCGGGAATTGCAGCCAGTCGTCCCTTGTATGTCATGGGAGCCTGCGGGTCATGCGACACGATCGTCGCGACTACCGCGTTGTGACCCGGACCGATCCTCCCTAGGTGCAAGTCGGCCACTCGGTCGGAGCCGCGTTCGAGCGCGCGCCGGATCCGGGAGGCGACGTCGGCGTTCGGCTGACTATCGAGCAACACCGCCCCGGCAGCGCGTACGAGGCCCCAAGACCAATTGGCGATGACGCCGGCACCGACGATGCCCATTGTCGCGTCCATCCACAGCCAGCCCAGTTGCCAAGCAGTTACCACGCCGATCACCGCTAAAATCGAGACCGCCGCATCCGCCAAGACGTGAACGTAAGCCGCGCGCAGGTTTAGATCGTGGTGATGAGCCTCTCCGCCTTTTGCGTGATCCTCGTCGTGCTCGTCACGCAACAGCCAGGCGCTGGCGAGATTGACGCACAGTCCAAGCACCGCGATCGTGATCGCCTCGCCGAAGGCGATCGGAAGCGGATGCATCA
Source organism: Allostellaceae bacterium (assembly GCA_045802495.1). Taxonomy (GTDB): domain Bacteria; phylum Pseudomonadota; class Alphaproteobacteria; order ATCC43930; family CGMCC-115725; genus AP-15. The sequence continues at coordinate 10,366 of JBJMQW010000484.1, read as the reverse complement.
GGCGGCCGATGCTTTCCCATCCTATCAGCAATGCGATCATCGCCAGCACGACGCCGATGTGCTGTTTGATGGCGTGAACGTCGCGAAAAGCAACGCTCGATCGGGCAGGTCGCGCAGAGTGACGGCGGCTCGCGGTTTCGCCTGTTCGCAGGGCTTGTCGCCTCGAGATCCGGAGTGCGGGACATTCCAATCACCGGTGGATGTTCCGGAAACGCACAGCGTAAAACACGAGTCCGCCTGGGCTGACTTCTCGCGGTACATCCGATAGGACTGGCGATATGGGGGGCTAAAGCTCCCCCACATCCTGAGGAAGGTCGAGGAAGTATGATCTTAAGCGCGCTTCGATTGATGGTGCTGGTGGCAGTCGCGCTGCCGGGCGCCAGCCCACCCTCCGCTTCGGCCGAAGACGAGGATGCCGTGGCCATGGCCGCGGCTCTCAAGGATGCGACGCTCACCTTGGAGGAGGGGCTCAAAGCCGGGGAGCGGGAAGGACAGCCGATTTCAGCCCAGTTTGAGATTGATGATGGCAAGCTGCGGCTCTCGATTTACACGAGCAAGGGCGACGATTTCACTGAAGTGGTCGCCGACCCGAAAACCGGTGCGATCGTAAAGTCGGAAAAAATCACTGATAGCGACGAACTCACCGATGCGGCCGACCAAAAAGCCGCCATGGAAAAGGCGACGGTATCGCTTGCCGCCGCCGTCGACATGGCCGTCAAGGAAAATACCGGGGCACTCGCGGTTGCCGTCTTTCCCGATCTGAGGGATGGTCGTCCCGTGGCCGACGTTACGTTATTGCAGGGAACGACGGCCAAGACAGTTACCAAGAAGCTCGAGTGAGGAGGTCCGCCTCACGACCGCCGGTCGATCAGGATGGCTCTGAAATCATTGACATTGGTGCGAGTGGGACCGGTCACGACGAGATCGCCGAGCATCGCAAATACAGAATATGCGTCGTTAGCGGCGAGGCGAGCCTTGGGGTCGATCGCTTCCCGCGCCGCGCGATCCAGACTGTCGGCCATCAGGATGGCGCCGGCATTGTCCTCGCTGCCGTCAATTCCATCGGTATCGGCGGCGATCGCCGTGATCCCGGCGCTGCCGGCAAGTCCGAGCGCGAGGCTCAGCAGGAATTCCGCATTGCGGCCGCCGCGGCCGCGGCCGCGCACGGTGACTGTCGTCTCGCCGCCTGAGATCAGCGCACAGGGGGGTTCGGCGGGCTGCCCGTACCCGGCAACCTGCTTGGCGATGCCGGCGTGAACCAGCCCGACGTCGCGCGCCTCTCCCTCGATCGCGTTGCCAAGGATCAGCGGCCGGAAGCCGGCCTCTCGAGCGACACGGGCGGCCGCTTCGAGGGCGTCCTGCGGGGTAGCGATGATGACGTTGGTGACGTTGTTGAAGCGCGGATCTCCGGGCTTTGGCGATTCTGCAGAGGGGGCTTCCAGATGCTTGAGCACCGATCCGGAGACTTCGATCTCGTATTTTCGCAGGATCGCGGTGGCTTCGGCGGAGGTGGTGGCGTCCGGCACGGTCGGGCCGGATGCGATCACCGAAGGGTCGTCGTTCGGCACATCGGAGATCATCAGCGAGACAACGGGCGCGGGGTCTGCCGCCACCGCGAGCCTGCCCCCTTTGATCGAAGACAAGTGCTTGCGCACACAGTTCATCTCACCGATCGGTGCACCGCTGCGCAGCAATGCGCGATTGATCGCCTGTTTGTCCTCGAAGGTGACGCCCGGAGCCGGAAGCGCCAATAGCGCCGAGCCGCCCCCCGAGAGCAGGCAGAGAACGAGATCGTCCGGCGTGAGACCGCTGACCCTGTCAATGATGCGCCGCGCCGCATCGCGGCCGGCGGCATCGGGAACCGGATGAGCCGCCTCGACTATTTCGACGTGGCGGCAGGGCACCGCATGCCCATAGCGCGTCACGACCAGCCCCTCAAGAGGGCGCGACCAATTTGCTTCGACGGCGGCGGCCATGGCCGCCGCTGCCTTGCCGGCGCCGACCACAATGGTCCTGCCCTTCGGAGGGTGCGGCAAATGCTTGGGAATGCAGCGCGCCGGCGACGCAGCGGCAATTGCCGCATCAAGCATGTCGCGCAATAATTTGCGATGATCCGCGTTGGCCATGCCGGGCAGCTGCATAAAGAAATAATTGTGGTGCATAATGCGGCTGCACGCCCGCCGGCGAAAGGGTATCCCGCCGACTGGCGTTGCTGGTTGGTTTTGGCGGCGCCGACGGGGCACGCAGCCCCGAAACGATTGTTAATCATATCGTGACGCATTCCAGGGTGACGGTCGTCGCAACGGGATGTTGCGCTTGGCTCCCGCGGATGCGGCGGCGAAGCATCAGCCCTTACTCATCGACGTCCGCGAGGTTCGTTCACGCATGAAATGCCAGGTGCCGGTGCTTCACCGCCGGCGTATTCTGTGTGTCTTCCCTCGCTACGTCCCATCTTTCGGGACCTTCCATCACGCCTATCAGCTGATGGACGGAGTGCGAGCGTTTATGCCGCCGCAAGGGATCCTGGTGGTTGCCGCCTATCTGCCCGATAGGTGGGAGGTTCGCCTGGTCGACGAGAACATTCGGCCGGCGAGCGCGGACGACCTGGTCTGGGCCGATTCCGTTTTCATCAGCGGCATGCATGTCCAAAAGCGTGAGATCAAGGCGATCGCAGAACGGGCTCGATCGTTTGGCAAAGCGACGGTTCTCGGCGGCTCGTCGGTCTCGGCCGCTCCGGAGCAATATCCGGAATTCGACTATCTCCACATCGGTGAGCTCGGCGACGCCACCGACCGGCTGATCCGTGCGATCGACGAGGATGCAACGCCTCCTCCGGTGCAGCGCCGCTTTGTCACCGAGGAACGCTTGCCGCTCACCGAATTCCCGCTTCCGGCCTATCACTTGATCGACGGCCGCAGATATTTTCTTGGTAGCGTGCAGTTCTCTAGTGGCTGCCCGTATCGCTGCGAGTTCTGCGACATTCCGGCGCTGTACGGCCGCCAGCCGCGGCTCAAGACACCCCAGCAGATCATGGGGGAGCTCGACGCACTTCTCGCCGCCGGCATCCAGAGTTCGATCTATTTTGTCGACGATAATTTCATCGGCAACAAAAAGGCGGCGCGCGAGCTGCTGCCCCATCTGGTCGCCTGGCAACAGCGTCACGGCTACCCGCTGCAGCTGAGCTGCGAAGCGACGCTGAACATTGCCAAATGCCCCGACATCCTGATGCTGATGCGCGAGGCCTATTTCTGCACGATCTTCTGCGGGATCGAGACGCCCGAGCTGGCAGCGCTCGACGTCATGGGCAAATCCCACAACCGCGCCCTGCCGTTGCTCGATGCCGTTGCCACCATAAACAGCTACGGCCTCGAGGTTGTCTCGGGGATCATTCTCGGCCTGGATAGCGACACGCCCGAAACGGCCGATCGCCTGATCGAATTTATCGATAACTCACACATCCCGGTGTTGACCATAAATTTGCTGCAGGCGTTACCGAAGACACCGCTCTGGGATCGCCTCCAGGCAGCCGGACGGCTCATCGAGAGAGAAGACCGGGAATCAAATGTCGATTTCGTTCGGCCCTATGAGGAAGTATTGGAGAGCTGGCTGCGTTCGATCCGTCATGCCTATGCGCCGGAGGAGATCTACCGCCGTTTCGCCTGGAATGCGCAGCGGGCTTACGTCAATCGGATCACTCCGCCCCTGTCTCGCGCGCGGCTCAGCCCAGCCAATTTGCGCCGCGCCTGCGTCATCATGGCGAGGCTGCTGGTTCGCATCGGGCTGTTTGGCGACTACCGGCGCGTGTTCTGGCGGATGGCGTGGCCGGCGCTGCGTGCTGGTCGCATCGAGGAACTGATCCAGGTCGGGCTCGTCGCCCATCATATGATTGTCTTTGCTCGCGATTGCGCGAGCGGCCGGGAAAACGCCTCGTTCTACGCCGAGCGCCCAAAGGTCGTGGCGGAAGGGGTGGAGCCAGCAACGGCACAAGCCGCTTAAGGAATTGACCTAAGCGATCAACTTTTCAAATAATTGTGCTTCTGTTCCGTCACTCTCGCAAAAGGCAGGATCCGGGGGTCCTGGATCGGAGCGGCGGCAGCGGCACGTGATCGGGGGCCTGTGCGGCTTGGCAATGCCGCCGGCGCCATCAGCGGCTGCGGGCTCAATAGCCCTCGCGCTCCATTCGCTTGCGCAGCAGCTTACGGTAGCGGCGCACCGCTTCGGCTTTTTCCCGCGCCCGCCGTTCCGAGGGCTTCTCGTAATTGCGGCGAAGCTTCATTTCTCGAAAGACCCCTTCGCGCTGCATTTTCTTCTTCAAGGCGCGGAGCGCCTGGTCGACATTATTGTCGCGAACGAGGACTTGCACGGGGGCTGTTCTCCATAGTCGGTGACGCGTTTTCGCGGGCCGCGGCGGCGACCGCCTGCGGCAATATTTAGCATCTCTGCGGCCGGCTGTGAAGGCAGGCCAGGAGCGCAGGCTTTACCTTGACCAGCCTCGGCCATATTTTTGAGCAATGGCTTTGTTGAAGATCGCCCGCATGGGCCACCCCGTATTGCGCGCCGCCGCCGGTCCGGTCACCGATCCGACCGCGCCCTGGGTGGGCCGCCTCGTCAAGGATATGATCGAGACGATGGAGGATGCCGGAGGCACCGGCATTGCCGCGCCGCAGGTCCATCAGTCCCATCGGATCGTCGTCTTCCGGGTGCCCGAGGAACGCCTTAGCGACATGCCCGGTGACATCGCTCAGGATCTGACGGTGCTGATCAATCCGGTGGTCGAAACCACTGGTAGAGAGCGCGCATTCGGATGGGAAGGGTGTCTCTCGGTTCCCGGGTTACGTGGGGTCGTGCCGCGGCATTTGCGGGTGCGCTACCGCGGGATGGGTCTGAACGGCGAGGTGATCGAGCGCGAGGTCGAGGGTTTCCATGCCCGGGTTGTTCAGCACGAATGCGATCATCTCGACGGGATCCTTTATCCGCAGCGGATGACGGACCACCGGCTCCTCGTTTATCTCGAGGAATTGCAGCGGCATCCGATCGATCTCGCCGCTTTTCTCGCCGAGCACGGAGCCGGATGAAGAGCCCGCTCGCCGAGAGCCAGCGCGCCGCGCTGATCGAGGCGATGTTGCCCGAGGTGGCATTTGATGGCTGGTCGCGCCCGGCATTGCGCGCAGCGGCGCGACGCATCGGCATGCCGGTCGGCGAGGCGGTGGCGCTGTTTCCCGGGGGGCCTGGCGATTATGTCGCCCGTTTCAGCCGGTGGGCCGATACGCGCATGCTGGAACGGCTCGAGAATTCGCCGCTCGATCAGTTGCGGGTTCCGGAGCGCATCGCCCTCGCCGTCGGCATCCGCCTTGGTATCGTCGAGCCTTGGCGGGAGGCGGTGCGGCGCGCATTGACGGTTCTGGCATTGCCCCAGCACGCGCCCCTCGCGCTGCGCCTGCTGTACGAGACGGTCGACGGCATCTGGTATGCCGCCGGAGACCGCGCCACCGATTTCAGCTTTTACACAAAGCGTGCGACGCTCGCCGGGATCTATGCCGCCACGTTGCTCTATTGGCTTGAGGACCGCTCGCCGGACTTTGCCGACACGCGCGCTTTTCTCGACCGCCGTCTCGCTCATGCGGCCCGGTTTGGCGCCGCGCGCCACCGCCTCGAGACGGCCCTCGAGCGTCTGCCCAACCCGTTGCGGCTCCTGCGCCCGTTGCGCTGAGCCGTCTTCATCGGTGTGGGATCAGCCGGGTGACGTGGCCCATCTTGCGGCCGGGCTGCACCGCCGCCTTGCCGTAAAGGTGGAGCCTTGTCAGCGGGTCATTGAGCGCGTCGCGCCATTTATCGACATCCGAACCCAGGAGGTTTTTCATCACGGCGTCCGAATGATGCTCGACCGAGCCGAGCGGCAGACCGCAGATCGCGCGCACCAGCTGTTCGAACTGGCTCGTGACGCAGGCATCAATCGTCCAGTGTCCGGAATTGTGCGGCCGGGGTGCGATCTCGTTGACCAGCAGACCGCCTGTCGGCGTCACGAACATTTCGACTGCGAGCACACCCACAAGGTCCAGCTTCTCGGCCACGTGACGCGCGGTCGCCTCCGCCCGGCTCGCGATTTCCGGCGGAATCCGGGCCGGTGCGATCGTCGTATCGAGGATATGATTGAGGTGCCGATTTTCTACCGGCGGATAGGTCGCGCAGGAACCGTTGCCGCCGCGCGCGACGATGACCGAAATCTCGCAGGCAAAATCGACAAAGCCTTCGAGGATGCCAATATCGCCCCCCATCTGCCGCCAAGCGTCTTCCGGATTGGTGTCCGAGTTCAACATCACCTGACCCTTGCCGTCATATCCCATACACACGGTCTTCAGCACGGCCGGGCAACCGAAGTCCCGCAGCGCCCGGGTCAATGCAGACGCATCAGAAATTTCGCGGTAGACAACAGTGTCGATATCGATCGAGCGGAGAAAATCCTTCTCGCGGAGCCGGTTCTGGGCAATTTCGAGGATTTCGGGCTGCGGCAGAACCGGCGTCGAAAGCGAGATCCAGCGAACCGACTCGGCGGGAATGTTTTCGAATTCGATCGTCGCAATGTCGATGGTGCCGGCGAACCGCTCGAGCGCCTCGCGGTCGGAGAAGTCGGCGACTGTCGCCGCGCTGCAGACCTGCTCGGCCGGGCTGTCGTGCTCGTTGGTGAAGACGTGGCAGCGGTACCCGAGCCGGGCCGCGGCAAGAGCCGTCATACGGCCGAGCTGCCCGCCGCCCAGTATGCCGATCGTCGAGCCCGGGGTTACCATTTCTGAGCGGGTGGCCGCTCCGCCACGCCTGCCGTCTGCGCTCGCCGCCAGTCGTCCAGAGACTGCGCCGTCGCGCTGTCCATGAGGGCAAGGATTGCCGCTGCAAAGAGGGCCGCGTTGATTGCCCCGGACTGGCCGATCGCGAACGTCGCAACCGGCACCCCCGCAGGCATCTGGGCGATCGAAAGAAGGCTGTCAACGCCTTTCAGGGCTCTGCTTTCGACCGGAACCCCGAGCACCGGAAGAGGGGTCAGCGCCGCCGTCATACCCGGCAAGTGAGCGGCTCCGCCGGCACCGGCGATGATCAGCCGCAGGCCTCGTGCCTTCGCGCTGCGGGCGTAGTCGAAGAGCCGCTCCGGCGTACGATGGGCCGAGACGATGCGCGTCTCGTAACCGATTCCCAACCGATCGAGGGTACCCGCTGCGTGCCGCATGGTTTCCCAGTCGGATTCGCTGCCCATGATGATGCCCACCGCCCGACCGGCCTCGGTCATTCGGCTCCTTCCCGATCCACGCAACGCAAATCGTAATTATCAAATCGTAATTATAGAGAGGCGACCTGCTCGAACAAGCTGCCCGCTAAGGGTGCTGGTGTTGAGAGGTCATCACACGATTCACCAGGCAACCAAGCACCTTGCTCAATTCCGCTTCACCGGCGAAAGCCGGTGCCCACGGCGGCAGTGGTTCCCGGCTTTCGCCGGGAAAGCGAGAAGGGGCGTTCTGAGCGCTAGGCAATGATATCCGGCAAGAGCTCGCTCTCGATCTTGGTGATCTGGTCTTTGAGCAGGAGCTTACGCTTCTTCAACCGCTGCACTTCCAGCTGGTCGACGGGGGTGCACGCTGCGAGCTGCGCGATCGTGTCATCGAGCTCGCGGTGTTCGGTTTTCAAGGCGACGAGCTTCGCCTTTAGAGCTTCGGTATCGGGGTCCATGGCCGCTGCCAGCGGGTAATTCTGCACAATTATAGCACGCTGCGGGCGCGGGGTAGCGGAACATGAAAAGCGCATCAGCCCGTTGACGAATGGTGAAGATTGCGTGGATCGTTTGCCGTGATCCGGGCCGTCGCGCTGCGTCGCATCGTCCTATAGCTGGGACGTCCTCGGCATTCGCAACGGCTTGAGAGGCTAGCTGCGGACGGCGCGTAGTCTCGAAATTTGCTTCGGCGATGGTTGATGCCAGACGAATCGGTTGAAAATGACCTGTGGCGATTTTCGCAGGCTTTCTACCATTTCCCGGGGGTGGCTTCGGCGTTGATCGCGCTGCAAGACCGCGCCGGGCTCGACGTCAATCTGATGCTGTTCGCGCTGTGGCTCGGCGTTACGGGCCGGAGCCGGCTCGATCACGCCGATTTAGCGGCGGCGGAGAGGGCGGTTTGCGACATCAGGGCTGAAATGATAGTGCCGCTGCGGACGCTTCGCCGCCGGCTCAAAGGCATCCCCGACAATGATGTGCAGAGCCTGCGCGAGGGCGTAAAGGCGCTCGAGCTTGCCGCCGAGAAGCTGGCCCAGGATCGGCTCGCCGGTCTTGCCGGGCCGGCCGATGCGGAAATATCCACGGAGGCTTGTCTCGCGCTGGCACAGGCCAATCTCGCTCTTTACCTCGGTCCGCCGAGCTTCGGGAGTGCGGAGGCCATGGTGATCCGGAACGCTGTAGCGGAGTTAGCCGTCGACGCTGTGCGGGTTTGGAGGTGACGGCTCACCCCAGCGTCTGACCTGCGGAATTTCGAGGCCGAACAGATCGAGGACGCGGCCCAAGGTCTGATCGATCATCTCCGCGAGCGTCTGCGGCTTGGCGTAAAAGGCCGGAACCGGCGGCGCGATGATCGCACCCATTTCCGAGAGCGCCGTCATGTTGCGCAGATGGCCGGTGTGCAGCGGCGTCTCGCGCACCAGGAGGACGAGCCGCCGCCGCTCCTTTAGAACCACGTCGGCCGCGCGGCTCAACAGCGTCGTTGTGACGCCGCTGGCGATCTCTGCCATGGTGCGGATCGAGCACGGGGCCACCACCATGCCGATCGTCTGGAACGAGCCGGAGGAAATCGGCGCCGACAGATCGCCGATGGCGTGCACGAAATCGGCGCGGCTGCGCACCGCCGCCGGCTTCAGGTCGGTTTCGAGCGCCAGGGTCATTTCTGCCGCCCGGCTGACGACGAGGTGCGTCTCGATCGGGAGCGGGCGCAACAGCTCGAGCAGCCGGGCTCCATAGATTGCTCCGGAGGCCCCGCTGATCCCGACGACGAGACGGGGACGACGCGACATTTCCGCCATCGCGGCCTCTTTGCAAATTTCACCGTTTCGACATATTTCCGTTCGAGCGTAGGGTGGTGACGCGCGGCTGACACCGCCGACGTTACCACCGAAGGCTGTCACGTCTAGCAGGAGGACTGTGCATGTCGCTGCAGGATCACATCGAGGCGCTCAAGGAAAAGCATGCCGCGCTCGACCGCGCCCTCGATGAGGAGAACAAGCGTCCGCTTCCGAACCAGGACGCGATCTACGACCTGAAGCGACAAAAGCTCCGTATAAAGGACTAAATCTTCCAGCTCGAGAGGCACTGATCGCCGCTCTCGAGCCAAGTCAAGTCCCTAAAAGCCGGGAGGCTCTTTCTCCCGGCTTTTTAGTGACAATTCGGCCAAATCCCGTTCATTAGAGCAGGTTTCGACTATATTGGCACCTTGGCACCGGTCATTGCGAGGAGCGCTTTGCGCGACGAAGCAATCTCGATCGATCCGAGCTCAAGGGCCCGAGATTGCTTCGCTGCGCTCGCAATGACGCTTGGAGTGAGGGGTTCAACCCGATCGGCGGCCGATCGTTGCCTGCCGATCCTTTAGATAGGTCTCCGCCAGCCGCCGCCCGGTCTCGCGCATAAGCAGGCGATCGGCGCCCTCGGCAGCAGCCGGCGGTACATGCACGATCGTGTCGTTGCAATAGGTCGGGATGACCGCACCGGCGTCATGGCTGAGGCCGAGGGGCTCGTCGCCCGCTTTGACGGCCCGGATGCCGCGTCTGATCTGGTTGCGGAACATGCTGACCCCGCGATCCGTCGCGCCGAGATGTTCCAGCCCATGGACGGCGATCGGCCGCTGCGAAACCTGCGCTTCGTAATCCCCGGGGCGCCGCTGGCCTGCCTCGTAGGAATCGGCGGCGATCTGCCCCGGAAGCATGATGTTCCGGTCGGCCCACCACGCCGGAGTGGCGCCTTCGGTCTCGCTCACATGCCGGAACTCGACAAACATCGTATTCGTGTTGTCCATGGGCACGATCCAGCGGCTCATCATCGGCCCGCTGAAGGGATGCTCCTTGCGGCCGTCCTCCCAGATCGGAGCCACCTGCTGGAGGTTCGGCAGGACATTCTCGACCATCCGCGCCCAGATATTCTCCCCGACCCGCCGGGTGGCGACATAGATCATGCCCACCGGGGTCTCGACAAAATCCAACTCGGGCAATACCCCGAATTCGTTGGTGAACACGGCGCCGCTGACGATCGTATGGAGAAACGCCGTGTGGGCCGGATCCATGGCGTTCTCCAGGATCTGCAGCCAGTTGCATGGATAAAAGTATTTTTGGCCCGGGATCAGGCGAT
>JBJMQW010000483.1:0-7986 GCA_045802495.1 Allostellaceae bacterium | reverse complement strand
GCGGCCAGCCCGACGCCGCGAACGCAGTTTCGCGCCAAGGACGGGAACTATGTCTGCGCCCTGGTGGCGGGTCGCCTCACCCCGAGGTACATCAAGGAATTAGCGGACCTGCTGGACACCAACGGCATGGCCGGCGATCTCCGGGACCCCAAATATCAAGACCCGACAGTCATCGCGGCGAACACATCCCACATCATCGATGATCTGGTCGCCGGGTTCATTGCCAGCCTGCCGGCGGAGCAGGTCTACCACGCCGCCCAGGAGCGCGGTTTTACCTGGGGGGCGGTGCGCGCGCCGGAGGCGCTGCTCGACGACCCCCACCTGCATGACCGCGGCTTCTGGAAGAAGGTGGAGCATCCGGAGCTTGGTCGCAGCTTCATCTACCCGGGCGAGGCGGCGATCTACAACGGCTCGCCCTGGCGGATTTCCCGACGCGCACCGCTGATCGGCGAGCACAACACCGAAATCTTCTGCGAAGAATTGGGATTGTCTCGTGTGGAGCTGTCGGTTCTGGCGGAAAATCGCGTGATCTAAAAATCGCGTGATCTAAGTGTGCAGACCGTGCACAAGATTCATTCGACGACGGTGGGAACGCTGATATCAAAATCCGAGCGGGAGCGTAGATGGACCGCTTTCCGTTGCCATCTTTCGTTTTGGGGGGTGAGATTTTCAAATCGCCGGAGTGGTTTCCATGAAACGGGCCGAAGTCGCGCGATATTGGGAGGCGAATGCCGAGACCTGGACGCGGCACGCCCGCGCTGGTTACGACATATATCGGGACGGGTTGAATACGCCCGCTTTCCTGGACATGCTACCGCCGGTTCATGGTCTCTCCGGGCTCGACATCGGCTGCGGCGACGGGTCGAACACGCGCGAGCTTGTGCGGCTCGGGGCGAGGATGCATGCGATAGATGTCGCGCCGACCTTCATTCGATACGCGCGTGACGCGGAGAGAGCCGAGCCGCTCGGCATCGCCTACCTCGTGGCGGACGCAACGGATTTGCCGTTCGCCCCGGGCGCGTTCGATTTTGCGACGGCTTTCATGTCGATGATGGACATGGCCAACCACGGCGCTGCCTTGGGTGAGGCAGCACGGGTCTTGCGACCGGGCGGCTTCCTTCAATTCTCGATTCTGCATCCCTGCTTCGTCCCGCCGCATCGCCGCGTCTTGAGGGAGCCCAACGGCACGACGCGAGCAATCGAGATCGGTGGCTATTTCGATGCCACCGATGGGAGGATCGTTGCCTTTCGGTTCGAAAATGTACCGGAGGAGGAACGCCAAAAGACGGAACCGTTCCGTGTTCCCCGGTTTCACCGGACGTTGAGCGGGTGGGTCCACCTCATCGTCGAAGCCGGGCTGGTCATCGAACGCTTTGGCGAACCGCGCGTCAGCGTGGAAGTGGCCAAGGCGGAGCCCGCATTGGAAGACACGCTGGTCGCGCCGCTTTTTCTGCATATCCGCGCGCTCAAGCCCGCTGGACCGCCAAAAAAACGCGGTCCTTAAAGCTGCGCTGCCCGAGAGGGCCAATTTCAGACCGAGTCACGACCGCGAGATTTCAAACTGAGCCGGTGCCCATTCGTTGATGGCATTGAGGTGAATCGTTATCCTGACGAGCCTGCGCGGTAGGCGTCTCGAGGACGCACCGTGCTCATCCAGCCAAACCCTGAATTCGTGCACAGTTTGTGGGGAGGATTAGTTGGATTGCTGCGGTCTCGGCCACGCGTTTACGCGCCGACAATGGATGTGGAGCACGGCGCTGACTTCGGTCGGCGCGATGCTCGCCGGCGATGTCGGACCGCGCGGTTCGACCGCCGCCGCCCAGACGGCGGAGACCGCCTCTACTGCGCTCGATGTCCTGCGCAAATCTATTTCGGTCGATGTCCATACGCATGGCGGGACTACCGGGATCACGTCAAAGGCGCCGCCGAACGACGATCTCGCGCACGGCATGCGGGCGGGATCGCTTGCGGTCGCGTGCCTCGCGGACGTGCCCGACGGCCCGGTGCTTGGCCGGAATAGCGAGGGTGTTCTGGCCGCGCTGCGCACCCCCGAGCCCGGCCAGCTGTACAGGCACCATCTCGAGCGCCTCGCTTGGATGGATGAGATGGTCGCCAATCATGGCCTGCACCGCGCCCTCCGCGCGGCCGATCTCGAAGCCGCCCATAAAGCGGGACAGCCTGCCATCGTGGCTGACGTGAAAGGGCTCGACTTTCTGGAGACAAAGCTCGAACGGCTCGAGGAGGCCCACCAGCGCGGCATCAGGCACGTCCAGCTCGTGCACTACACGCCCAATGACATCGGCGATTTCCAGACCGGCGCGATTGTGCACCGGGGGCTCACCTCATTCGGCGCCGAGGTGATCCGCGCCTGTCAGCGGCTGGGTTTCGTCTGCGACGTCGCGCATGCGACCGAAGACACGGTGAAGCAGGCGATCAAGGTCGCAAGCAAACCCTTGCTGCTGTCGCACACCTCTCTCTCCGGGTCGCAAGCAATGGGTCCCACCCGGCTCGCGGGGCGACAGATCAGCCCCGGCCATGCGCGGGCGATCGCCGAGACCGGTGGCTCGATCGGTATCTGGCACTTCTTTCCGAGCCTCGACAAATATGTCGACGGCATCAAGGAGATGGCCGAAATCGTCGGGGTCGATCACGTCAGCCTCGGCACCGACCAGCAGGTGGCCCCCGGGAGCATGCAGGATTACACCCAATGGGTGCATCTCGTCGCGGCGATGCTGCGCGGCGGCTTCACCCCCGAAGAGGCGGGGAAGATCGCCGGCGGCAACTATCTGCGCATCTTTCGCGCCGCGGTCGGCTGACGCTTTCGCCGAACGGAGAAGACCATCGCCATCGACCAAACCCTGGCCCAGCCCGATGAGATTGCTGTAGCCGCAGCGCTCGCCGTGCTCGACCGTTTTATGGCGGCATTGAATGCGGGCGACGAACCGGCCTTGCTCGCGACATTGCATTTCCCGCATTACCGGCTGGCTGGAGGCGGGATGCGCGTATGGGATCAGCCCGGCGCCTACCTCGGCGACTTTCTCGCCCGGGCCGGCGCAGACTGGCACCACAGCGAATGGGATTTTCGCAAGATTATCGCCGCCGGACCGGCCAAGGTGCATTTGGACGTGCAATTCACCCGCTATCGCATCGACAATTCGGTCATTGGCTCGTTCCGCTCATTGTGGATCGTGGCCAAGTCCGGCGGACATTGGGCAGTGGCGGCGCGGTCGAGCTTCGCCGATTAGCCCGGCATGACCCGCATGGAGCCCGAGACACCCACCAAATTGGATCAGTTACCTCAAGGGGTTGATCGAGGGGAGATGGCGGGTAGATCCTCCAGACCAATACGAGGATTATATTCGACGCCCCCGAGTTCGGAGTTACGCGGCGCAGCACCAGCGGCCATCGGGCTCAGGTCAGGATTGCGTCGCTCGCCGAGGCGATTTATTGCTCTTCTGAGTTCGCGTTGGGTGTTGGCGATCAGTTCGAAGGTATGGCTCAGACGAAACAAGATCGCCAGCAATACTCCCATCTGCATCCAGCTCAGCAGCAGGCTGATCGTTTCGAAGTTCATTTTCCCTTCCCCGACCTTCGGGAGGCTCGGCGCAACCTCTCTACCCTGGCGTGGCAGGCATAATCGAGGCAGAGGCTGGGCGCCGGGCGGATCCCGGCAGTCACGAAGATTTTAGCTAATGTCTCTTTAATCGAAGATCAGTCAATGCTGCGACCCGGCCACCGTCAAGAAGCCGTCTTCGCCGCGGCTTTTTGCACAGTCGGAACCAACCAAGGAGTTTTGAACCTATTGCCAGCTGGACGCGGCTGGCAAAGGTGACGAGATCTTAACCATCCCGATGCGAGTCTTCGGCCGATTGGGGTGCTGGAGCGAGGCATTGCATGCCGCTTTCGATCGTTGAGGATGGAGACGGCCGCATCGCGGTCAGCAGTCCGTATCACCCGCACTTTCCGCCCAAAGCCCGCGGTCTCGGCGGCGTATGGGACGCCGCGCGGCGCGTGTGGGTCTTCGATGCGGGCGATCATGATCGCGTCAGATCGCTGTGCCGCGAGATATACGGCACAGACGCAGCGGGAGACGGCAAAGCCGCAATGGCGCCGTTCCGGATCGCCGAGAGCCACGGCAGGAATGAATTTGCCGACGCGGTGAGCGCCGTGCCGCATTATTACGGCCACCGCCGGAGGCTGCGCGAGCGGATGATCGCCGCCGGGCCGGAGAACCTGCCCGATTACGAGCTTCTCGAAATGCTGCTCTTCGCCGCCAACCCGCAGGGTGATGTAAAGCCAATGGCGAAGTCGCTCCTCGCGCAGTTCGGCGGTTTCGGCGAAGTGATGAGCGCAGAGCCCGACGCGCTGTCGGATGCCGGGCTCGGCCTCGCCGGCATCGCCGCACTCAAATCGGTGCGCGAAGCGGCGTTGCGGATGATGCGCGTCGAATTGCAACAGCGGCCGGTCCTCGGCTCCTGGGACAAGCTGATCGATTATTGCAACGCTCAAATCGCCCACAACAAGGTCGAGGAATTCCACATTCTGTTTCTTGACCGCAAGAACGTGCTGATCAAACACGAACGCCAGCAGCGCGGCACGGTCGACCATACGCCGGTCTACCCGCGCGAGGTCGTCAAGCGCGCGCTCGATCTCGGCTCCTCGGCATTGATACTGGTCCACAACCACCCCTCAGGTGACCCCACGCCGTCAAAAGCCGACATCGCCGTCACCCAGGACATCAAGAAAGCCGCGGCGCCGCTCGGCGTGGTATTGCACGACCATGTCATCATTGCGCGCAATGGCCATGTCAGCCTTCGCGACCTCGGGGAAATCTAGCTGCTGACCTTGCCGCTGCGGCTCGGCTCTAAGGGTTGTTGAAACGCCCATGTGCCCGTTCACGATGTATTAACCTTGTCGTGCAACACAGCCGGTGGCTCACCAAATTTGCACCCAGTGAAATATTATGAATAAACACAGAATTCATATCTCATATTCCTGTAAAGCGTGGGTGATTGGCATCGGATTCGTGGTTGGGCTGATGTTGGCAATCGGCGGTTCGGCTAGCGCCGGTGACCAGCCCAAGCTCTTCAAGATCTGCAACGGCAAGAACGCTAATGGGACTTTGGTTCCCCACGCGCTCTGTGCCACTGCCAGTTGTTTTGTGTTCAATGGGCTCGCCTACTGCAAATGTGATGTCGCGGAGGGCGACAGCATCAGCCTGCCATTCGAATTCGGTGAGCGCTGGCCCGGGCTCGTTTCGAGCGGTCAGGATATCTGCACGGTCAACGCCGATGGGGTAGACAACGGCTACATGGCGAGCACTTACAGCTTCCCCCCCTCGGTGCTCCAAACAGGTGGCGATCAGGCGCTCTACACGTGTCCGCCCGTCGTCTCAGATGGAGCCTACGCCCAGTGCGACGGCGGGATCTGCTTCACCAGCAGCGAAGGGCAATCGTTTCCGGGCTTCGACGAGCCGCTGGCGAAAAACCAGATCATCTGCTCTTGCCCGGCCGTCACCGGGAAGCTGGGCTACCAGATCGTCGGCCCCTTCCCGTGCCAGAATTCGTTTTTCCAGAACTGCAAGGGTGCGACCGCCAACACGAATACTGGCTCGACGATCTATGTCGGCGCCCCGATTGGCTCGGCCCGCCTCCTGACGCGTAGGCTCTATGGCATGGTCCCGCCCTTGAACGAGTGTCCTTCGCCCGGCCCTGCCCCTTCGCCCGGTCCTGCCATGCCTGGACAGCGCTGACGGTGCCCGATGCGGCGCCGCCCCCTGGCGCTGGCTCATTCCTCGCACCTCGCAACGACGTCTTGACGCATGCCGGGCCTATCGAGCGAGACGAAGATCTCGCCTGCAGACCCAATCCGCGCAAATTCCCGAGGAATGGGTCCGCAGAGACGAAAAAGCGACCGTACCCGGACCATCTCGGTCCGGATACAGCCGCCCATTCAGCCTAGAGCGTCGCTAATCCAGCGGCCGCCCAGTTGGTTCGTCAGACCCTTTCATGGGTCCTTTGGAAGTCACCTAGCTGACGTTCAGCTTCTTCCCGCGTAATTCCGTAACGCTCTTGGATTTTTCCAACGAGCTGATCACGCTTACCCTCGACGACCTTCCAGTCATCATCAGTCAATCGGCCCCACTTCTCCTTGGCTTTGCCGATGAACTGTTTCCAGTTTCCCTTGATCTGGTCGGTGTTCATCTTTACTCCTTTGTGAAGCTGGCACTGTTTTGCTAACATCCCGTGTGGGGTCGAGTTCCCCTCTTGGAGCGGACGAGGACTTTTGGTGGGTTTTCGTGGCGCAGAATGGGTGCAATCCCGGCTGCGCCGGAGGTAAGTCGCCAAAATTGCGATGGACGCCGGCAGACTGGCGAGCGGAACTTTCCCCTAACTCATTGAGCTATTCTGGTCGGAATTTGCTCCGTCCGGGTCGCCATGCGGTGATGGGATCCCCTGACCCCGGGAAACCCATCCGGCGCCGACGGGGCGCGCGGGGGAACCGCTCTAACAGAGGTCCTGGGAGGAGCCCGCGCGTCGCTTATCGGCGTGATCGGCAATGCCGTCCCAGCGCAACGCAAAATTCAATATCTTCTGCCGCGCCCTGGGCGAGCGAGATTGGCGTGCAATTTTACGGAGTTTCTCTGCCAGCTCGCGGCAACGCTGGCCATCAATCGGCGCGGCGGCCGTTTTCGGCTCTCCCATGATTGTTCTCCCTCGGCCGCGAGAAGCAGTCGATGAAAGACGTACGCCGTGGGGATTTGATAGGTTCCGTGGCCGTGATTGAAAGCCTACCTCCGCGGGACCTTCGGGCAGGTTTTTGCGGCATCGGAAATAGCGCAAATCTTGATTTCGCCGTGGCGCAGCCGCTGAATTGCAGGGGGGCGCGCCTGGAGGCAACCGGTCGAGTTTCTCCTAGACCATCGATCTTGTTACCGAACGTTCGAATTGGGCTCTGTCGGGGTGCCCCTTGGGGCTAATCGGACCTCGGGGGCGCAAAGAGCTATCGACGAGAAGGGGCGCATGCCCGAGAAGTCCGCGGGCGCTCGCTGCCGTCCACTCCAGTCTCGAAACCGGATTGGGACCGATTCATGGTGAACCCGGGGATCAAACCGCAAACTCGCCGCCGTATCTATCCCTTATATGGAGGAGCTGGCGGAGGGGATGGGATTCGAACCCACGATACGGTGTTAGCCGTATAACGGTTTAGCAAACCGCCGCCTTCAGCCACTCGGCCACCCCTCCACCGAGAGTGGGGTCGACACGGCGTATGCTGCTGCGGTTCTAGCGAGCGGGCGGCACCGAGTCAATTCGCCTCCCTTGCGCTGACCGAAGCCAGCGCTGAAAATCCTTCGGTTTTGCGGCCCGGGGTCTATCGATGTGTCGAGGGTGGGGAAGAACGTCGCTGGTCCTGCGCAACGATCCGGCCGAGCTCCCTCGCCTCATCGCCTGGGCCGAGCGGTTCGCCTGCCGGCATGCCCTGCCGGCGCTCGAACGGGCGCGGTTGGCGATCATTCTCGAGGAGCTGTTCACCAACGCCGTCAAGCACGGGTATGACGACCTGGCTCCATCGGGCCGGATCGAGGTCGCCCTCGCTCTTGATGCCGGTCAGTTGCTGACCGAGTTCAACGATGACGGTCGGCCATTTGATCCACTGCTGGAAATCCCGCGCGAGCTCGATCAACCGACTCCAACGCGCCGGATCGGCGGGCTCGGTCTCAATATCGTACGATCTCTTGCGGACAGCGCACGATACGTTCGCGAGGGCGACCGCAATCATCTCGTTCTGACGCGAAAGATACTCCGCCCGGTCCGGCATGACGAAAGCGCTTGATGCGACCGAAGACGAAAATTACGACCGGCTGGTTAGCGAAATCCGCGCCTGGGCGGTCTGCGCTCCTCACCTGCCGCTCGGACCTCGCCCCGTTCTGCGCGGTCGCCCCTCGGCGCGGCTGCTCATCATCAGCCAGGCTCCGGGGACACGGGT
>JBJMQW010000027.1:0-6163 GCA_045802495.1 Allostellaceae bacterium | reverse complement strand
GCACGGTCCGGCCGGCCAAGGTGCCGCGGCCAAGGGGGATGGGATTGCGCGCCTGGAATTCCTTGTATTCTGCCGGAACCCCGAACGCGGCCACCATGCGATTGAGGCCATCTTGCAGTCGGAAGACAAAGCCGGACTCGGCCCGGCAGATGCGCGCCGCCTTTTCAAGCATCGCGTCGAACACCGGGGCGAGATCGCCGGGCGAGGAATTGATGGCCTGCAACACCTCGGCGGTCGCGGTCTGCTGCTCCAGCGCTTCGCGGGTTTCGGTCAAGAGCCGCGCATTCTCCATCGCGATCACCGCCTGCGCCGCAAAGTTTTGCAGTAATGCGATCTGGTTCTCGGAGAACGGCCGCACCTCCTGGCGGTAAATGACGAAAATGCCCAGTAGTGCGCCCTCTTTATGGAAGGGAACGGCCAGACCTGTTCGTGCGCCGCCCAGCTCGACAGTGGCGCGCCGCAGTGCGCTTTTCGCGTGGGCGCCGGACGCGGCGAGGTCTGCCACATGCACGAAGTTGTGGCCGCGCGCAATATCACCAAGCGGCGGAATCCGAGAGTTCTATCGGGTTCCTGAGAAATTCGGCGTAGGCGGTAGGCACGCCATAATGCGCAGCCGCCTGGAAACGGTTGCTATCATAGGTCCACAATATGCCAAACTCGGCTTCACACAGTCGTACGGCCTTTTCGAGAATCGCGTCGAACACCGGAACGAGATTACCGGCCGACGCGCTGATGACGCCCAAAATCTCTACCGCCGCGGCCTCCCGTTCGCGAGCTGCCGCCAGCTCTATCTCAAGCGCGTCGATACAAGCTTGCATCTCGGCAAAGGACGAGCGCGACGCATTTTTCGGCCCTTCCCGAACCGCCCTTTTCGCGCTCTGCCTCATATCCCGCGCCTCCGGGCACCCGACGCCGATTACCCTTTTCTTCTCTTTGATCGGCCGGGCCGCATCTGAGTTTAAGCACAAGTCGCAGCTTTCACACCCCCCGATTGGTCCTTTCCCGGCGAGGTGTTAGTGCTGGGGGCTGAAGCCTTCTAGTTAGGAAGGAACCCGCGGGCGGGCGATATCTCGCGTGCGGCGAATGACAGCTTTCAGTCAGACCTCTCCATTCCGGGCGCCGGCGGGAAGGTCTGGTATCGGCGCGTCTCGCCCGTTGCCGAGCGTCCCAGCGAAGGTCCTTTAACTGAACGGACAGCGGGCGTTCGGCCGGCGCGGCGGGAACAGGTCTTCATGTTAAGGGTTTTCGGACGCCTGCCCTTCACTGACAGTGCGAGACGCTCCGAGGGCAGGCGTCCGAAAAGCCTCAGGGGAGGAAACCGCGGGGAGTTTGCGCTGGCAGTGGTGTCGGTCTATGGGGATTTAGCGTCGATGTAGGCCCTGATGCTGCGGTTTGGAACAGGGACGATGGTTGAGTAATCACCCCGCCGTTGGTTTAGGTCGCTGTGTGCTAGGATCAGAACCGTGGCCTTGTAGTAAGGGATGTGCGTTTTGGCGGTCGAAGGCGGCGCTGACAGACTGCGTTGGCGGAGGGTCGCCGTCGCCAGTGTGGATATCGGCCTGGGACTGGTACGGCAATGCGGGATGGCGACAAGAGCGTGCTGGTCATGAGCTGTCGAGCCCGATCAATGGGGTGGGCCACTGCCGCGGCTGGGAGCCGGGTTCGAAGGTCTCGATGATGATCATACGCCCGCCGCAGCAAGGGCAGGCATTCCACTCGGGGTCTTCGTGACGCTTTTCGGTGCCGTCTCTCTCGCCGCTCGACGGGGTCGGGTCGGGTACGCCGAGCAGCTGGCGGGCCAACGCAATGTTGTTGGCCCGATTGGCATTGGCGAACAAACCGTAGTGACGGATGCGATGGAAGCGGCCGGGTAATACATGGATCAGGAAGCGACGGATGAACTCGTCGACCTCGAGCGTCATGAGCTTGTAGCGAGCCTCGCCCTTGGCCCGGTAATCCTTCCATTTAAAGGTGACGCGCTCGCCGTCAAAGGCGACGAGCCGGCTGTTGGCGATGGCGATCCGATGGGTGTAGCGGGACAGATAGGCGAGCACCGCGTCGGGTCCTGCAAAAGGCCGCTTGGCATAGACCACCCATTCGATCTTCCGCAGTGTGGCGAGGTGGGCTTTGAAGGCTGCCGGCTCGGCCAGCGCGGTCTGGTCGGCGAAGAACTGCAGGCGCCCGGCTTGGTAGGCGGCGGTCAGCCTTTCCAGGAACAGGCGGCGGAACAGGCGTGAGAGCACCCGCACGGACAGAAAAAACCCGGGCCGGCAGGTAATCCAGTGCTGACTGTCGGGCGACAAGCCGCCGCCGGGGACGATGATATGGGCGTGCGGATGGTGGGTGAGCGCTGATCCCCAGGTGTGGAGCACGGCGGTGAGCCCGATGCGTGCGCCGAGATGCTTGGGATCGGCCGCAATCGTGATCAGGGTCTCGGCCGCGACTTTCAGCAACAGGTCATAGACGATCGCCTTATTCTGATTGGCGATGTCGGCGATTGGTCCCGGCAGGGTGAACACGACATGGAAATAGGGTACTGGCAAGAGTTCGGCCTGACGGTCGGCCAGCCACTGCTTGGCAGCGGCGGCTTGGCACTTTGGGCAGTGCCGGTTGCGGCAGGAGTTGTAGCAGATGCGCCGGTGCGCGCAGTCCTCGCAGCGTTCGACATGGCCACCCAACGCCGCCGTTCGGCAGCGCTCGATTGCCGACATGACCTTGAGTTGACCGAGGCTCACGTGGCCGGCATGGGAGGCACGCCAAGCCGGCCCGCGGTGGCGGAAGATGTCCGCCACCTCGACCGTCGGCCGTGACAACGGCCGCGCGTTATCCGGGCATCTTCAGCAGGAGGTCGAGCGGGCTCGTCACCTCGCCGATCGCGCTGACGGCGACGCGGGTGTAGAGCGCGGTCGTGTCGAGCTTCTTGTGCCCGAGCAGGACCTGGATGATCCGGATATCGGTCTTTTGCTCCAGCAGATGGGTGGCAAAGCTGTGCCGCAGCGTGTGAGCCCCGACACGCTTAGTAATGCCGGCACGTGCCGCTGCCAAGCAAACCAGCCGGTGCAGTTGGCGTGCGCTCATGTGCTGTCCGCGGTAGCCGGGGAACAGCCAGGGCTGACCGGGATGCATCCATCCCTTCTTGCGGGCGACGCGCCACCATTCACGCAATAGCTCTAGAAGGTACGGAGAGAGGATGACATACCGATCCTTCTTGCCCTTGCCCTGCTCGACCCGGATGAGCATCCGGTCACTGTCGATATCGGTGAGCCTCAGCGATACGACCTCCGATCTCCGCAGGCCGGTGGCATAAGTCAGGCTGAGGGCCGCCTTGTGCTTGATGTTCGTCGTCGACGTGAGAAGCCGAGCGACTTCTTCCGGGCTGAGAACAACGGGCAAGCGGCGAGGCTCGCGGACCGACACGACCGCGTCAGCAAGATCGCGGCGCTTCAGCGTGACCTTGAAGAAGAACCGCAGCGCACTGGCACCGGCGTTGACGGTCGGTATCGTCGTTCCGATTGACCCCAGGTGCAGTTGGTAGCGATGGACATCCTCCGCGCTGGTCTTGTCGGGAGACCGGCCCACGAAATCCGCAAAGCTTTTGACGTGGCGGATATACTGGTGCCGTGTGTTGGGGCTAAGCCGGCGGATCGTCATGTCCTCGATCAGTCGCCGGCGCAACGGGCTGATGGCCTTGTCGGTCATTGGGGGCTCCTGTCTTGAGGGAGGTTCAAGGCCCCTCAATCTCAAGACAGGACGCCCGCTTTCGCTACTCCACCTGCGCTACCATTACCGCGAGAGCGGTTTAGTCCGTTGCCCCTTTCCGGACGTTGCCAGGTACGATCACAAGGTCCGCGCGGGGTGGATTCCGGCCGTTCCCGATTAGCCCGAGGTCTGATGCTCATGCTTTCAAAGCGGCCATGTACCGTCTGAAGCCACGGCATTCGATACTGCGCATATTTCAGCGCTGCCGCTGGTAGCCGGACGGACACGCGCAGGCTTGTTCATTCCGCCTCCGAACCGATCCCGCCCTACGGCGCCTGTCGATTACAGACGGAGAAGATCGATTTCCTATTTTAGGCGCTGAGCCTTACAGAATTTTTCATAGAACATCGCCGTACTCCCATTACCGCTTCAAGCGGCCGCGAGCCCGATCGAAACAAAGCGGGACGCGGACTCACGTAATCGGGGTATCGCTAAATTGCCGATTTTTTTCGACTAGGCGTTTTAGGCTCCGCCATGGACAACATTTCAAACTTTAGTATGGCTTCGCGCAGCTCAGGTTCCTCGACGGCTGCGGCTGCGGCGGCAACGGCGAACCATTTTCGAGTTCTCTCATGCTTCTCTAGCCACGAATTGCGTTCCCGTTCAACTTCGAAGGCGAAGACCTGCACCTGGCAGATCTGTAACGAGCCATTTTCCAACCGCTTCGCATAGGAATAGCCTCCGAGCGGGGACTTCGCGACTTTGCCAAGGATCCCTGCCTCTTCCAGCGCCTCCCGGGCGGCGGTCTTATGAGGTTTGATCCCTTTCATCGGCCAGCCCTTGGGCAAGACCCAGCGACCCGTTTCGCGCGACGACACGAGCATGATCTCAAGCCTCTCGGCGCGCCGCCACGGCAATACGGCGAACTGCAATTTGAGCTCTTGCGTGCCTGCGCGACGGATCTTATTCAAGAGTTCACCCCACCGCCTTGACGAACGCACAAGCCGCTGCACCGATCACAGCGGCGGCAGGCATGGTGAGGATCCAGGCGATCACGATGTCCTTGGCGATATTCCAACGCACGGCCGAGGCGCGACGCGCGGTGCCGACGCCGACGATCGCGCCAGTGATTGTATGGGTAGTCGAAACAGGGACACCAGAATGTGTGGCGAGAAAGAGGGTGATGGCGCCGCCCGTTTCCGCGCAAAACCCCTGTTGCGGCGTCAGGCGGGTAATTCTCGACCCCATGGTGTGAACAATTCGCCAGCCGCCAAACAAGGTGCCGATTCCCATGGCCGCCTGACAGGACAGCACCACCCAGAACGGCACGTGAAATCCACCGTCGAGTATACCCTGCGAGTAAAGCAGAACTGCGATGATTCCCATCGTTTTCTGGGCGTCATTGCCGCCATGCCCGAGCGAATAAAACGACGCAGAGACAAACTGCGCCACTCGGAAAAAGTTGTCCACCCCCAGCGGCGTCGAACGGACGAAAAACCATGCGACCGCTAGCGAAAGAAAGAGGGCCAGGACGAAGCCAAGGGCCGGCGAGAAGACGATGCCCCCAGCCGTCTTGAGCAACCCACCCCAAACAATACCGGAAAGGCCGCCCTTCACTGCGCCAGCGCCGACTAATCCACCGATCAGCGCATGGGAACTTGACGAAGGAATCCCCGCGAACCATGTCACGAGGTTCCAGATGATCGCTCCCGTCAAGGCGCCAAAAATGACAGCGGGGTCGACGATATTTGGATCGATGATGCCCGAGCCGACAGTGTTCGCGACGCTAAGGCCAAAAAAAAGAAAAGCGATGAAGTTGAAGAACGCCGCCCATGTCACCGCGAGGCGCGGGGACAGGACACGCGTCGATACTATGGTGGCGATCGAGTTGGCGGCGTCGTGCAGTCCGTTCAGGAAATCGAACAGTAGTGCGACCGTAATCAGCGCAAAGAGCAGGTACAGCGGGATGGCGGTCAGCGCGTTGATCTCCGCAGCATCAAAGGTGCTCGATCAGAATGCCGTTGATGCGGTTGGCGACATCCTCGAACCGGTCAACGACCTTCTCCAGATGGCCATAAATCTCCGATCCGATAATGAACGCCATCGTGTTGTCCGTGCGGTGTTTTAGAAACAGTGACTTAATACCCTGATCGTGCAGCTGATCGGTTTCTTCTTCAATACGCGTCATCTGCTCGGTCAGCCCAGAAATTTTCACTGAGTCGCGCCGCATCTGTCGAAGAGCGTAGACAAGATCGACTGCCACGCCCGCAGCCTTCATAATATTGTCGCCTATGGCGCGCATTGATGGATCGAACTCGGCGACCTCGAACATCGTGATCGCCTTGGCCGTCTGTTGCATCTGGTCAATGGCATCATCCATCGACGTGATAAGGTCCTGTATGTCGCCTCGGTCGAAGGGGGTTATGAAAGTTCGGCGCACCGCCACTATGACTTCGCGCGTGAT
>JBJMQW010000482.1:0-5372 GCA_045802495.1 Allostellaceae bacterium | reverse complement strand
GGCCTCCGACGCCTTTCTGATGCCCTATCACGTTGAGCGGGGGAAGATCTTTGTCCGCGATCGCTTTGCGCCCGTTCCTTTCGTCGACGAGGAGCGCATCGCCGCGGCCATCGAGCTCACTCGCTTCCCTGTGCCCGAGGATGAAGACCACGCTGCGACCGATACGGAGGCGGGCTTGGTTAGAGCCGGCGATCTCATCGGTCAATTGGGCGATCCGCTTTACCCGCGCAAACTCAATGCGCTCTATCACGAATTCGCCGAAACCGGCGTTCACGAGAAGCTCGGCTATACCAGTCCGGCCGATCTGGTCGATCATTATCCGCAATTCTATTGGGCCAAGATCGAGCGCTATATCCGTGACGCGCTGCGTTACCTCGAGATGACCATGGAGGGCAAGCTATGGATCGCTACCCTCTACAGCCACATCTTCGCCATCGAACACAACCGCCGGCGGGTCGGCCCGCAGCCCGGGCCGGCGCAGCTGCAAGGGTAAGGAGCGGAGCTAGGCGCCGGGCACCCATTTCTCGCCGGAGCGCAGGAGCGGCGCCACCTCGCGCGCAAATTCGTCGTCGACGGTATATTCGTAGCAGCGGATGTGGTCGGCCGCGGGATAGGCTGCCCCAATCGCGGCGAGCGCCTCCGCCAATGTCGCAAAATCCCCGGTGTATTGCAGCCGACTGTTCCATACGCCGCGCCAAGCCCGGCTCAGCCGCCCGATTGTGGCCTCATTGGTTTCGGGCATGCGGTCGATATAGGCGGTAATCTCGATGCTTACCGGCGCCAGGGCGCGCGTCTCGTCGCGGGTAACCTCGACCCGAATGGTTTGATATGCCATAGCCGGAGTTTATGCCGCGACTGCTGCTCGGCAAGTCTGGGCCGCTCGCGACACCTCAGATTCCGTACAGGTTTTCCGCTTTCGCCGGCACTTTGCCATGCTCCACCCGCTTTACGACTTCGACCAGCTTGACGTGGGTGGGGGCCGGGCGCCCGACCTCCTCGCCCTTGGCGGCGATCAGCCCGTTGATGAAATCGATCTCGGTGCGCCGGCCCTTCAGCATGTCCTGTCCCATCGACGGGCGCGCCAGCTCGCTGCGAGTATTCGACTGCAATGCAGCGAGGATCTGCGATTCGATTTCGTCGAGCGCCGCGGGGTCGCCCTCGGCGGCGCGGGCGATCGTCTCGGGCTCGTGCGAGCGGATGTGCTCGAGCTGATAGCCGAGCGCCTGCCCGACGCGCACGCCCTCGCCGGCGAGACGGATGCTGAGCCGGCGGATCTTCTCGTCGCGATTCATGTCGTTGCCCGACAGGCCGGAAGCGGCCGCGACGCCGTTCGCCATGCCGTTGACGCAGAGCTTCGACCAGCGCTCGCCCCAGAGGTTGGTGGTCGGCTTGACGCTGTCGATCGTGGCGATCATTTCCGCCAGCTCTTCGAGCCGCTTGGTGATGCGGCCATGCAGCTCACCGGCGCGATAGACTTCGTAGGGGGAAGCCCCCTTGGCGCCGGTGCGGCGAACCCGGCCCGGGGCATAGAGTTCGGCGCCAAGCAGCGCGGGGATAACGCCGATTGTCTTGTCGGGGCCGACGATCCCGGCGATCCGCTCTTCGTTCATGCAATTCTGCAACGACACGACATAACCATCGGGCGCCAGGTATTGGGCGATGAGGCGCGTCGCCCATTCGGTGTCGTAGGACTTCACCGAGACCATCGCGATATCGATCGGTCTTTGCTTTGCGATTTCCTGAACCTCGGTCAGGTGCATCGTCTTCGGCTGGGCGCAGACGAACTCCTCCTCGGTCACGCCCTCGATGGCGAGCCCGTCGCGGCGGATCGTCTCGATGTGCTCCGGCCAGGGGTCGATCAGCGTGACGTCGAACCCGTTATGCGCCAGGTGGCCGCCTGTATAACCGCCAATCGCTCCGGCACCGATGACCGCGATCCGCTTGTCCATAATCTGCTCCCTCTATGACCTGGCCCGGAGCATGATAAGCTGAGCGCCGGCAATGGAAAAAGACTAAAACCCGGCGCCGCCTCTTTGCCGAACCCATCCGAGAATGGAGATACGATGAACTGGACCGAACGGCGCGAGCGCTTTCGCGCGATCCTCTCCGGAAACCGCTGCGTGCATCCCGGGTCCGTATATGACGCCATCTCGGCGCGGATCGCCGAGGATCTTGGCTTCGAAGTCGGTATGTTCTCCGGGTCGATCGGATCGATGTCGGTGCTCGGCGCGCCCGATCTTGTCGTCCTGACGCTGACCGAATTTGCCGACCAGGCCAACCGCATATGCCGCGCCGGAAATCTGGCGCTGCTGGTCGACGCCGACCACGGCTACGGCAACGCCCTCAATGTGCGCCGCACCGTTGAAGAGCTCGAGACCGCCGGGATCTGTGCGATGTCGATCGAGGATACGGTGTTGCCGCGGCCTTATGGATCCGCCGGCAAGCCGAGCTTGAGCTCGGTCGAAGAGGGCGTCGGCAAGATGAAGGCGGCGCTGTCGGCGCGTCAGGACAAGAGCCTGGTCATCGCGGGCCGGACCAGCGCGCTGGCCATCGCCGGCCTCGACGAGGCCGTCAAACGGGCCAAGGCTTACGAAGCCGCCGGCGTCGACGCGGTATTCCTTGCGGGGGGCGTCTCCGTCGAGGCGGTCGAAGTGGTGTCCTCCGCTATCGGGATCCCGCTAATCCTCGGCGGCGGCGGTGGTCAGCTCGGCGACCTCGACTGGCTGGCGGCTCGTCGCGTTCGCGTCGCGTTGCAGACCCACGCGCCATTCTCGGCCGGTGTCCAAGCGGTTTACGACACGCTGAAGGCGCTGCGTGACGGCGTCCCGCCCCGCGAACTGAAGAACATCGCCTCACCCGCCCTGATGCGGCAAGTAACTCGCGCCGACGACTACCAGAGTTGGACTAAAGACTATCTCGGGGGCGCGTGACGACTACGGGGGCTTTCAGTTGTCGACTGTACGAAAATTTTGGATCGTTCTAGTCATGCTCGCGTTTGGCGCGGCGTCTTGCGCACAGCCCCAGCCGCCGGCGCCGGGAATGCTGCGACTGAGCAACCCCAATTTCGGGCTGATCAACGTCGAGGTGGTGATCACTGCGAATTCCGATTGCGGCGCGCGGGACGAGGGCTATGTCTCGACCCTCGAATTTACGATGCCCAACAATGCAACGAAATTTATCGAGGCGCCGCCGGGGGCCGATGTCTGCTGGCGCAGCGACCGCAATCCCGGCCGGCCCGCTCCGGGAAGATGGTCGCGCTGGGACCGGGCCTTTCTCGTGCCCGGCAAACTTGTCAACGCGACCTTATAGGGACCAGCCTTCCAAACCAGTCCACGTCCAGTCGCCGTGCCTCCGGCTGGTTGAGCGTAGCGCGGGCCAGTGTGGTGAACGCGAAATTGTTGAGATCAAAGAGGGGTCCGTCATTGCGAGCGCAGCGAAGCAATCTCGTCGCCAACGCGCCGACTAGGCGGGAGATTGCCGCGTCGCCCTGCGGGCTCCTCGCAATGACGGGCTCTTTTTTGTAATTTTCTGACACCACACAGAGCGGGTCACGTAATGGGCGAATTCGGTATTGGGCAGCCGGTGCGGCGTTTCGAGGACAAGCGCCTTCTGAGCGGCAACGGCCATTTTCAGAGCGACAATAACCTGCACGGACAGACGCATGCTTGCGTGCTGCGCTCGCCGCACGCCCATGCTCGCATCCGGAGGCTCCACCTGGCGGCAGCCTTAGCCGCGCCCGGCGTTTTACTGATCATGACCGGCGACGACCTTGTCGAGGCCAAGCTGGGCGTCATGGGCGTGCCGTTCCAGCGCAAACGGCCAGACGGATCGCCGATGTTCGCTCGTGCCTTTCTCGGCCTCGCACAGGGGACGGTGCGCTATGTCGGGGAACCGGTGGCCTTCGTCGTGGCGGAGACCTTGGCGCAGGCGAAGGATGCCGCCGAGCTGATCGACATCGACTATGGGGAATTGCCGTCGGTCACCGACACCGCCGGGGCGGCCGAGGGCAAGATCGCGGTATGGGAGGAGTGTCCGGACAACATCTCGAACTTGTTCGAGGCCGGCAACAAAGCCGCGACCGAGGCGGCCTTTGCCAAGGCAGCCCATATCGTCAAGCGTCGCTATGTGATCAGCCGGGTCTATGCGCATTTCATGGAGCCGCGCGGTGCGATCGGCGTCTGGGACCCGGGTGAGGACCGCTTTACGCTATACGCCGATGTGCAGTATCCGCACCGGGTGCGTCAGGCGCTCGCCACTCGTGTTTTTAAAATCCCGGAAAGCAGGATCCGGGTCATCGCCGGCGATGTCGGCGGCGGGTTCGGCACCAAGGGCTGGCAATATCCCGAACATCGGCTGGTACTGCTCGCAGCAAAGAAGCTGCGCCGGCCGGTCAAATGGACCTGCGAGCGTAGCGAGGCGATCCAGGCCGACGAGCACGCCCGCGACAATGTCAGCGACGCCGAGCTGGCGCTTGGCGAGGACGGCAAATTCCTCGGCCTCCGGGTCAAGACGCTGGCCAATGTCGGCGCCTACATCTCGTCCGAGCGCAACCTGCTTGCGACCTTCGGCAATGTCGGCACGCTGACCGGCACCTATGACATCCCGGCAGCCTACGTCGCGGTGCTGGCGGTGATGGCGAACACCAACGGCACCGCGCCCTATCGCGGCGCCGGACGGCCCGAGGCGACCTATGTCATCGAGCGCCTGATCGATGACGCGGCGCGCGAGTTGGGGTTCGATCCGGTCGAATTGCGGACCGGCAACATGATCCCGGCCTTGGCGATGCCATACAAGACCGCGCTGAACCTCAACTACGATTGCGGCGATTTCCCCGCCAACCAGCAGAAGGCACTGGCGCAAGCCGACTGGGTCGGCTTCCCGGCGCGCCGCGACGAAGCCAAGGCGCGCGGAAAACTGCGCGGCATCGGCATTGCCAACCCGATCGAGAAGGCGGCGGGCCCCGGCCAGGAATTCGCCGAGATCCGCTTTCACCCCAGTGGCAACGCCACTCTGTTGATGGGCAGCAAGAATCAGGGCCAAGGCCACGAGACGACCTTCAAGCAAGTGCTGAACGAGAAGCTCGGACTCGATCCCGCAACCGTGCAATACATTGACGGCGACACTGACCGGGTCGCCTTCGGCATCGGCACCAACGGCTCGCGCTCGACGGTGATCGGCGGCTCGGCCTTGTGGATGGCTGCCGACAAAGTCATCGCTAAAGGCAAGCGCATTGCCGCGCATCTGCTCGAAGCCGCCGATGCGGACATCGAATTTGCCGATGGCAATTTCTCAGTCGCTGGGACCGACCGGCGCGTCAGCTAGTCGTCGGGGGCGAAGGTGCCGGTCTCGTAGAGGCCGCCTTCGAGGCCTGG
>JBJMQW010000026.1:0-1884 GCA_045802495.1 Allostellaceae bacterium | reverse complement strand
TTGCGGGCCGAATGGGCCCGATGGATGGCGCACAGCCAGTCCTTTGGGCCGGTTCGGACAGCCGAGTCCTGGTGTCGGCCGTCGTACTAAGAAAGTCGGGTGGCCGTGCTACCGGGCGATTTCACTGTGGGAATGTTGCGTTGCGACCGTAACGAGACGCTCAGCATCTGCCCGCCATTGAAGCATCCGTCGAAGCCGACGCGCAGGGCGGCGTCCAGCGCATCAGCTCCTCGTAGAGCTGGTCGAG
Organism: Allostellaceae bacterium; assembly: GCA_045802495.1. Taxonomy (GTDB): domain Bacteria; phylum Pseudomonadota; class Alphaproteobacteria; order ATCC43930; family CGMCC-115725; genus AP-15. Next base: position 1,637 of record JBJMQW010000026.1, on the reverse strand, counting down.
CACCCAGGAATGTGCGGCGAGGTAGTCCAGCTTGGTGTCGGTCTGGGCGCCTGGCAGAGCCGTTACCGGCCGATGCCCGGCGCGGGTTACCTGCGATGAGCCGGCTGGAGACCTCCAATTAGCTAGCGGTTTAGAGCGGTTTGTGATTCGATGAGGCGGGTCTGCGCTGGGGGGCGGGGATGCGTGGTCAGGCGGGGTTTTTCGATGTTGACGAGCGGCTGAGGGAGCTCTCGGCCAAGGGCGACAGCCTGGAACGGCTGAAGGCGGTGGTTGATTTCGAGCTGTTCCGGGCGGATCTCGAGCGCGCGGTGCCACGCTCGGACCGCGCGAAAGGCGGCCGCCCGCCGTTTGATCACGTGCTGATGTTCAAAACCCTGGTGCTGCAGGCCAGCCACAATCTGTCGGACGAGCGCGCCGAATACCTGATCCGGGATCGGCTGTCGTTCATGCGGTTTTTGGGGTTGGGGCTTGCCGATACGGTGCCGGACGCCAATACGATCTGGACCTTCCGCGAAGCGCTGACACGGGCCAAGATCGCGGGCAAACCGGCGATCGAGGTTGTGTTCGAGCGCTTTGATGCGGCGCTCTCGGCGGCCGGGTTTCTGGCGATGAGCGGCCAGATCATCGACGCCTCGATTGTCGCCGCGCCGAAGCAGCGCAATACCGACGGCGAGAAGCGCGACATCAAGGAAGGCCGCATCCCGGCGGCGTGGACACAGAAACCGGCCAAGCTGCGCCAGAAGGACCGCGACGCGCGCTGGACGGTCAAATACACCAAGGCCAAGCCGAGCCTGGAGAATGCACCTCCTCGCGTCGATCTCGCTGTCCCCGCCTTCGGGTACAAAAATCACCTCGGCATCGACCGTCGGCATCGCCTGATCCGCCGCTGGACCGTTACTGACGCGGCGCGCCACGATGGTGCGCTGCTGGCTGACCTGATCGACAAGAACAACACCGCCGGCGACGTATGGGCCGATACCGCCTATCGCTCCCACGCCAATGAGCGGTTCCTCGCCGGTTGTCTTCTCCGCTCGCAGATCCACCGCAAGAAGCCTAAGCGCAAGCCAATGCCGCGCCGCACCGCGCGGGCCAATGCCCGCAAGTCAGCGATACGCTCGGCGGTCGAGCACGTCTTCGCCCGGCAGAAGGGGCCAATGGGCCTGTTCATCCGCACCATCGGCATCGCCAGAGCGAAAACCAAGATCGGCCTCGCCAATCTCGTCTATAACATGCAGCGAATGGTCTGGCTCACCGCCCAGACCGCGTCAGCATAGCCCAAAAAGCCGCCGCCAAAAACGGCCGCAGCGCGACAAAGATCCAAAGATCGCGGCAATCAGTCAAACATCACAGCAGCAGCCGAATACCACCTCGGCTCAGCCAAAAACACAGTTCTTGGAGGTCTCCAATTTCAGATTTTTCCGGGGAAACCTAGCGCGCAGGGTGCCGGGCGGCACGCGGATAGAAGCTCCAAGTCTATCCGGACCGGCCCCAAAGACGGGGCGCCTAACTGTATTGAGCTTGATTCTGATACACACTCGATGCATCGCAATTTACCAGGTTTTACCGTACTTCACTCGACCGACGCATAATGCGATGCGATGTAATCGCCACCCACGGCGCTTACCATTGCGGAGAGC
>JBJMQW010000025.1:0-11246 GCA_045802495.1 Allostellaceae bacterium | reverse complement strand
GGTTGATTTTGACGAGACGATTGTCGCGACCGCCCGTCGCTGGTTCCATCTGAAGCAGCCGGTCGTGATCGACACCGCGCAGCGATTTCTCGCCGGCACCAGCGCGCGCTACGATGCGATCTTTGTCGATCTGTATGGGCCCGGCGGCCCTGCCAGCAGCGACGAGATTTTTTGGGGCCGTTGCCTCGACGCGCTCGCGCCGGGCGGGTGTCTTGCCAACAATTGGGCCGACTTTGCCGTCAACCCCGTGGTGAGGCCAATGGCCGACTCGCTTTCCGCAGTAGCTCGGACCCGCGGTCTCGAACCGATATACGTCACCCGTCGCGGGTTCCGCGACAATCTCGTCCAGTACGTTGCGACCGAGCCCGGGATCACGGCGGAGGCGATCACCGACGTGCTCGAGCGCTTTGTCCAGCAGCGCCATATCCCCGACCGCGGCCGCGGGATCCTCGAAAATTGTATCGTCGGCACCCGGTTTCCGACCGCGGAACAGTACCGCGGCTACTGAGCCTGCGCGACGTCCTCAAACGCGGCCAGTGTGGCTTCGATGACCTCGCGCGGCAGGTCGCGGGTGATGAAGACCATGCGTGTACGGCGGTCCTCGCTCGGCCATTCGGGCAACAGTACCGGGGGGTGAAAGAGGTGCTGCACGCCGTGCAGCACGACCGGCTGATCGGGGCGGTCTGAGACCGCCACGATCGCCTTCAATCGCAAGAGATCGTCGCCCCGCATCGTCGCTAAGCCGTCGAGCCAGGCGGACAGCGCAGCCCAGGAGATTGGCCGCTCTCGCGTGATGCAGAAGGCACGGATGCGGTCGTCATGCCGGTTGACGTCGAGATGTTCGTGTTCGTGGTCATGGCCGCCGGCGAAAGCCTCGTCGCGCAGCCAGCGCTGAACATCGGCGCTCTTGGCCACCGGGTCGTAAAAGCCAATGTTGAACAGCACCGCAGGATCGACCACACCTTGCTCGACCCGCATTTGGACGGCGCTCGGGTTCAGTGCCCGCAGCCGCGACTTGATCGCCTCCTGCGCCGTCGGATCGGCGAGATCGGTCTTGGTCAGCAACAAGCGATCCGCCACTGCGGCCTGTTTGACCGCCTCCGGCTGGCGGTCGAGGGTGCCGCCGCCATTGACCGCGTCGACCGTCGTCACGACGCCGTCGAGCATGTACCGCGCCGCGACGATCGGGTCGGTCATCAGGGTGTGCAGAATCGGCGCCGGGTCGGCGAGACCAGTTGTCTCGATCGCGACCCGCGTGAAGAACGGCACTTTGTTCTTGACCCGATCGACAAACAAATTGGTCAGAGTGTCGACGATGTCGCCGCGCACCGTGCAGCACAGACACCCGCTGTTCAGCAGCATGACATCCTCGCTCGACCGCTCGACGAGGAGGTGGTCGAGACCGATTTCGCCGAATTCGTTGACGATGACAGCGGTCGCCGCCATGCCGGGCTGCTGCAACACATGGTTGAGCACGGTCGTCTTGCCGCTGCCGAGAAAGCCCGTCAACAGGGTGACCGGGATCAGGGACGACGCGTCGGTCGATGTCATCGCGCAGCTCTTTGCTCAATCTCGAACGTGATATCTCATAACACGCCCTTGCCCCGGGCGAGAGGGTTACACTAGCCCCTTCGCCCCGCTCGCGGGGAGAGGGCCGGGTGAGGCTGCGCGAGACCGGACGCAGAGGCGGTCGAAATCCGCCACGATTCGGACATTAGAAAAGTATCGAGCGGCTTCGTCCGCGATCTCCTCGGGCCGGTAGCGGCCCGAGATGTGGGTCAGCAACAATTCGCCGATTCCCGCGTCACGCGCGAGCATGCCCGCCGCCGTGGCGGTCAGGTGACCGCGGGCGCGCGCCAGCCCGGCGTCGCGCTCGAGGAAGGTGGCCTCGATCACCAGCGCGTCGGCGCCGCGCACCGGCTCGACGAGGCTCGCCACTTCCTCGGTGTCTCCGACAATGGCGAGCTTGGCGCCGGCAATGGGCGGGCCCCGAACCATCTCGGGCGTGATCTCCCGGCCGTCGGCAAGCGCTACGGAGCGGCCGCGCGCCAGCGCGGCGCGGGCGGTTCCTTCCGGCACGCCGAGCGCAGCGAGGCGCTCGGGCAATAACGGCTGCCGAGTCTCGTCCTGGAACAAATAGCCGAGGCTTTCAGTGCCGCGATGCGCCACCGGGAAGGCGTCGAGCCGCCAACCCGAGCACGCCAAAACCGGACCGCTGGAAACGGCGCGCAGGCGGTAACCGTCGTCCTGCTCGGGCCCGATGACCTCGGCAAGATAGCGATGCACGAACGCCACCGTTTCGCCGCTGCCGATGATCTCGACCGCGCCGCCGATGCGGTAGAGAGCGAGTGTTGCGAGCAGGCCCGCGAGACCCAACACATGGTCGAGATGCGCATGGGTCAGCAGCACGTGCTGCAAGCCGCGAAATCCGAGCTCGCCGCGCATCAACTGGCGCTGAGTCCCCTCGCCGCAATCGACCAGGAAACGCTGCGCGCCGCGCGCCACGAGCAGCGCCGGCAGTCCCCGTTCGGCCGAGGGCACCGCCGCGGCGGTGCCGAGGAAGACCAATTCGAACATGCCGCAGTCGCCTCAATGTGGTTAACTCGGCCGCAAAGCGACCGCTGGGAGGTGCAGATGCCGGATTCTGTCTACGGCCCGGAGGTGGAAGATGCCTTTACAGCCGCGCGGACGCCAGTCCGCCGAACGGTTCGCGTCGGCGGCCGAGACGTCGAGATCCTCTGCCCTTTTCCATCTCCGCAGGACTGGCGGGACCGCTGGATCTATTTTCTGCTCGTCGATCGCTTCAACAATCCCGGGCAACCGCCGGCAGCCGCATGGGACCAGCCTTTCGGCGGCTTCCAGGGCGGCACGTTGGAGGGCGTCAGGCGCCGCCTTGATTACCTCGAGCGGCTGGGGGTCGGGGCGATTTGGCTGAGCCCCGTCTTACAGAACTGCCAAGCCCAGGACGGCACGTATCACGGCTACGGTATCCAGCACTTCCTGCAGGTGGACCCGCGGTTTGCATCCGATCAATCGGACCCCGACGGCGAGCTCCGCCGCCTCATCGACGAGGCGCATGCGCGCGGCATCCACGTGATCATGGACATTGTGCTGAACCACGCCGGGGACGTTTTCGCCTATGTGCTCGACAACGGCTCCGAAGCGGCGTCCGCCGCGTGGCGCGACAACGGCTATTCGATCCGCTGGCGCGGCGCCGACAATCAGCCGGTCGCCGAGTGGTCAGAGGCGCCGCAACCAGCCGATCCGAGACTCACACCCGCTGCCGCTGTGTGGCCACGCGAGATCCGGTCCAATCCGGCGTTCCGTCGCAAGGGCAAGGGCGGCGAGGACGGAGGCGATTTCGAGTCTTTGAAAGAACTCGTCACCGCGCGACCCGAGGTCCGCTCGGCGCTGATCCGCTGCTATCAGCACGCCATCGCAAAATGGGACATCGACGGCCTTCGGATCGACACGCTGAAATACGTCGAGCCCGATTTCGCTCTCATCTTCGGCAATGCGATCCGCGAATACGCCCTCGAAATCGGCAAGAAAAATTTCTTCACCTTTGGCGAAGTCTATGACGACGAATACAAGATCGCCAAATTCATCGGTCGCCGCAGCAATGACGACGGCGACATGGTCGGCGTCGATGCCGCGCTCGATTTCCCGCTGTTCTTCCGCCTTCCTGGGGTCGCGAAGGGGCTCATGCCGCCGACCGAGCTGACCGCCGTCTACGCCTTGCGAAAAAGTGTCGAGCAGGGCGTCATCAGCTCGCATGGCGAGGCAGGCCGGTTCTTTGTCACCTTTCTCGACAACCACGACCAGCACAACCGCTTCCGCTTTGTCGATGCCGCTGATCCCGGCCGCTATGACGGGCAGGTCTCAGCGGCCCTCGCCTGCCTGTTTTCGCTGCAAGGGATTCCCTGCGTCTATTACGGGACCGAGCAAGGCCTCCACGGCACCGGGTCCTCGGACCAAGACGCCCGCGAAGCGCTGTGGGGACGGCCAAACGCCTTTGACGAGACGGACAAGTTCTACCTCGTGCTGCGCGACATCGCGCGGGTCCGCGCGCAAAACCCGGCGCTCCGTTACGGACGCCAATATTTTCGTCCGGTGTCGGGCGATCGAAGGACCTTTGGCGCTTCGAGCTTTGCGCCCGGGGTGGTGGCCTTCTCCCGGATTCTGAACGAGAGTGAAACCGTGGTCGTCGCCAACATGAACATCGGCTCCGGCATCGAGCTTTCCGTCCTCGTGGATGCTGTTCTAAACCCGCCGGGCGCAGACTTTGCGACCCTCTTTTCCACCGCCGGCAGTCATCAGATCAGCCCGGTCGAGCAGATCGTCGATGCAGAAATCTACGATCGCGGGACGTCGCGCGGCATGGTGCATGCGATCCGGGTGGCGCTCGCGCCGGGGGAAGCGCGAATACTCGCCCGTCCCCGGTAGCCGCCCGCTCAGCCGCGATTTTCCGCGCTTCGAGCCCCCGGCGCGGGAAACAGCTCCTGGGTCCAGCCCATCGCCCAATATCCGAACAGGCCGGCCCACTCCTTGCCCGCGAGAGTGGTGGTGCTGAGGCCGTCGAGCAGGCTGAAATTCGCGCGCAAACCCGTCCGCGGGTCGATCTTGTAATCCGCCGGGTAGGGGATCACCGGCCAATCAACGGCGCGGAACGACACGACGGCGCGGGGCATGTGGAAAGCCGAGGTAACCAGCACCCAGATCTGCCCCGGTTTGGGCCTGATCATTCTTTTGGCATAGACGGCGTTCTCGTGAGTGCTGCGCGAGCGTTCTTCGATGATGATGCGGGCTGGGGCGATGCCCTCATTGACGACGAACCCATAGGTAGCCCGCGCCTCGGCGAGCCCGACCGCAACGAATCCGCCCTCGCCGCCGACCAGCGCCAGCGCGGCTTCCGGGTGCTGCCTGGCCAGCGCTATCCCGGTGAGAACGCGTGCGACCGAGCCATTGAACACCGTTTCGCCGTAGGTCAAGGACAGCGCCGGATCGACGGCGCCGCCCAGCACGAGAATGCCGTCGATTTTTTCGGGCAGGGCGTCCGGCCGCGGAAAGCGCTTCTCCAGTGCAAGCAACATCGCCGGGCCGATCGGCAGGACGGCAAGCGCGAGGAAGCCGAGAGCACTGAGGGTGACCAGGGTCTTTCCGCGGCGGCCGCGATAGAAAAGGAATAACAGCACACCGGCGAGCAGGCTCAGCAGCAGCAGATTACCGGGCTGGACCAGCGCCCAACCGATTTTACCGACAATGAACATCCGCAGCGCGGCGACCGGTGCTAGATGGATGCAGCGCTCACCCGCCCGGGCTTCCTTGCCGGCGAGCGCCGACTCCAACCAATGCTACAGGCAAGGCCGCGGCGAAGAAATCCTTATTCGGAGTTTCGCCGGTGGACACCGGCGACATCGCGGTCGGCACTTAACGCTAGCCCCTCATGGGCTCGCCACGGAACCCGCCGCTTCTGATGTCGGAGTGGCTGCCGAACGCAATCAATGGCGGGAGGGACGGCGCCGGACATTTCAATCAACTCGAAGTTCGGGACCAGGTGAACGCGGTGATCGAGGCTTTCTGCGCCATTATGGCTGAACCCGGCTTAGTGCAGCCGAGGAGAGCGCTGGCGGAGCGATTGGCGGACGGGTATTCTCGCGCGTAATACGTGTACCGCTCGGTCCCGGCGTCCGCGCCGCTCGGCAGCCTCGCCGTCGGCCGTGCGGAGGTTACCGGCATCGGCGGAAGCGAGGCAACCGGATGGAAATGCTCGACGACGCGGTGCCCGATCTGCGAGAGACCATAGCGATGCTCCAGCGGGAGCTCGACCAGCGCACCGCCGAGCGCGACGAAGCCTTGGCCCAGCAGGCCGCAACGAGCGAGATCTTGCGTGTCATTGCGCGCTCGCCGACCGATCTCCGGCCGGCGTTCGAGGTGATCGTGGCAAGCGCTGCCAGGGTGTGCGAGGCAGAGTTCAGTGGAGTGGCGCGATTTGAACAAGGGCTGCTCCACTTGATCGCGGTCCACAGCATGTCGCCGGAAGAGACGGCGGCTTTTCACCGTCTCTTCCCCCGAGCACCCGTGCGCAATTTCGTCATGGGCCGCGCCTTTGTCGACGCGCAGCCGGCGCATTCCGAGGATGTCCTCGCCGAGCCCGATTACGACACCCGGACGCGCGATGAGTTGCAGCCGGTGCTGAGGTATCGATCCTTTCTCGGAGTGCCCATCATTCGCGACGGCCAGCCGATCGGCGTCATCGGCTGCGGACGCCGCACGGTCAAACCCTTCACCGCCACCCAGATCGAGCTGCTCAAGACCTTCGCCGACCAGGCGGCCATCGCCATCGACAACGTCCGGCTGGTGGGTGAGCTGGAAACCCGCAACCGCGACCTCGGTGAGGCGCTGGAGCAGCAGACCGCCACCGCCGAGGTGCTGCAGGTCATCAATTCCTCGCCCGGCGATCTGGCGCCGGTGTTTGACGCATTGCTGGAGAAAGCACTGCGCCTGTGCAGCGGTTCCTTCGGCGAGCTGCGCACTTATAACGGCGAGCGTTTCCGTCTGGCTGCGACATACGGCGTGCCCACCGCCTATGTTCAGCACTACGCGCGGGGCGACTCGGGTATTTATGGGCCCGGCACCGGGCCGGCTCGCATCCTGGCGGGTGAGCGCGTCGTACACATCGCTGACCTCATTGGCACCGAGCCTTATCAGCGCGGCGACCCCGATCGCGTCGCTCTGGTCGATCTCGGAGGAGCCCGCGCCTACCTCCTCGTGCCGCTGCTGAAGGACGGAGCGGTGCTCGGCTACATCATGATTTATCGCATGGAGGTCGGGCCGTTCTCCGACAAGCAGATCGCGCTATTGCAGAACTTCGCGACGCAGGCGGTGATCGCGATGGAGAATGCGCGGCTGCTGACCGAGACGCGCGAGGCTTTGGAGCAGCAGACCGCAACCGCCGAACTGTTGCAGGTCATCAATAGCTCGCCGGGCGATCTCGCCCCGGTGTTCGACGCGATGCTCGAAAAGGCGATGCGCCTGTGCGACGCGGCATTCGGGCAGCTGGCAGTCTATGAGGACGAGAGGTTTCGGACGACGGCCACACGGGGCATGCCGGCGGGTTTTGTCGAATATCGGCGCCGGAATCCGCCCGATTACAGCCCAGGAACGCAGCCGGCGCGCTTGCTCGCCGGGGAGCGTATCATCCACGTCCCTGACCTGATGGCCGAAGACATTTACAAGAGCGGCGACCCCAACCGCCGGGCGCTGGTTGACCTCGGCGGTGTGCGCAGCTCACTGATGGTGCCGTTATTGCGCGAGGACGCAGTGCTCGGGTTCATCAACATTTACCGCCAAGAGCCGCGGCCATTCAGCGACAAGCAGATCACTCTGCTGGAGAGCTTCGCAGCGCAAGCAGTCATTGCAATGGACAACGCCCGGCTATTGGACGAGATTCGTCAGCGCCAAGCCGAGCTGCGCGTCACCTTCGACAATATGGGCGACGGCGTCGCAATGTTTGACGCCGAATTGCGGCTGACAGCCTGGAACCTGAATTTCCAGCGGATTCTCGATCTGCCCGACGCGCTTCTGGCTGACCGCCCAGCTTATGCCGACTATATCCGTATCCTCGCCGAACGCGGCGAATTCGGCAGCAACGATATCGAGGCGGAGCCGAGCCGGCGCCTCGAGGACACCGATCAGGAATTGCGCCTCGAGCGCACCCGGCCGGATGGCCGGGTTATCGAGGTACGCCGGAACACGGTGCCGGGCGGCGGCTTTGTGCTGATCTACAGCGACATCACCGAGCGCAAGCAAGCCGAGGAGCAGATCCGCGCTGCGCGCGACACGGCGGAAGCGGCGCTGCGAGAGTTGACATCGGCGCAGGCCAGTCTGATCCACGCCGAGAAGATGGCTTCGCTCGGCCAGTTGACCGCCGGCATCGCGCATGAGATCAAGAACCCGCTCAATTTCGTCAACAATTTCGCGGGGCTCTCGGTCGAGCTTCTGGATGAGCTGAGAGAGGCGGCAGCGCCGGCCTTTGCCTCAATCGGCGACGAGACGCATGCGGAGATCGATGAGATCGTCGGGATGCTGACCGGCAATCTCGCGAAAATCGCCGAGCACGGCAGGCGGGCCGACGGCATCGTCACCAGCATGCTGGCGCATTCGCGCGGCGGGATTGGAGAATGGCGGCCCGTCGACATAAACTCACTGGTCGACGAGGCGCTGAACCTCGCCTATCACGGCGCCCGCGCTCAGGACCAGAAATTCAATGTGGTGCTTGAGCGCGATCTCGATCACAGCATCGCGCCCATCGAGCTGGTGCCGCAGGATGTGACGCGCGTGTTCCTCAACCTTTTCGGCAATGGCTTCTACGCCGCCAACAAGCGCTGCACCGAAACCACTGACTGGCACTTCAAGCCGAGCCTCAAAGTGACGACGCGTGAGACCGGTGCCGGGGTCGAGATCCGGGTGCGCGACAACGGCAGCGGCATCCCGCCCGAGATCAGGGACAAGCTGTTCCAGCCATTCTTTACCACCAAACCAACCGGGGAGGGCACTGGCCTCGGATTGTCGATCAGCTACGACATCGTCACCCAGCAGCATGGCGGTAGGATCACCGTCGACAGCGAGGTCGGCCGGTTCACCGAGTTCACGATCCGCTTGCCACGCAGCCGGCAGCCAACAATGACAGGCAAGACGTCATGACTGTTTCAACGAGATTGCTTCGTCGCTTCGCTTCTCGCAATGATGCGCGTGTCATTGTCATTGCGAGCGAAGCGAAGCAATCTCGCCGCCCCCACACGGTGTCGAGGGTATTATGAGTTTCAGTATCCTCGTCGTCGACGACGAGCCCGATGTCGCGGAAATGTTTCGTCAGCGCTTTCGCCGCGAAGTGCGCCAGGGCACCTATGTCCTGCATTTCGCCGCCTCCGGGGAAGAGGCGCTCGATCAGCTGTCGAATGGCGTGCAGCCCGAGCTGATCGTCATCCTGTCGGACATCAACATGCCGGGAATGGACGGGCTGACCTTGTTGCGCGAGATCAAAACCCGCCGCGCCGATTTGCCCGTCATGATGGTCACCGCCTACGGCGACGAGGAACGCCGCCGCCGCGCGACCGAAGCCGGCGCGCACGAATTCCTGACCAAGCCGGTCGACTTCAATTTCTTGAAAGAGCAGCTACGGCGCCTGCCGACGGCGCCGATGTGAGACAGATTCAATCGGCAAAGGCGTCGAACACCTGCCGGATCGCCGTCCTCTGCTCGCCGTCGGCGGAGAGCGGCACCAGCACCGGCGTGGTAATCCCGGCGGCGCGCCATGCCTCAACGCCCGCGCGAATTTTCGACGCCGGGCCGAAGAGGGTGACGTCCGCCAGCCACCGCTCGGGGAGATACTTTCCCAGATCATCCAGCCGGTGTTCGGCCACCGCTTTTTCGATGGCCGCCATCTCCTCGACATAGCCGGCCTCCTTCCAGTAATTGCGGTAATTCGGCATCAGCGCGTAGTTCGTCACGGTACGCCGCAGCACTGCCTTGGCCTCGCTCTCATCGTCGGAGATGCAGGTGCGGATCCGGTTGCCGATGAAAAAATTCGGGTCGCTGCGCTTGGCCGCCGGAATGGCCGCGAGCGACTCTCGCATATGCGAAAGGGAGGCATTCGCGTAGACCAAACCGTCGGCGATCTCGGCTGCGAGCGCAACCATGCGCTTGCGCAAGGCGGCGAGGATGATCGGCGGCAGCGCCCCGATGCCGTCGTAGGACCGCAGCTTGGCGACGAAGGCGCGGGTGTCCGCCAGCGGCCTGCCCGGTGTGACGCCCATCCGCACATGCGTTGGGCCGTGCGCAACGCCGATGCCGAACTGAAAGCGGCCGCCCGACACCTCGTGCAGGTAGGCTGCGCTGTTAGCGAATTCGTCGGCGGTTTGCGCATAGATCGGCGCAATCGCCGTGGCGAAGGGAATGCGCTCGGTCGCAAACGCCAATCCCAGGCACTGCGCCATATTGCTGAATTGACTCGAAACGGAGATCCCGGCAAAGCCGCGCCGTTCGATCTCGCGCGCAAGATCGAGCGTGGCCAGCCGCTGACCGGGCGCGGCAACGAGGTTGAGGGCGGGCAGTGGTTCAGTCATTGCGTGGCTCCGCAGTATATTTTTGCCAAACCGATAGCGGGGGGAGAGTTGTGAGCATCGAGGGCCCAGGACTTCTTGCAACGATTTTCCGCGAGGCGCGCACCTTTTCTTACTGGCAGGCGCGGCCCGTTCCGGAATCCCTGGTCGAAGCCGCGTTCGAGCTGGCATGCCTCGGTCCGACGAGCGGCAATTGCCTGCCGATGCGCCTTGTCTTGGTCCAGAGCCCCGCGGCCAAGGAGCGGCTCTTGCCCTGCGTCTCGTCGGGCAATTACGAGAAGGTCCGCGCGGCGCCGATCACCGCGATCATCGCCTATGACCGCGAATTTTTCGACCTGTTGCCGCGGCTTTATCCGCACACCGACGCGCGCGGCTGGTTCACCTCCAATCCCGCGCTCGTTGAGGAGACCGGCTTGCGCAATTCGTCGTTGCAGGGCGCCTATTTCATCCTGGCGTTGCGCGCTCAGGGGCTCGATTGCGGGCCGATGTCGGGGTTCGACGCCGACAAGGTCGACGCCGCTTTCTTTCCCGATCGCCGATACCGCACGAACTTTCTATTGAATATCGGCTATGGCGACCGCGACCGCTTGCGGCCGCGGCTGCCGCGCCTTGGCTTCGACGAAGTCGCGCGCTGGGAATAGCCCATGGCTCCCATCCGACAGTTACCACTGCCGTCGTTCAGCGAACCGATTCCTGAAAGAAGCCTCCACCATCGGCGCCTTCCCGGCGCAGGCCGGGACCCATGTCAGCCATGGGCACAGGCCTTCGCCGGTATGGCGAGAAGAGTGGGTGCGATGCGTTAGAATTGACCCACCGGCTATCGCATTGTCGATTTCGCGGTCGGGACGATGCGCGTCACGGCGATGGCCTCGCGGTCGAGAAGGTCGGGCACCCGCGGCGCGATCTTGGTCTTCCAATGATCGCTTTCGTAGACCGCCTTGTAGAGTGCCTCACGCTCGCTTTCGCTCTCGAAGCGGCGCAGCCACACATAGACGGAGGGATCGGTCTCGCCCCGAAAGCTGCCGCAGATGACCATGCCCTTCGAGACCTGGAACGGGATGATCTCCTCTTCCATGACCTTGACCCATTCCTCGAGCTTGCCGGGCCGGACCTTGTATTGGC
>JBJMQW010000481.1:0-12576 GCA_045802495.1 Allostellaceae bacterium | reverse complement strand
GCATTCGAGCACCGCGAGGCGGAGCCCCGGATAGCGGTCCAGGATGCCGCCGGCGAGAAAACCGGCCATGAAGCGCATCGCGCCCCACGGATGCGAGCACAGCCGCGCCAGGTAGACGTTGTCCCACATGTCGCGGTAGCCGGGGAAATAAGGCGGCGTCCAGGTAAAGCTGTGATTGGCGATCGGCAGATCGTATTCCTGGGCGGCCTGCCAGATCGGGTAGAGGTCGGGGTGATCGGCCGGGATGTCCTGTGCAAGCAGCGGCATGACGGCCACCGCCCATTTCGAATTTCCCCACTCGCGGATTTCGCGGACCGCCTCGTCGACGGCGCGCGAAGACGCGACGATCATGCTCTTGAGGCGGGTCGGGTACTGCCCACAAAAATCCGCCATGTGACGATGGTAGGCGCGGATCATCCCAATCTCGAGAGCGGGGTCCGGGAGCCCGACGAGGCTGAGCCACGAGGTCGGAATCAGGAAATGGACGTCGGTGCCTTCGTCATCCATGTCCTTGACGCGGTTCTCGGCCTGATCGTCCTGCACGCCCGGCCGAGGCATCTTGCTGCCCATCCATCTCGTCTCGCGGCCGGTGAAGGTCTCGCGTGGCGCAGACTCGCCCAGCACCCGCCGGTAGTATTTTGTCCCGACGCGATAATTGTGCAGCCCTTCGATACCGCCGACCGCGCCCTGCCCGACCGGGAAGCGGTATTCCGCCAATTCGGCGAGGCGGGAGCGAAAGCCCGGATCGACATACCGTTCCAGCACTTCGGCGGCGGGGTTGACGTGGGTATCGGAATCGTAGACGTGGAACCCGTTTCTCATGCTGCGCTCCTCCGTTGGCCCCCGCCCGGCTCGCATTGTCCAGCGCCAACCGGGCGCTACATCATAGGATCGCAGGCATCGATTGTCGCGGGCAATTTACCGGATCACGGGGCTCTCTAACGCCCTCTAACTGGCTGTGCTGCCGACCGTCACGGCCGAGGGCAGAGATCGGATGGCGTCTCGCAGCCCCGTTCTGTCGGTTCGCGAGGCGCCGCCATTGGCGGCAAGATAGACCGCCTTGTTGGTCTCGACATTGAACACCGGGCGGCGCTCACCGGGGTCGAATTGCGGGCGCGCAATGATCCGTCCTGCCAATTCCAGGTGATTCCCGATGTCAAAGAACTCGATCATGTTCTGGTGATATCGGGCGAACTGCAGGAAAGTATGCGTTCGGGAAGCGATGACCCGGCAGCCGAGTTCGAGGGCTTGCGAGATCGGGCCGGAGGAAGATTGGCCAACCTCGAGATAGGGAAACACCACCGCGTCGCAAATCGCCATTGCCGTCAGGAAGTCGGTGTCGCTCTGCGCGCCCAGAAAATGAATTCGATCCGACAGATCCTTCGGATGCTCGATCAGCAAATCGCGCATCGAACTGTCGACGGCTAGGGAGACCGTTGGAGCGTGGGTCGGCGAAAGGGGCCGGAGCCGCTCTGCGACACTGGTGTCGATGTAGCCAGCCTCGAATAGCGTTGTAACGACAGGATCTATGGGTTGGTGAAGCCTTATCTCATTTGGATGGACGCCACCAAAGACCAGAAGATGATAATTCTTGGGGAGGTGGTGCAATGCCCGTACGGCAGTATCAAATCCCTTGTAGCGGCCGAGAAAGCCGAAGATCCCGATCAGCCTGCTTTCCTTGGGCACGGCGTCGAGCACCGCAAATCTCTGACGGCTTGCGCTGCGGCGAATATCCTCAGCCTCTCCGGCGGCCATAAATGAGAGCGGATGGTCGTGCACATTGCGCATACCGTGAACGTATTTCATATGGGCGAGATCGCGGGGCGTATGCACGATCAATGCGACCGGCTTGAAGCGTTGTGCGCGCCGCAATCGGCCGGCGAGGCCGGCTGAAAGCCGATGTTTTCGGTTATATTCCGACCGCATTGCGATCGCGCCGGTGAAGTTGAGCCGCAAAATTTCACCGAAATAGGCGCGGAAATCGAAAGCCTCGCATTGAAAAATCGTGTGAAAGGTCACGGAAAGACGCGGCGCCGCTCTCAGGATCCAGGTAAACCGGCGGTGGATGTCTTGACAATCCCGACCAAGGGTGCCGTGTTCCAATTGCAGATTGACCGCGTCGAAGCCGCGAATCTCCCGACAAATATCCTGGATATGGCGGTCTCCGAACCTTCTGACCCGACCGTGAGTGCTGCGCAGTAGATACTGGTCCAGATCGAATACCGTCACCTCGAAGAAATCACCGAGCTGCTTTTCCAGGCTGCGCGTATAAGCGGCAATGCCGCACAGGTCGCTATAGGTTGACACCAAGGCGAGCCGCTTGCGCGGTGCATGGCCGCCGACCCGGAATGGCGACGCATTGACTGCCGGAGATGGTAAAATTGGAGTGTGGGATTCGAATTCGAGCGTTGCCATTATCAATCTCCGATGGCTACCCCCGCCACAGGCCTACAAGTGCTCCCGCACGGTGTGGACAATGAATGCGCCGATCAACCAGATCGCGCAGCACAGAAACGCAATCAATCCGACCATGTGCAGCCGCCGAGGATACAAAGCTTCCTCAGGGAGACTCGGCTGAACAAAGCCGGCAATGTAGACTTGCTGGCGATCGGCATTGACTCGCGATCGGTCGAGCGCCTCGAGCGCGTGCTGGTAAGCCTTCTCGGCAAAACTCCGCTCGCTTTCGAGGCGCTCGTATGAACCCATTACCCGCGACAGCACCTCGGAGCGCGATCTTTCGGTATCGGTAACTTCGCTTTCGATCGAACGCAGTTGTGTCTGCAACGATTGGATCCGCGCCTCCAGCATCTTCACAGAAGGGGCATCGGCCCGCATGTAATGCTTGACGGTCGCCATTTCCGTTTGCGCCCGAACGATATCGTCGCGGATGCGGCCGGCGAGGGCCTGAGTGGCGTCGGCCGTTTTGCGCGGGTCGATGAGACCCTCGCGGTCGCGGAATTCGCTGAGTCGCGCGAGAGCGGTTTTGAGACGCCGTTCGGCGCGATGCACCTCCTTCTCCGAGTTGCGCAGCGTATCCCGCCGTGCCCGCGCCGATAAATCATTTACCAAACGCTCCGACGACGTGAGGATGCCTTGCGCTAATTTTAACGCGTCGTCTGGTGTAAAGGCGCGGGCTCTGACGACGATCGTTCCGTTGGTAATGTCAAAAAACGCGTCGACTTGGCCTTTCCAATACCTGACCAGCTCTTCTATCGTGACCGGAAGCTGCAATTGCGCTAGCCGATCAGCGTCGGGCCGGGAGAACATCTCACGCAAATCGAGGGTTCTACCGAGGTCATCGAGAATGTCGCGGCTGCCGATGTATTGGACGACGGCATAGGAATCCACGCCGACGGGCGAGGGCGCGGCAGCCCCCAAAATCGAGCCGGGGTCGATGCGCACCGGTTCGACGGTGCGCAATGCAAAACGAAACTCCGCAACATACTGGTCGGCAGCAATCAAAAAATAATAGACACCGGCGAGGATTGTCGGCAGCGCCACCACCACCACAAACGACAGCAAGCGAAATGGAAATTGCCGCTTTTCTGCAGTCGGTGCGGTCTCGCCGGCGAGCTCTCGCCGAGGAAAGACCGCAATGCGTCCGCCCTCCGGCGCGGGGACCGGAAGTCCGGCATTGCCGGTCGGCGCCTTGATCGTCGGCTCGGGCCAAGCCTGGTCGCGTGTCGGCGCCGGCATTAGTTGTTCTCCTGCAGCAGGCGATGGTAGCGCCCCAGCGCTGTGCCAACATCGTCGTACAGTGTCAGATCACCATTGGCGAGCACCGCGCCTCTATCGCAATATTGCCGCATTGTCTGAGGGTTGTGGGTTACGAGAATGATGTCGGAGCGCAGCATGCGTTCGCGGAACGCTTCGGCACATTTGCGCCGAAATCGCTGGTCGCCGATCTCGGTCACCTCGTCGATCAAGTAGACGTCAAAATCTATGGCGAGGCAGATCCCGAAAGCGAGCCGCGCCCGCATGCCGGCCGAGTAGGTATTGACCGGCATTCGGAAGTAGTCGCCCAGTTCGGAAAACGCTTCGACATAGTCGATCGTCGACCGTATCCGGGCTCCGTAGATCCGGGCGATGAAGGCCACGTTTTCGCGGCCGGAAAGGGCGCCGTGAAACGTGCCGCCAAAACCAAGTGGAAACGACACTCGGGCGTAGCGGGTTATCGCGCCTCGATCCGGAGCTTCGGATCCGGCGAGCAGGCGGATCAGGGTCGACTTGCCTGCTCCGTTAACGCCGAGGATCCCGAAATTGTGGCCCGATTGAAAAACCGCATTGACATCCCTTAGCACGGTCTTGCGACCAGCACGGGTGCGATAAACCTTGGTGACTCTATCGAGCATGATCATAGCGGCTCATAAAGCCGGCGCTGCAGTCCGCGCTCGAGGCCAAGCCCAGCCAGCAAGGTTACAATGGCGATTGCCGAAAGGTAGGAACGGTCGAGCCAATGCGGCTCATATTGTTCAAAGAAGCTCGCGCGGAACCAGTCGACCGCGTGCAATACCGGGTTCCATGCCAGAATATCGCGGATCCACTCCGGCATCATGCCCGGCACATAGAAAATCCCCGAGCAGAAATACAGCAGGCGCGTCAACTGCGCCCAGATCTTGTCCCACGATTTGGCGAATGCATTGACGACTGCGTTGATGAAACCGCACCCACAGCCGAGCAGCCACACCACGAGCGCCGCGGCGGATGCGCCGAGAAGATCGTGCGGCAGGGCTCCGAGCCCGGCCACTCCAAAGCCGGCCAGTAGGATGGTCGCGACAAGTGTGTCGGTAAGGAGTTCGAGCAGACCTCGCGCCATCAGCACATCGAAAGTGCCGACCAACGGCAATTGCAGCAATGAGCCGTTGCTTGAGATTGCATAGGTCATGCTGCTGCTGGTATGTATAAACAAGTGGTATGGGATAATACCGGTGTAATAAAATATAAAAAATTCGTCGCCGATAGGCGGCCGGCCTCGCATCATGACCGCGAATACGAGGGACAACATCACAATGTGCAGTATCGGTTCGAGCAACGCCCAGCCATAACCGAGCTTCGAATCGCCGAAGCGGGTTCGGCTCTCGCGGATGATCAACGCCTGGATCACGCGTCCCTGCGTTCGCAGCCTCGCGAGCAATCCGGGCGGCAGCCGTAACTCTCGTTGCGGCCGCACGTCGCGCTCACTGAGTAATACGTAATCGGCCTCCAACGTTTCGAACCGGCGGTTCAGTATTTGCAGCACCGCCTGAGCGTATTCTTCGTTGTCCGGCGAGGTCTTGATCAGCTCTCCGCCAATCGCGAGCGCCTCGGTAAAGCGGCCGGTGTCGAAGTAGACCGTCAACTGCGAACGCTTCGTGTCGGGGTTGGACGGGTCGAGCTCGGCCGCCTGCCCAAATGCTTCTGCCGCCTCGTCGAGGCGCCCTAGCCGGTAAAGCAGGTTTGCCCGGTGCAGGTGGTATTCCGCCATCTGAGGGGCGATGGCGAGCGCTCGATCGATCGCGCCGAGCGCATCCTCTGGTCGCCCGACCAGCATCTCCGCCTCCGAAAGGAGGCGGAGCGACACTACATCCTCGGGGTTCCTCGCGACCGTTTCGCTGATAAGTTCGAGGGCTACGTCAAATCTCCCGGTCCTCAGCAGAAGCTCGACGGCATGCACGGCATTGCTGCAATCGTTTGGCTCCAGCGACAAGGCCTGCAGGGCGAGGGAGACGGCATCCTCGTGCTGATCGAGGGCGAATTTGGCGGCCGACCAGTGCCGCAGTGCAGAGGATGCGCCAGGTTGGATGCTGGCGGCGCGCGCGAAATAGTCGGCTGCTTGCTCGAAGAGCCTGGAAGATTGCAGCAGACAGCCGGCATGCATCGCGAATTCAAAGGAACTCGGGTTGTGATCGCTGGCCGTCCTCGCATGAACGATCGCGCAATCCATTTGCCCGGCGGCGGCAAAGGAACCGCTGGCGTGACGATGCCCCTCGACCCAGCTGGGACGAAATTTCAATAAGCGCTCATAGGCGGCGGCGGCGTCGGCGTGACACCCGCAATTGCTGAATACCCAGGCGCATAAATGGGCCGTTTCTTCGGCTTGCGGCCGCAGTTCGAAGGCGACGCGCGCGCATTCGACCGCCCTCTCAGGATTTCCCCTGTGCAGCAAGGTCTCGCTGAGCCGGCAATAGAAGAGAGGAAATTCCTGCTCGGGGATCCCCCGGTCCGCGAGATAACGACGGCAGGCGTCGAGAAAACCGGAACCTCGGCCAAGCTCGTCGGCGTCGAGCGCCCCTGCACCAATTTCACCAATGTCATTCACTGTGCAGCGCTCTTTGAAGGCCGATCTGTTTACCGAAAGTAAAACTTAACGATTCGTTACCCAGAATGGATCGCTCATCGTCAAAATTTCGTCACTAGACCCGTCAAATCATCGTCAAATCTCACCGACGTTCCGCACTAATTTCGAAAATTTTTAGGTAAATCGAAACTTTACTATTAACTATCTTAGCGATAATCTTAATAAAGCAGATTTCGTAATATCGAAGAGCTCTTTTTTCTTAACCAATAACGAGTGCACGCTCGATATCTGGATGAACAGCCGATCGCCATTGTCAAACCCACAGACGACTAGAACCGCGCGAAGCGAGCTGTTTCCAGGCTGGCATCCTACCGCGATCATCCCTAGAGTATCGAGGGATCCGAGAGGGAGAGGTGGCGATGGGGTTCGAGTTCGGCATGTTTCACGAGTTTCAATGTCCGGTGGGCATGAGCCAGGAAGCGGCGTTCGCCGAGTCGTTTGCACAGGTTGATGCGGCCGAGCGTTGGGGTCTCGATGCCATGTGGCTGGCCGAGATCCACGTCGCGCCCGATCGGTCGGTTTGCGCCGCCCCTTTGACAATCGCCAGCGCCATTGCCGCGCGCACGAGCCGGATGAAGATCGGCACCGGGGTGCAGGTTCTGCCGCTCTGCCATCCGCTGCGCCTGGCCGAGGAGGCCGCCACTGTCGACCAGATCAGCCACGGGCGATTGATCTTTGGCGTCGGGCGCAGTGGGTTTCCGCGTACCTACGAGGCCTATGGCGTGCCCTATGGCGAGAGCCGGGAGCGCTTTGCCGAGACTTTGAGCATCCTCAAGAAGGCTTGGACCGAGGATCCGTTCTCCTATTCAGGCAAGTATTACTCGTTCGAAAATGTCAGAGCCACGCCCAAGCCTTATCAAAAGCCGTGGCCGGAGATCCGCATCGCCGCAAACAGCCCCGACACCTTCTCGGCCATCGGCGAACTCGGCCACGGCGTCTTCGTCGCGGTCCGGCTCGGCACATTGGCCGAGCTCGGCCCCAATATTCGCGCCTACCGGGAAGCGTACAAGGCGGCCGGTCACCCCGGCAAGGGGCAGGTATTCCTGCGCGCTCCGGTTTATGTCGCCGAGACGGTCGAGCAGGCCCGCTCCGAGCCTGAGGAAAGCATTATGTACTTTTATCGCTATTTGGGCGAGCGGCTGGAGGATTCGGCGACCCGCGCCGGTGTGCGCGCCATCGAGGATCGCGCCGCGCGTGGCCGGCGGCTACAGACCATCAGCTACGAGGAAGCGCTGCGCGACAAGATTATCGTCGGCACGCCCGAGCAGGTGAGCGACCGGCTAATGGGTCTAAAAGAAGAACTTGGCCTCGACGGCATTCTCGCCGAGATGAATTGCGGGACCAAAATCCCCCATCAGCAGGTCATGAAATCACTGCAGCTCCTATGCGAGAAGGTAAAACCGCAGTTTCACTGAGGGTAGGGACTTCCTCCCCAACGACGGGGAGGAGCCGCTATGTCGTTCGTCCCCCGTCTCCGTCAGTGCAGCTCGGGCAGACCCATCGCCTCGCCAAACCGGCGGCTTGCTTCGAAGAAATCGCCGTATTTGCGGTGGCCGGCGCAGATATGGGCACAGGCGAGCAGAAGCCGTTCGCGATCCCGGTTCTGGTTCTTGCCGTAGTCCTCCAGCATGCATTGCGGGATTTCTTGATTGTGCGGATCGTTGCCGACGCGTGCCGCCATCAGCGCGAGGCGCTGCACAAGCCGCGCCCGGTCTTCGCCGCTGTCGAGATAGGCCCTCGTCCAAGCCACCGCCTCCGGTGGATTGAGGGCGGCGATCGCCGCTTCCAGATGCTCGATTATCTGGCCGCCGGTCAGGCGATCGGCGCCGCTCGGAGCGCTGATTGGGTCGGTTTTGAGCCATCCCGAACTCCGCTGGTTCCATGCCGCTTGATTGACCATAGAGCCCGCGACAAAAAGCAGCTTGAGGCGCTGCGGGTGCTCGAAATTGTCGTAAAACCAACCGATCGTATTGCAGTACTCGTAGGTATGCTGCGGCATCGAGAAATTGTTCGGGCCCACGGTCTCCAGCACGACTTGCGCGGCTGCCAGCTGGATCGCATCGATGATCCGGCGCGGCGATTTGCCGGCCAATAACAGCGCGCTGATCTTCTCGATATAGGCGGGCTCATGCTGATGGATCAGCGCTTCCACCAATTCCTCGGTCTCGGTGTCGGTCAGAGGCCCGCTATTGGCCAACAGGGCACGCTCGCGCTCGCTCGTGCCGCCTTGCGGAACCGCGTGAACCTCCTTGCCCTCGATAAAGATCGTGACGACGTTGCAGGCCATCTCGTAGACGGAGTGCCAGCGCGGCCCGACGGCGATGTCGAGCGCCCCCGCATAGATCGTGTCGTGGGCGTTGTCCCACCCGATCGCGTTGCCGATCTCGACCACCGAGCGCGCGCGATAGGCCTTGTGGCCGGTCGTATAGGAACGGTTGTAGAGCATGCGGTCTTGCACATCGATCATGCCCGCGAAGACCAGCTGCGCCAGCACCTCCTTCCGATGCGCGGTTTCCTCGATAAGTCCGAGGAACGTCCTGTAGGCGTCGATGACCTGCCCGCGCTCGACCAAAGTGAGCCAGTTGTTGAGCCGCTCGTTGAGCGGTCCCGTTTGTCTCAATGGCTCCTGGTCCGGCCAATAAACGACCGGCATCGGCGGCTCGGCGTTTGGCATCTTGTAGCCGCGCGTGGCGTAATGGCCAGGCGCTTTGAGGATCTTCTGGTTCCAGATGTCGAGCCCGGAGGGGATGTACCAGATGGTCTGCGCAAGCGGCAGCCCGGCCAGCTTCTCCGGCAGCATCTTTTGCAGGTTGATCGCAGCGCGCGCCGAGAGCAGGCAATGGTCATTGTTGACGAAATTCGGAAACCCATCATCGATGCGTTGATGGTATGGCACATGCGTATAGGGTGCATGGATACGCACCGCTTCGGCCATGATCTCGCTCAACGGCCGTCCCTGCTGCAGCAACTCGTAATAGATCCGGCTTCCGCCTTCCTGATCTCGAGCAAGGATGCGATCCTCCAGCTCACTATAGAGGCGAGCCGCTTCTTGACGGCCATTTTTTTGGGTTGCAGCGTGGCTGGGCATCGATTTTCGGCTCCTCGGTTCGCGATTCGTATTGGGTTCAGCCAACCTTAGTCGCAATCCGCCGATGCCGGCAACCGCCTTGGCGGCTTCTCTGCGGCAAGCCCGAGGTAAAAAAGCAAATGGTTTCCGACATCTTCCACCGGGATTTCGCGCCGATCCCCTACTGGTGGGAAGCCTATACTCCGGCCGCCGGCGAGCTCGTGGAGGTGCCGCACACGGCGCGCGTCGCGATCGTCGGTGGCGGCTATGCCGGATTGTCGACGGCACTGGAATTGGTCAAGCACGGCATCGACGCCGTCGTGCTCGAGGCGAACGAACTCGGCTTTGGCGCGAGCACGCGCAATGGCGGCGCGGTCAGCGGCGGCGTCAATATCGGGAAGAGCTTCACCGGCAAGACGACCAGTGTCGATCCCGTTCGCGTCGACCGGATTCTGTCGGACGCGTCCGATGCCTTTGCGCTGATCGACCGGCTGATCGAAGAGGAGAGCATCGCCTGCTTCTGGGAAAAGCCCGGCCGGTTTGTCGGGGCCTGGACGAAAAAGCATTTCGACACACAATCGCGGCGGTTGGCTGTGCTCAATAGCGCCGCGCAGTCCGGTGCCCATATGGTGCCCCGCGAGCGGCAGCGCGAAGAGATCGCCAGCGACTACTATTTCGGCGGGATGGTTGTCGAACGATCGGGAAAGCTGCATCCGGCGCTCTATTACCAGGGAATGCTCGAAGCCTGCCGTCGACGCAATGTCGCGGTCTGTGCTCGGGCGGCGGTCACCGAGGTGAGCCGGGCCGGCAATGCCTGGCGGATCGAGACCAGCCGCGGCGCGGTCTCGGCCGGGGATGTCGTAATCGCGACCAATGGTTATACCGGGGATCTCACCCCGGCGCTCCGACGCCGGGTGGTGCCGGTCGCCAGCCACATCATCGCGACTGAGGAACTGCCGCCCGATCTCGCCCGATCGCTGGTCCCGAAGGGGCGAACATTGTCCGACACTCGCCGGGTGCTGTGCTATTATCGGATGTCGCCGGACGGAAAGCGCGTGGTGTTCGGCGGCCGCGCGCGCTTTACCCAGGTTGATGCGACGGTCAGCGCGCCAATCCTGCATCGGTACATGACCGATCGTTTCCCGCAATTGCGGGGGGTCAAGGTCACCCACGCCTGGACCGGCAATGTCGCCTTCACCCTTGATGCGTTGCCTCATATGGGCCAGCGGGACGGTTTGCATTATTGTCTCGGCTGCAACGGCAGCGGTGTGGCGATGATGACCTATCTCGGCTGGCAGACGGCGCGCAAGATCGCCCGCGTCGCCAACTACGCCTGCAGCCTCGACACGGAAGACTTTCCCGATCACCCGCTCTATTCCGGCAATCCCTGGTTTTTACCGATCGTCGGCGGCTATTATCGCCTGCGCGACACCGTCGATCGCCTGCTCGCGTGATCCAAATCATTGTATGCTGAAGCATCCGATCCTAACAGGAGCCGACGAAATGGATTTCGAGACTTACAAAGCCTCGCTCACACAAAACGCACCGCCCGAGGGCGTGAGCTTCGCGGCGCAGGCGCTGTGGTGGGAAGCGAAAGGCGACTGGCAGCAGGCCCATCAATGTGCGCAGAAGCAGGCTGACAATGACGGCGCCTGGGCTCACGCCTATCTGCACCGCGTCGAAGGCGATCTGTCAAACGCCGGCGGCTGGTACCGCCGCGCGGGCAGAACGCCGTCCCAGGCGACCTTGAAGGACGAATGGGAGACGATTGCTCGCGAGCTGCTGCGCTAGCACTCGATAGCTTCTCTTCCAGGGTACGAGCAAGGGCCCGGTTGCGTCAGGCTTTCAGCGATTTCCAGTCGACCCCCTTCTCGAAGGCGGCGGCGGCGCGATAGATCGTTTCCTCATCGAAGGCCTTCGCCACCAGCATCATGCCGACCGGCAGACCGTCTACCATGCCGCAAGGCAGGCTCATCGCCGGATGGTGGGTGCAGTCGAATTGCGCGGTGTTCGCCACCATGCCAAAAGCCGCCTCCAGTATCTGCGCGACCGGCGCGTCAGCTTCGGGCAATGGTGTCGCTGCCATAGGCAGGGTCGGCATCAGCAGCAGGTCATAGCGTGCCAGCACGTCGTCGTAGGCGCGCCGCAGCCGTCGTACGAGGTTCTGCGCCTTTGCGTAATAATGGCCGCGGTAGCGCGTCACCATGTAATGGCCGAGCAGCATGGTGTTCTTGAGGCTGTCGGACAGCTCGTCGGCCCGGGACCGCCAGCCGCTGTGGAAATCCAGCATCGAGGTAACGTAGAGGCCCTGCCAGTTGAAGCCGAAGCCGTTGCCGAGCATCATCTGCATCGTTGCCCCTTCGGCTAGGATCGCCAGCCAGATTGCTGCACCGTGCTTATGCATCGGGATCGACACCGTTTCGACGGTTGCGCCAAGTCCCTTGAAGCGCTGCGCTGCGTCGCGGACGATCGCGTCGACCTGCGGCAGCGATTGCGCGTGGCCAAAGCCTTCTTCCACGACCGCAATTCTCAGTCCGGTGCCGCCACGGGTCATCGCCTCGTGGTAAGGCTTTGCCGCAGCAGCGGCAGATTGGCGCGGATCGAGGCCATCCGGCCCGGCCAATACCTCGAGCAATAGCGCATTGTCCTCGACGGTCGCGGTCATTGGGCCGGTGTGGTCCAATGTCAGCTCGATCGGCATGATGCCGGTATAGGGCACCAAGCCATAGGTCGGCTTCAGTCCATAAATCCCGCAGAACGAGGCGGGGATGCGGATCGAGCCGCCCTGGTCACCGCCCAGCGCCATCGGCACCTCGCCGAGGGCGACCACCGTCGCGCTGCCGGAGGATGACCCGCCGGCCGAATAGCCCATTCGGTGCGGGTTGTGCACCGGCCCGGTGGCGCTGGTGTGACTGCCGCCTGAGAAACAGAAATATTCGCACACCGTCTTCCCGACAATCGTGCCGCCGGCGTCGAGAACGCGCGTCACAACCGTCGCGTCGACATCGGGCACGTAGCCTTCCATGGTGGAGGCGCCGTTCATCAGCGGCACGCCGGCGAGGCAGATATTGTCCTTGAGCGCGATCTTCTTGCCGTTGAGCTTGCCCGAGGCAGCTCCTTCGATTTGGCTCTTGATGTACCAGGCGCCGTGACGGTTCTCCTCGGGCGCCGG
>JBJMQW010000480.1:0-4573 GCA_045802495.1 Allostellaceae bacterium | reverse complement strand
GACCTGGGAGATCACGACGCGCCGCGCCGACGACGAGTACTTTGCTCATCACATGCTGCAGGAACTGGAGACCTGGCCCGACCACGACCTCGAGGAACTGGGCCGGCTTACTCGCCCGATGCGCTGGGACCCCGAGACCGACCGCTACGTTCCGGTTGAATGGGACGAGGCTTTTTGCGAAATCGGCCGGGAGCTGAAGGCGCTCGACCCGAACTCGGTGGTATTTTACGCATCCGGACGCGCCTCGCTGGAGGCGTCTTACATGTATGCGCTGCTCGCACGGCTGTACGGGACAAATAACCTGCCCGACAGCTCGAACATGTGCCACGAGAGCACGTCGGTGGCGCTCCCCGAGAGTATCGGCGTCCCGGTCGGCACTGTTACGCTAGAGGATTTTAAAGAAACCGACTGCATCTTCTTTTTCGGACAGAATGTGGGCAGCAACAGCCCGCGCATGCTGCACGACCTGCAGGACGCGGTACGCCGCGGCGTGCCGATCGTCACCTTCAATCCGCTGCGCGAGCGCGGCCTGATCGGGTTCATCAACCCGCAGGCGCCGGGCGAGATGCTGACCGGCGCCGCGACCCCGATCAGCTCGCAATACCACCAGCTCAAGGCCGGCGGCGACATCGCCGCGGTCTACGGCCTGTGCAAGGCGCTGATCGAGGCCGACGACCGCGCCAAGGGGGTGGCCGGCCGGCGGCTGCTCGACACTGCTTTTCTCGAACAGCACACGCGCGGCTTCGACGAATTCGCCGAAAAGGCGCGCGGACTGGACTGGATCGATCTCGAAAAGCGCTCCGGGCTGACCCGCGGCGCGATGGAGGCCGCGGCCACGATCTATGCCCATGCCGACCGGGTCATCGGCATTTATGGCATGGGGCTGACCCAGCACCGCAAGGGAGTCGAGACCGTGCAGATGCTGATAAACCTGCTGCTATTGCGCGGCAATATCGGCAAGCCGGGCGCCGGCATCTGCCCGGTGCGCGGCCACTCGAACGTCCAGGGACAGCGCACCGTTGGCATCACCGAAAAGCCCGAGCTGGTGCCGCTCGACAAACTGGCGAAGCAATTCGGCTTCGAGCCGCCGCGCGACAAGGGGCTCAACACAGTCGAGGCCTGCGAAAAGATCCTATCCGGCGAGGTGCGGGCGTTCTTCGGACTTGGCGGCAATTTCGTTCGCGCCATCCCGGAGCGCGGCCGAATGGAGCCGGCCTGGCGCAAGCTGCGGCTCACGGTGCAAGTCGCGACCAAGCTCAACCGAAGTCATCTGATCCACGGCGAGATCGCCTATCTGCTGCCCTGCCTCGGCCGCATCGAGCTCGACCAGCAGACCACCGGCCCTCAGGCGGTAACGATAGAAGACAGCACAAGCTGCATCCATGGCTCGCTCGGCATGCAGCCGCCAGCCAGCGCCAATTTGCTGTCGGAGCCGGCGATCATCGCCGGGATCGCCAAGACGACGCTGCCGCCCAATCCAAAGCTCGACTGGGACGCCTGGGTCGCCGATTACGGCAAAGTGCGCGACGCGATCGCCGAGACCTACCCGGAGAACTTCCATGACTTCAACGCGCGGATGTGGCAGCCGGGCGGGTTTCATCGCTACCTCGCCGCGCGTCACCGCGAATGGAAGACAAAAACCGGCAAGGCGAACTTCATCGTCCCCGCGGGCATCGAAACCGATCCCGACACGGCTGCGGCCGACCATGACGTGCTGCGGCTGATCACACTGCGCAGCAACGACCAGTTCAACACTACCATCTACGGCTACCACGACCGCTTCCGCGGCATCCACGGCACCCGGATGGTGGTGCTGATGCATCGCAACGACATCGACCGGCTGGAGCTGCGTGAGGGTGAACGGGTCAGCCTGGTCACCGTGGCGAACGACGGTGTCGACCGGCGGCTGAGCGGGCTCACCGTCGTCGCTTACAACATCCCTGAGGGCTGCTGCGCCGGGTATTACCCCGAGTGCAACGTGCTGGTGCCGCTCTGGCACCATGCCGAGCGGGCCAAGGTGCCCGCCGCCAAGTCGGTGCCGGTGCGCATCGTCAGGGACGAGGCCGCGCACGAGCGGCCAGAGGCATCATCGGATAGGGTTTCGGGCCATCTGCTGTTGGATGCCGGTCGCGATGTGATCAGGCTCGGCGTCCTGGCCCTGAACGCGGCAAAGGCGCAGCCGGTCAAGGCCGCAGGAGTGGGTCTGGCGGCCGGCATTGTGATGGGCCTACTGGCGCGATCTCGCGGGCGCAGGCCGCACCGATGAGCGTGGCCGTCACTGAGAGCCCGCGACCTATCTTTGATGACGTCGCGCCGCAAGTATGGCGGCGTGCCGCCACCGCGGAGATGCCGGCTGTACGCAAGGTTCCGGAGGAGTCGCCGGTCGCCTTTGTCTATCAGGGCGCAAGCTACGCCGTGATGATGGCGACCCCGGCCAATCTTGAGGACTTCGCGCTCGGATTCAGCCTCAACGAGGGCGTCGTCCGTTCGGCCGACGAGATCGAAACGCTCGACATCGTTCAGACGGAAAACGGCATTCTCCTGCGCATGGTATTAGCTGCTGCCGCCGCAAATGCGTTCTGGGAGCGGCGGCGTTATCTCTCCGGGCCCAGTGGCTGCGGGCTTTGCGGCCTGGAGAGCCTGGCCCAGGCTGTGCGCCCGCCCCACCGCGTGGACGGCGGCCTTCGCGTGTTCGGAGAGGCGATCTGCGCCGCGATGGCAACGTTGCCGGAACGGCAGCCGATGAACCGACTCACCGGCGCGCTGCACGCGGCGGCGTTCTGGATACCGGACGACGGGATGGTCGCGGTGCGGGAGGATGTCGGCCGACACAACGCGCTTGATAAGCTTACGGGCGCTATCTCCGCCGCGGGGTTGCCCGCCGTACACGGTGCGGTACTGCTGACGAGCCGGGTCTCGGTCGAGATGGTGCAAAAGACGGCGTCACTGGGCGCGGCGGTTCTAGTCGCGGTTTCGGCTCCCACCGCTTTGGCGCTACGCGCCGCCGACGCTGCGGGCATCACGTTGATTGCCGTGGCGCGGCAGGACGGGTTCGAGACGTTCACCCACCCGCAGCGCATCCTCTGACGCCGACTGGGCAGGTTCCGGCGGGACGCCGCCGCGCGGCTCCGCACGCGGTCCGCTGTACCCTGATGGCCGGCCAACTCGATCTTCTCGGATTTGTTCGGCTCGCGATTCGTCAATACCCCGATTGCGAGCCTACGGTAACTTGTAGCTGCTGCCGAACGTGCTCAATTAACCCCTCCGAAGGCATAGCAGGACTTCCCGAAGGCGCTATACTGATAGGTCGTGTTGATGACGATGTTTGGCTTGTGTCCGCCTCCGCCCCGACGGCCGCGTCGGATCGCGCGGCATCGGCTGGTGCGTCGGAGCCCCTGAGAGGATGGGCGCTTGTCGCTCCGCCCGGCCAGCCAGCATCGGCGGCCACTGGGGGCTTCGCCATGGGCTGACCGACTACTGCTCGTGCCTGCCTGTCGGCTGGGCGATGCCCTTAGCCGCATTTGCGGTCGTGGCCCGGACAATCTCAATTCCGGCGCCTGTCAGAATGAAACGTACGCTACGGACCGAAGAAGGCGGCTGTACTTTCGCTGACGACGAGGTTCACGCCGGTGGGTGGACGACGAAGCACGGGTCGGCGGTGCCTGGCACGGTGACTCTTGCAGTACTGTTCGGAAAGGCTCACCGGAACGTTCCCGTCGTTTTCACCAAACCAAGCGACCCGATAAGGCGCCGGCTCCGCGCGATCATCGATCTGCTCCGACTGATCTGCTCCTCTTTCTCGACGACCACGCGTTGGCGCCTCCATTCAATTGGCGAGGCTGGCCTGCTGATCGTGCCTGCTCCATCCCGAACCTCTTTTCCGTCTCGCGTGACAAATTCGAAAACAGGGCCGCACTCGGATTCATAGCAAAAGGATGCGCTAGCCCTGCGTTTACCTTCCTGCGCCACGCGTTCAAGATCCTCGTACGACAGCCGCCACTGGTCCAGGATCCAACCGAGCGAAGCCTTCAGTGCAACCGCGCGGCAACTTGCCGTGATGTCGAAAATCGCTGCCCGTTCTTCTTCGCGATCGCTCCAAGTTTCCGCCGGGGTCGAACTCTCTTGATCCGACGCGATCACATGCTCTTGGTAGCGGGTGTTCTCAGTGCCCCTGGTGTGGTCGCGCCGAAATCCGACGGTTCCGCCAAGAACACCTCGGCTGGTGGACTGCGTTCCAAGCTGGCGAGCTTCGGGAAGTCCTGCTATGCCTTCGGAAAGGGTTAATTGAGGACGTTCGGCAGCAATTTCGGTAGCAACTGCGGCTCAAGATCAGCAAAAGGGATAAAAAGTCCCAATATGTTAACAGCTTGGATGGGTGGCCGAGCGGTTTAAGGCACCGGTCTTGAAAACCGGCGTGCCCGCAAGGGTACCGTGGGTTCGAATCCCACGCCTTCCACATCGCCAGCGCAGTTGCGCATCGAGTCGAATCCACCGTCGCAAGGCAGGCCCCGTCGCGGGGCCTCGCCGGCGCTAGCGCCTGTCCTGCGGATTCCCGTCGCGGCTCGCCGACGCG
>JBJMQW010000479.1:0-3850 GCA_045802495.1 Allostellaceae bacterium | reverse complement strand
CTCAAGTTCTTCTTCACCGCCTCGATCGCCTCGACCAGTGGCGGCGAAGCCTTCTCCGCCGAAAGCGTGCGTCACCGCATCAAGTCGCTGATCGACGCCGAGCGCGACGAGAAGTCGGTGCTCTCCGACGACCGCATCGTCGAGATCCTCAATGAGGCCGGCATCGATGTCGCCCGCCGCACTGTCGCGAAGTACCGCGAGGCGATGCGCATTCCCTCTTCAGTGCAACGCCGGCGGCAAAAGCCGCTCACGACGTAAAGCGGATGCCGCTTGACCTCCGCGGGCAGCTTCCCAATTTCGCTATCTGGGCGTATCGGTCTCCGCCCGCCCCGGCGCGAAGGGTTGTGCGATCATGCAACTGACAGTTACCGGCAAGCAGATCGACGTCGGCGACGCATTGCGGCGTCATGTCGAAGCCAGCCTGAGCACCATCCTCGGCAAATATTTTCGAACTGCCATCGAGGCTCACGTGGTGGTCTCGAGAGAGGCGCATCTGAGTCGGGTGGAGGTTTCGCTCCACATCGGTCGCGGCATCGTCGTCAACGCCCATGCCGGCGCCCCGGAGCTCTATTCGGCATTTGACGCGGCCGCAGAACGCGTCGCCAAGCAATTGCGCCGGTACAAGCGACGCCTGCGCGACCATCATGCCAAAGCCCGGGACGCGGCCGTCGCCGGCGAGCGCGCGATGGCCTATGTATTGGCGCCAGTGGCAGAGGAATCCGACGATGGGGAGCCGGAGGAAGAGGCAGGGACCGGTGACGGGGCGGGTGGCGCGCCGGCGGTGATCGCCGAGATGAGCACCGAGCTGCCGCATCTGACGGTGGGCGAGGCGGCCATGCGCATGGACCTTGCGGATATGCCGGCATTGCTATTCCGCAACCGCTCGCATGGCGAGCTCAACCTTGTCTACCGCCGTCCCGACGGCAATATCGGGTGGGTCGATCCGGAACTCGACTCGCCCCGACCGCGGCGGCGTGCTTCCTGAAACGAGAGTTCGTGATCCCGGCTCTGCCGCAGCGCGCCAATGGAGGAACTCGGAACCTCAACATGTCGAGCGGGTCGGGGGGATGGAGATCGCCGATCTGATCACACCGAGCAGTGTCGTCGCCCAGCTGCGCGCAGCTAATAAAAAGCAGGCCCTTACAGAGCTTGCCCGGCGCGCCGCGGTGACGACCGGCATGCACGAGCGAGCGATCTATGATGTCCTGATCGAACGCGAGCGGCTTGGCACAACCGGTATTGGAGCCGGCATCGCGATTCCGCACGGCAGGTTGCCGGGGTTGAAAAACCTCTTCGGCTTTTTCGCGCGCCTCGAGCGGTCTATCCCCTTCGAAGCGATCGACGATGAGCCGGTCGACCTGATTTTCCTGCTGCTTGCGCCGGAAACGGCGGGAGCCGATCATCTGAAGGCGCTCGCGCTCGTATCCCGGTTGCTAAGGGACCGCACGGTCTGCGAAAAGCTGCGCGGTACGGACAACGCCGACGCCCTCTACGCCCTCCTTACCGACCGCACCTCCAGTCAGGAGGCCTAGTCCTAGTCAATGGACGCTGAGCGGCTCGAGGTCGTGCTGGCGCACGGTTGCAAAGGCAACATTGCGATCGGGAAGGACGGCGATTTGTGTGCCGTCCGCCGCGTGCACCGCATAACCGATGACATCATTGACAAGTATGGGTTTGATATAAGCCAAGTCCTGTAAGCCGAATGCCGCAAGTTCATGCGTCGACATGTGCCGGATCCGTTCAATTTCCATCATATTCCTCTTCCTCGCCGCGTCTCCAGAACGTCGGCCGGAGTTACGCGGTCGACGTGATCGGCGCGCGCTTGGTCCCGGCGCTCGAGCCGTTTTGGATCTCCACGACGCGCACCCGGCTTTCCATCTCGGGGCGGGCTAAGTCGATGTGCAAGAGCCCGTTGTCAAGCGTGGCGCCACGCACTTCGATTCCCTCAGCGAGGACAAACGATCGTTGAAATTGACGCGCGGCGATGCCGCGATGCAGATACACCCGCTGGGTGTCGTCGGTCTGCTTGCCGCGGATGACGAGCTGGTTGTCCTCGACGGTTATGCTGAGATCGCTCATCACAAAGCCGGCGACGGCGAGCGTGATGCGTAGCGCATTCTCGCTGAGCTGCTCGATATTGTACGGCGGATATCCGTCAGCCGAGACCTTGCTGACGCGGTCGAGCGCCCGCTCAAAATGGTCGAAGCCCAAGAGCAGGGGCGAGTTGAACAGCGACAGGCGCGACATGCCTTCTTCTCCTCCGTCGAGCGAGAGTATCGCGCCCGGCCCTGTCGGCGCGCGGGCGCGCCTTGCATAATTTGGGATGAGGCCCGCGGACAATCAAGCAAGCCCGGTCCGGCGGTTGCTTGCCGGTTTCGACCGTCAACTGCAATTTGCTGTGCGGGTTCTTCCGCCGCTCTGTCCGACGCCCCATATCTTCGCCTGAAACCCTATCTCGGGGAACTTGAACAGGCGGTACGATGTCGAGACGGCTCCTGCTGAATTGGCGCATCCTGGGGGCGCTGCTCCTCAGCGCGACCCTGGCCTTGGCACCCGCGATTGCCGAGGCGCGGGCCGGCAGCTCATATGGCGGCGGCTCTTCGAGCATGGGCAGCCGCGGCTCGCGCAGTTTCGAAGGCAATGGCGCTCAACCGCTAAGCCGCAGCACCTCGCCGCGTCCCGATGCGCCGCGGCAACCGGGGCTGGCCCCACCGATATCATCCCCCGCTTACGGCGGCGGCAGCTTCTTTCAGCGGCATCCTTTTCTGACGGGGCTCGCCGGCGGCTTTATCGGATCATGGTTGTTCGGGCACACCGGATACGCCGCGGGCGCCGAAGGCGGATCGGCGGGATCGATGTTCGGGATGTTGCTGCAGCTCTTGATTATCGGGCTGTTGATCTATTTTGCGGTGCGGCTGTTCCGCGGGCGCTCGTTCTCGAATGGCTGGCGGGGCGGCGGCAACACCGGCTGGCCGCCGCGCTCGGCCGGGGCGGCGGCGGCACCGGTGCGGGTCGATCGCGGCCGCGACATAAATCTCTCAGACGCCGACCTCACGCGCTTTCAGGCGATCCACGCGGCGGTGCAGGAAGCCTGGAGCGAGGGCGATCTCGGGCAGCTGCGGCGGCTGATGACGCCCGAGATGCTGGGCTACTTCTCCGAGGAGCTGACGCGCAACACCAGCCAAGGGGTGCGCAACATCGTCACCGATGTCGAGCTCCTCAAGGGCGATCTCAGCGAGAGCTGGGACGAGGGGGACGCCCAATACGCCACCGCCTATCTGCGCTGGCGCGCCAACGACTATGTCGTGCGCGCCGGACGTGCCCCCGCCGACCCCGACTATCTGGTCAGCGGCGATCCGCGCCGGCCGGTCGAGGCCGAGGAGGTGTGGACCTTTGTCCGCCGTCGCGGCGGCGACTGGCTGCTCTCCGCCATCCAGCAGGTGTGATGGCAGCGGCCATTCGATAGCACATCGCACCGTTGCCCGCCGCTTGGCCTCACGGCCACGCGACAAGCGGCGGCAGCGACATCAATATCGCTTCGGGGTTGCCGCCGGTTCGCAGCCCGAACACGGTCCCGCGGTCGTAGAGCAGGTTGAATTCGACATAACGGCCGCGGCGGACGAGCTGGTGTTGCCGCTGCTCCGCGGTCCACGGGAGGTGCATCCGCTGCCGCACGATCGCCGGAAAGACGGCCAGAAAGGCCTCCCCCACCGAGCGGACAAAGCCGAAATCGCGCTCCCAATCGCCGCCGTCGAGGTAGTCGAAAAATATGCCGCCGACCCCGCGCGGCTCATCGCGGTGCTTCAAAAAGAAGTATTCGTCGCACCATTTCTTGTAGCGCGCGTAGCGG
>JBJMQW010000478.1:0-3340 GCA_045802495.1 Allostellaceae bacterium | reverse complement strand
TACGCGCGCTGGCGCGCGTCACGGCGAGCGAGGCTTATATGCTGGTGGTACAATATGGTGAATAGCCAGGCGCGAAGGTCGGTTCCTTCGGCCCATAAATGGATTTTCCCGAGCGCACGGGCAAAGCACTCCTGGACGAGGTCGTCTGCAGCGACGGCATCGCGCGTCAGGACCCTCGCGTAATTTCTGAGACGAGGGATCAGGACCTCGATTTTTCGGTGAATGCTTTCGTCGATCGCATTCCCCTCCGCCGGATTTGACTGCGTTCCCGAGAAGCCATCGCAATTGCGGTCTTTCGCATCCTGTCGCTTAGTGTGCAAATTCATGATTTGGACCACCGATTAAGTGTGAACAAAGTTGGGGGCTTTGACTGGTGTAATTCTTGAACCGGTTTGCCGTGGTCGCGGTAAGGGTATATCGGCCTTGCCGACGGAGCGTCCCGATCACACCGTCTATGTCGTCGTGGATGCCCCGGTGCTCGGTCGCTTAACATCTGGCATTGCCTCGCGCGCCGACGGGGTTAATCGTTGTAAAATTGTGTAAGAGCCGCCTTCACAGCGGTTTGCCTTGGGTATGGTCGCGCCAGCGCTTTCAACCAACGTAACAAGGCTCTGCTGATCGCCTGTAGATGGACCGATGCAGTGCTGCACGATGAGGCCTCGCGGGTCATGCCGCAGCGCTGCGCAAAGCACTGGGAGATGGCCAGGCGGAAAAGCGCTAAATTGCGAGCAATCCGGACTTTATCGCCTGCAGCACGCGAGCAGCGCCAGCGCGAAAACACTCCATCGAACGGGCTGACGTCGGCGGCAACCTCGCCGGCGCCGCTCGCTCACATCGTTGGCCGAGACGGCATTATGACGGCCTTGAGGACGCAGCTCGTCCCGCGCCGCCTTCTGACCATCGCCGGTCCGATTGGGATCGGCAAAAACCACCGTGGCGGCGGCAGTCGCCAGAACCGTGAGCGCTTTCTGTCGTGGTATCGGTTCGTCGGGCTGGCTGCGCTGTTTGAGCCGATCTGGCGCCAAGCGCATTCAGCGCAGTGCTAGGGAATCATCCAAGCGAGGCGGCCGCGCGTGAGGGGTCGAATTTCGCGCTCGCCCGTCTAGCTGCGCTCGATGGCCGGACGGGGAGGATACGGTGCCGCGCCCGGGGCCTCGGCCTCTAGGCTCACGATGGCGCGGCCCCGCGTCTCCGGGAGCAGCAGCAGCATGACGATCATCAGCCCATGGGCCAAAGTCGAGAACAGCGCGATCGCCGTGCCGAGCGGCATTACCGCAGTCGCAAACCCGATCGCGGTCATGAAGACCGAGCCGATCGCCCGGCCGGCATTGTAGCAGAAACCCTGGCCGGTGCCGCGGATGCTGGTCGGGTAGAGCTCCGTCATGAACGGGCCCATCGGCGCGAACTTCATCAGGATTGCAGTGTTGAGCGAGATCCCAAGGAGCAAGAGACCAGTGTCGCCGACCGGCACATACAGGTAGATGAACACCATGATGATCGTCGCGACGGCCGAGATCATGAACGTCGACTTGCGCCCGATCGCGTCGGCCAGATAGGCGCCGAGCAGGAATCCGATCAACGCCCCGAATTGCTGAACCGCGACGTAGAGCCCGGTGCCGGTAGCGGACAGATGGCGTTCTGTGCGCAGATAGGTCGCCATCCAGAACCCGACGGCCCAGACGCCGCCCTGGGCGCCCATGACCATCAGTGACACCTTGATCGTCAGCCACAGATACGGCCGGCGAAACGCCGAGAACAGGTGGGCGATTCCGGGCGGCACGCTGCTGCTGTCCCGCCCCTCGAACGCTTCCGATTCCGGGATGCTGCGGCGGATCCACAGCACCAGCAGGGCGGGTAGGATGCCGACGGCGAACAGCGCCCGCCACGCGATCGCCTCGGGCAGAACGGCGTAAAGGCCGGCGTAGACCAGCGCCGCCAGGCCCGGGCCGAACGCGGCGCCGGTCTGCACGAAGCCGACTCCGCGGCCGCGATACTTGTCGCGGATGACCTCACCCATCAGCACCGCGCCGGTGGCCCACTCGCCACCGAACCCGAGCCCGTGCAAGCCGCGCAAGATGAACAGCTGCTCAAAGTTCTGCGCGAAGGCGCACAGGAAGGTGAAGACCGAATACCACAGGATTGCGATCTGCAGCACACGAACGCGGCCGAAGCGATCCGCGAGCGCGCCCGCAAACCAGCCGCCAAACGACGAGGTGACGACGGTGACTGTGCCGATTGTGCCGGCGGCGCCGGTCGACATGCCCCATACCGCGATGATTGTGGGCACGACGTAGCTATAGAGCTGCTGATCGAAGCCGTCCAAGGTCCAGCCGCCCCAGCAGGCGAGCATTGTCCGGCGTTCCCGCGAGGTCAGATCGCGCAGCCAAGCCAACATCGCGTTTCCCCCTTTTTTGGCCGATCTGCTGATTTATCGGCGATCTGATCTTAGCCAACCAGACATGCTGCCGCATTCCTGATGCGCAGCCCGCGGCAGGCGGAACGCCAAAAGGCCAGAGGAAATCGCTGTCCATTAGGATTGTGCTTGGATCCAGCGCCTTCATGCCCGGCGGCTCGCCGACCAGGACTGCTTCGGCTTTCTTGAAATCGGTGTGGGGAACACGCGCGACCCCCAGTGCATTCTTGCCGGCGCTCGGCGAGACCAGCACCGCAAGATCTGGCGCGGAGGCAGTGCACAATTCGTCGGGTTGGTTGCCGCGCCGCGCACGCGACGCGCGATTTGGCTTGTCGAATGCTCTCACAAGAGCGATCATCGCCTCATAACAACTGGAAATCCGGAGAATCCGGCCAAGACGGTTGCGCGCCAGCCCGATCAGCCCGGCGCGATCATCACATTGGGGTGATGCAGGCCCGTACAGCAGGCTTTGGCCAAAAGCGAGCTGGGGTGAGCAGGGGAGGGTGCGCTATGACGACGGTAGCCGCGACCGTAACACACGTTGCCTGGTGGAAAGAACCCACCAAAGATCAATGGTATGCCTATTTGGCAGCCTGGGGCGGGTGGACCCTCGACGCCTTCGACTTCACCGCGTTTCTGTTGATCATGGCGCCGATCGCCCAGGAGTTCGGCGTGTCGGTATCCGAGGTGGCGGCGGTGCTGACGATCACGCTGTGGATGCGGCTTATCGGCGCCACCGCCAGCGGGTGGCTCGCCGACCGGATCGGCCGCAAGACGCCGCTGATGATCTCGATCGCCTGGTATTCGGTTTGCAACTTCCTGGCCGGCCTGTCGCCGAGCTTCTTTCTGCTGTTCCTCTTCCGGGCGCTGCTCGGCATCGGCATGGGTGCGGAATGGCCGGCCGGCGCCGCCCTCGCGATGGAGACT
>JBJMQW010000477.1:0-7878 GCA_045802495.1 Allostellaceae bacterium | reverse complement strand
TCCGCCCGACGCTGCACGATCCAAGGGCGCGGGATCGACGGACGCGGCGCTTCGCGGGCGAACGCCTCGGGGACTGTCGAGGCCAGTGGCCATGATACGACCTTGTTGAAGGTGGAAGGCCAATTCAACGTTACCGGCCCGCTCGAAACCTTTGCAAATACCGGCGGGGTGCACCTTGCTCGTGCGATCCTCGCCGAGTTTGCCGAGAATGTCGCAAAGCTGATGACTGAGGAGGCGCGGCCTTCAACCCCTGACCCCAATGCTCCGCCCGCAAGCGTGGAGAGGGAGTGGGCTGCGTCGCAACCGACAGAGGGGCAAGTTAGAGCCGCGCCCGCGGCGGAGCTCAAGGGCGGCAAGCTTTTATGGCGCGCCTTTATTCTGTGGCTACGACAGGCCTTTTTCGGAAAGAGAGACGCACAATGAGCGACAATCAGGTTTCGGACGTCTTGGCGCAGGCCTTTGCGGCCGAAGGGGTCGACACGCTCTTCACGCTGATGGGCGACGCCAACATGTATTGGTCGGCCTCGATGGCGGACAACCAAAAGGTCAGACTGATCCATGCCCGTCACGAGCACTGCTGCGTCGCGATGGCGGATGCTTATGCCCGCGCGACCGGCAAGGTTGGGGTCGGCTCGGTGACGTGCGGCCCGGGCTATACTCAGATCATGACAGCTCTGGCGATGGCGGCGCGCGGCAACGCGCCCGTTGTGGTGTTCGCCGGCGACGCGCCGATCGGCGCCTCCTGGTACATTCAGTCAGTCGATCAGGCGCCGCTGGCATTGGCCACCGGTGCGCATTTTGTACCGATCCGCACGATCGACCGGGCGCTCGATTGCGTGCGCGAAGCGTTCTACGTTGCCCGCGCCGAGCGCAAGCCAGTGGTGCTCAGCGTCCCGCTCGACCTCCAAACGGAAGAGTTTCCTTATTTGCCGGATTACACGCCGTCCACCGACCTGATGCCGCGCGCGCAGATGTTGCGGCCAGACCCGGCGGTGGTTGAGGAAATCGTCGCGATGGTGGCCGAAGCCGAACGGCCGATAGTGCTCGGCGGGCGCGGCGCGATGTGGTCGGGCGCCAAGGGCGCGCTCGAATCCTTGGCGCAAGAGTCGGGTGCGCTGCTCGCGACGACGTTGCTCGGCAAGGGGTTGTTCGACGGCAACCCGTTTGCCCTCGATATCGCCGGCACCTTCGCCACCGATTTCGGCCGCGAGCTGTTTGCCGAAAGCGATCTGGTGATCGCCGCCGGAGCCGGGCTCGGCCACTACACGACCGAAGGCGGCTATCTTTTCCCCAACGCCAAGGTGGTCCGCATCGACACCCAGCCGCGCGGGCTTTGGCAAGGGCTGCGAACCGCCGATCTCCATGTTCAGGCAGACGCGAAGGCGGCTGCCGAGGCGATTGTCGGCCGCCTTAAAGAAAGAGGGGTCGTTCGGCGCGGCTGGCGCAGCAACGAGATCGCCGCGAAGATAGCGACGACCGCCGAGAACCCCGACCCCAAGCCCTATACGCCCACTCCCGGCACGCTCGATCCACGGCCGGTCGTCAAAGAGTTGGATGCCGCAGTGCCAAAGGACTGGGACATCATTGTCGCCGGCGGCCATTGCTTCAGTTTTGCGATGACTCACCTGCGCGGGCGTCCCGCCGGCAAATATCACATCCCGATCGATTTCGGCGCGATCGGCTCAGGTCTTCCTGCGGCGATTGGCGTCGCTACGGCGCGCAATAACGGCAGGGTCATGCTGATTGACGGCGACGGCAGCCTTTATCAGCACATCCAGGAACTGGAGACCGTGCGCCGTCACGCCATCAAACTGTTGATCTGCATCATCAATGACGGCGGCTATGGGGCCGAAACGCATAAATTCCGGGCCCATGGCGTCGATCCCATGCACGCGACCCACGGCCGCGGAGACCTCGCCCAGATAGCCCGCGGGTTCGGTCTCAACGGCGCCAAGGTGACGAGCCTGGGCCAGTTTCAAGGACTGTTCCGCGAGCACCAGGCGCAGGATGGCGCCACTCTATGGGACGTGCATGTCGACGACCTGATCCCGTCGCGCAATTTCCGTCGGGTCCATTACGGTGAAGCATAAAGGCCGGCTACACTCGGTTTCGTGGAGGACGTCATGGCGATATTGGATGCCCAGGTTCACGCCTATGAACGCAATCACCCCGGCCGTCCCTGGATCGGCACTCTCTTTGGACCATCGGAGGTAACCGGTCACCAGATGGTTGCCGCGATGGATGAGGTCGGCGTCGACGGCGCGATACTCGTGTCGCCGTTCAGCATGTACCGTTACGATGCCAGCTACGCTCTCGAGGTCTTTGCGGCTCACCCTGGCCGGTTCAGGCTGGTCAAACCGGTCGACTCGAACGATCCGGCTGTGGTCGATACGATTGCCGACTGGGCTTCGACGAACGGCACGGTAGGCATCCGGATCTTCCTAAGAGACAATGCATCGACTGACCCGGCCGACCCTGCCATCAACCGTGTTCTAGTCACCGCGGCCCAACACTCGCTGCCGGTCAATGTAGCGTGTACGGGTCGCCTGGATCAGGCGAGACAGCTTGCGGCGCGAAATCCGAATACACGCCTGGTAATCGACCATTTGGGCCTGGCTCAGCCGCACGAACCGCCGCCGCCCGCGGAGCCCTTCGCAGATCTGCCGAAATTGCTTGCCTTGGCGACCCAAGACAACGTGGCGGTGAAAGTCAGCGGGGCCTGCACATTGTCTCACCAACCGTTCCCTTACAAAGACATCTGGGACCCGCTCGCCCGCGTGTTCGACGCCTTTGGCTTCCATCGCTGTATGTGGGGTACCGATTGGACTCGGGCCGTCGGCATGCTGACCTACCAGCAAGGGGTCGACGCGTTTCGCGTCTGCGACCGCCTGTCGGAAGGCGAACGCTCGGCGCTGATGGGCGGCACCCTCCAGCAAATCTATAATTGGCCATTTGCAATAGGCTGACCGACCCCCGAGCGTCCTTCCCGATCGCAATCAGCAGTCGAGCTCTGATGCGCCGGGACACGTTGCTCAACCAGGGCGCAGCAAAGTATCCTCGCGGCGCTTTCGGAGTTGTCACGGGGCCCTACGTCGTGCGCTCTCGGTGCATAGGAGAATGCCAATGATCCACCACGTCTCGATACCGGCGCGTGAGCCGCAGCGCGTCGCCGGGGTGCTCGCCGAGTTGATGGGCGGCAAGTGCTATCCGTTCGGGCCGCTGGAGGGCGCCTTCATGGCGGCGAGCGGCGACGCCCACGGAACGATGATCGAGGTCTATCCGGAACGGGCGACGCTCGATATCCCGAAGAATGACGATCAGGTCGTCTTCGGCGACAACGCAGCGCCGCCGCAGACCTGGCCGTTCCACGTTCTGCTGTCGGTACCATTGGAGCCGGGGCAGATCGAGGCGATCGGGATGCGCGAGGGCTGGCGTGCCAAGACTTTTGGCCGCGGCATGCGGGGCCACAAGCCATTCTTCCATGTCATCGAGTTCTGGCTCGAAAACCGGCTGATGATTGAAGTCGTGTCGCCGGAGATGGCGCGGGAATACGAGGATTTCCTCAAGAACGCCCGCACCGAAATCATGGGCGATCCCGAGGCGGTGAGATTTATGCGCGCCACTCACGTAAAAGAGCCGGCTTAGGAGGATGATCGGGGCGCCGATCAGCGAGGAGACTCTGACCCTTTACGGCAGCTTCACCTCCAGCTCCAGCTACAAACCGATGCTGTACCTGGCGTTGGCCGGACTGCCGTTTTCGTTCCGCACCGTCAACCTGAAGATCGGTGTGCAAAATACCCCCGAATACCTGGCGATCAACCGTTGGGGGGTCGTGCCGTCATTGCGGCACCGCGGACTTACCATCCTGCAGTCGAACGTGATCCTCGACTATCTGGCGCGTACGACCGGACATTTCGAGGGCCGGACCGAGCAGGAGCGTTGGCAGGCGCGGGAGTGGCTGTCGTGGGAGGCCGACCACATCACCGCAGTTGCGCGGGTGCGCCACTCGGCGCGGTTCCGCAGGATGCACGATGAGGTCATCGCCGAGTTCCGCCCGCGCGCCGAGGCTGCGCTGTCATTTGTCGATAATACGGTCAAGGACAGTCCCTTTCTCGTCGGCGACGAGTGCACGATTGCCGATATCGGCTGCTGGGGCCGCATGGTGTTCATGGCCGAGGGCGGGTTCGAGATCGGGCATTGGCCGCATCTAGAAGCCTGGGCGGGCCGCCTCAAGGCGATGCCCGGCTTCGCGTTGCCCTATGATCTGATCCCCAGCAAGGACCGAGAGTTCCCGGCAGCACCGCACTACTTGCCAAAATAGCCCCAACTGGGCGCGGCCGCACAACAGGTTTGCTAATCGAGGGCACGTCGTTGCTTGGGGTCCTTTACGCTGCTCTTGGCGCCTTCACCTTTGCGCTGAACAACGTGGCGATGCGCAGGGGGGTGGTGACTGGCAGCGTGCTGCAAGGCATGGCGCTGACCGTGCCGATCGGCGGGCTTTCTTTCCTGGTCATGACCATCGTATTCGGTGAGCTGCACTATCTCCTGGTGTTCCCGATGGCGGCGCTCACTTGGCTGGCAGGCCAGGGCATCGTGCATTTCGTCATTGGCCGCTACTGCAACTATAAGTCAAACCAGCTGATGGGCGTGAACCTGACCGCCCCGGTCGTCCAGCTGCAGGTGCCATTCGCGATGATGTTGGCGGTGGTGATGCTGCACGAGAAATTCACTGTGCTGCAGGCAATCGGCTCGGCTTTGATGCTTGGCGGTTCCTTCATCACCCAGGGCAATGCCGGCAAGCGAAAGAGGCAGGCATCGGCACCGCTAACGGTGGCGACGCCCATCCCGACGGTACCCTCGCAGGAGGAACCGGCGGCCCCAGTATCCAAGCCGATCTTCCAGCCGCGCGTGTTCTCCGGTTACATCTTTGGTCTCGGCGCGGCGATGTGCTATGGCAGCTCGCCCCTGATGGCCCGTCAGGCCTTCCTACACGCACCCGACATCAGCACGGCGGCCGGCGGCTGCCTCGCCTACGCGGCGGCGACACTGTTCTTTTTGCTGATCCTGCTCAAGCCCGGCTCCTGGGCCGACATCAAATCCATGAAGCGTGAAAACCTGCCATGGTTCCTGTCCTCGGCCGTGCTGGTCGCCATCTCCCAGGCCTTCGTATACGCCTCACTTGCCGTAGCGCCGCTGATGGTGGTGACGCCGATTCTCCAGCTCTCCCTGGTCTTCCGGCTGTTCCTGTCGCAATTGATCAACCGCGATCACGAGGTGATGAACACCGCCGTCTTGATCGGTGCCTTCACCGCGGTGCTGGGTTCGATTCTGGTCTCCGTCGACACCGAAGAGCTCACGACGTTGCTGGACTTGCCACTGTCGCTCGCCGACTTCCTGCGCTACCGCCTCGCCGGCCACTGAGTAGCGAAGGGCGGAGCAGCTGGATCCTGCGCGCGGCCGTCCGTCACGATTTTCCAGCCAACGTGCTGTTTCCGGGGCAACCTGGACGCGCGCATCACGCTGATCGATCGCCATCCTAACACGCGGTTCATCATCGACGTTCATCATCGACCATCCGGGCATTATGCAGCCGCGCGTGCCGCCTGCGCCCCCGCCGCCCTGGTCCGACCTCCCGAAGGTGCTGAAACTCGCCAAGCACCCGAACGCGGTGATCTGAGGGGTCAACGCCACAACGCGATGTGCCGGATCACATAGAGAACCATGGTCCCGGTTGTGATGGCGTGTCGAAACGGAGTTGACAGCTCAGTTGTGTTTGGAGGAGCCCGAATACTTGAAAAAGAGTTGACGACGACTTTTCAATTTTCGTGACCGCAGGCCCTTGCCGTCATGGTCGAGAAACCAGCCCGCTCGACCAATCAAGTGTCAGGTGTAACCAAATCTTTTCCTTCTGAAATCGTTGTGCAACCGGGCAGCGTGACCCTCGGTTCAGCTGAAGAGCTACCCAGCTCGCAGAGCTTCCGGTTGGACGGCCCGGATCTTCAGCTCTGCATGTGTAAGACAACTGGGCCTCGCAAACGGAGGACAGCCATGCATCGTATGAGCCTCAGAAAGAGAGTTACGAGGACGCCGAACATCCCGCCGACCGAGTGTCGAGCCCACGGCACGAACCTGGAGGTTCTCGCCTCCGACCGGCTCCTCCGGCGATACATCGAAGGCTGGGCAGAGGCCAACGCAACCAAGATCGCCAATGCGGTGACCGCGGATTACAGTTTTCTCGACCCTCTCGTCGGCTGCTTCGACCGCGACACGGTGCAGCATTACTTCGCCATCCTGAGGCGGCGGGTCGGGTTCGACAGCGTAGGCTCGCAGCAGAGAAAGATCTGCCTCGATGCCTTCCCGACGCCGCAATGGCCAGCGCGGAAGCTCCGATTCTGGCGATCGATTCCCGAATGCGGTCTGGCCGGAATCTCCGATATCGAAATCTCCGGTGCACGCGTCCACAAGGAGGTCGTGGATTACGACCTCAACATTGCCACCGAGCATCTCCGGGGAGTCCCAGACGCGAACGCCGATAGGCATCGTCCGTAGCGATCACCTGCGCGTTCTCGCCACGGCTAAGGAAGATTGGGGATAGGTTCGACGTGAGCTACCGCAGACCAGTGTATTTGTCCCACTCCTTGGCGAACGCGGTACGGCTCTTGAGAAAATCCTCCCAGTCTTCGGGCATCAGCAATTTGATCTTTTCGAGGGGCTCGCCGCCTGGCGGAGGCGCCGCACCGTGCTTCGCCGAATGAAGATACAGGTTTTCGGACACTGCCTTCTGTCCGAGATCGGAAAGATACCAGTCCAGAAAAAGCCGCGCCGCATTGGGGTGGGGCCCCTCGGTTGGAATGCCCCATGTCTCCGGTGTCGCCGGCAGCCCCGCGGCGGGTGAGTTGAACCCAACCGGTGCCCCCTTCTTCTTCCACTCGAGGTATCCAGCATACTGTGCGGTGTGAATGATCTTGTCCTGCTGGTTAACCAGCCGGTCGAATTGCTGAACGTATGAATCAAACCCTTTTGGCTTCAGTTCGCCGAACTTCTTCCAGTAATCCGGACCGTAGAGGCCCCGCAATTCGAACCAGGAAACGTGCTGCAGGCCTGAAGTGGACAGCTTGACCGTGATGGCGTCCGTCCATTTCGGATCGATCGCTTCCTCCCAGGTTTTCGGCGCCTGGTCGGCGGCGACTACATTGGGGTTGTAGGCAAGTCCCGCAGGGCCGATCGCGCCCCAGGTCCAATAGCCTTCCGGACGACTCTTATATTCCTCCTTGTAGGCGGCCATCTGTGGCGAAACGTAACGAACGTATCCGTTCCTTTTCTGAAAATCCAAAATCATCCCCATGTCGGAGATTTGCATCGCATCGACAGTATAGGTCTTCGCCTGACGCTCGGCCGTAACCTTCGCGTAAAGCGCACCAGCCTGCAGCCGGGTATAGTTGGGCTTGATTTTCGGGAAGAGCTTGGCGAACTCGCCAAGCACGCGCAGTTCGGCTGCCTCCGGATTGGTGGCATAGACGATGACTTCGCCCTCGGCTTCCGCCTTGCCGACATCAGCGCAGGTCTTGAACCCCTGAACCTCCTTCGGATCGGGGCACAAATCTCCGTCCGCTCGAGCCGAGCATGCGCCGCAAGCCCAAGGGAACCGCGCCGACCGCCGCGTCCCCGCAGGCGGCCTGAGCCGGCCGCGATG
The DNA here is from genome assembly GCA_045802495.1 of Allostellaceae bacterium. Lineage (GTDB taxonomy): Bacteria > Pseudomonadota > Alphaproteobacteria > ATCC43930 > CGMCC-115725 > AP-15. The sequence goes on along the minus strand of JBJMQW010000477.1, from coordinate 185 downwards.
CCGTGCTCCGCTTTGCCCCCGGAAAGCGAAGCGGCCCCCGAGGCCAATCGGGAGCCGCCAGATCGCTTGCTCAAACAGGACAACAGCGATGACAGCTCTAGAGCACGCGGACACCGCGGGCAACGTCCTGCGTCGGCCTGACGCCGGCAAGTTCTGCGACTTCTCCCTCGACCTGATCGAGCGCG
>JBJMQW010000476.1:0-4171 GCA_045802495.1 Allostellaceae bacterium | reverse complement strand
TTTTTCGATCCCTAAATCTGGCAACGGTTTCGCAAAATCGTCATTTGCGCGTGGTAAAATAGTCCTATCGAGCGAGAGGAGCGCGTTTTTGATGGCCAAAAAAACGGGGCATCGTTCGGCGAAACGGAAACTGTTCGGGAAAACGTTCGCGCGCTTTGTGGGCGATAGCCATCTGCGGCGCCGGCGACCCCTTAACGCCCTCCGGAGGATGCCGCTGCTGCATAGATTTGCGCCGCGTCACGCGATCGAGCCACCGGACCCGGTCATGCTCGCCATCTTTGCGATTGATCGCGTCGGGCCGGCTGCGGTGCGCGCTTGCGCCTCTGGCGTCGAGGTGTGCGTCGCGGCACCCGACGAGGCGACTGCCGCGGTCTTTCGCGCCGCACTGACCGAGACCGCCAGGCGCCGAGGGACCGACCGCTTAATCAGAATCGTCGTCGATTAACCGCTCTTTTCTTTCGGGTACCGAAGCGAAAACCAACCAGACAACCTAATGCGCTGCCCGGTCGAGCGCGTAACCCGCCGAGCGAACGGTTCGCACAACGTCCACGGCGCCGTCCGAGTTGAGCGCCTTTCTCAGACGACGGATATGAACGTCAACAGTTCGCGCCTCGACATAAACGTCATGGCCCCACACCGAATCCAAAAGCTGCTCCCGCGAGAAGACCCGGCCCGGATGCATCATCAGGTAGCGCAGCAGACGAAACTCGGTCGGGCCGAGATGCACAGGCGTGCCGTTGCGCGTAACCCGATGGGCGACATTATCGAGCTCGATATCGGCAAATTGCAGCACATCCTGCGTGGCGCCGGGCTGGGCACGCCGCATCACGGCACGCAGGCGTGCCACCAGCTCGCTTGGGCTGAACGGCTTGACGACATAATCGTCGGCGCCGCTGTCCAGCCCCCGCACCCGATCAGTTTCTTCGCCTCGGGCGGTCAGTATGATCACCGGTAGCGAACGGGTCTGCGGAGAGCGCCGAATGCGACGGCAGACTTCGAGCCCGGAAACCAGCGGCAGCATCCAGTCGAGCAGGACGAGGTCCGGCTTGCGCTCGGCAATCTGCACGAGCGCTTCCTCACCGTCGCCGGCCTCGCAGACCTGAAAGCCCTCTTTCTCGAGGTTGTACCGAAGCAACGTCACGAGCGGCGCTTCGTCTTCGACGACGAGGACGAGCGGCTTTGTCATTCTTGGCCACCGCCGAGGGATACGACTTCGAGGCTCGACACGTCGCCCTTCGGCCGAAGCTCCTCAAGCGGCCTTCCATTTACAAGATAGTACAAATTTTCGGCGATATTGGTCGCGTGATCGCCGATCCGTTCGATATTCTTGGCCATGAACAGGAGATGCGTGCAAGGACCGATACTGCGCGAATCCTCCATCATATAAGTCAGCAACTCGCGGAATAGGCTCGAATACATCTCGTCGAGCTCGGCATCTCGCGTCCATACCGAATACGCCTTGTCGGCGTCGCGCTGCACATAGGCGTCGAGAACATCCTTGATCAGCAGCTGCGCAAACTGCGCCATCCGCGGCAACGCGTACGCGGGCCGCACAGGCGGGGTCTGATTGAGGGCAATCGAGCGCTTGGCGACGTTGGCGGCGTAATCGGCAATTCTTTCAAGGTCGCTGCCAATTTTGAGCGCCGCAAAGATCTCGCGCAAATCGCGCGCGACCGGCTGCCGAAGCGCGAGCAGTCGAATCGCCAGATTGTCGAGATCGCGCTCGAGCTGATCGACCTTGGCGTCGGATTTGACGACCGCATCAGCGATCTCTGTATCCCGCGTGACTACTGCTTCGATGGCCGTGCCGAGCTGAGTTTCGGCAAGGCCCCCCATCTCAACAATCGTATTGTTGAGCTTTTGTAGTTCTTCGTCATACGCCTTGACCAGATGCTCGAAAGCCATCGGCTGACCTCTCTGTTTCGGTCGGCTCAACCGAACCGGCCCGTAATGTAGTCTTCCGTGTGTTTTTGCTTCGGGCGCGTGAAGATGACCTCGGTTTCATCGAACTCGACCAGCTCACCGAGATACATAAACGCGGTGAAGTCGGAGCTGCGGGCCGCCTGCTGCATGTTGTGGGTCACTATTGCGATGCAATAATCCGCCTTCAGCTCGGCAATCAACTCCTCGATCCGCTGGGTCGAGATCGGGTCCAGTGCAGAGGCCGGCTCATCAAGCAACAGGATTTCCGGCTGGATCGCGACCGCGCGGGCGATGCACAAACGCTGCTGCTGCCCTCCCGAGAGGCCCAGCCCGCTCTGGCGCAGCTTGTCTTTCACTTCCTCCCAAAGCGCTGCGCGGCGCAACGCCGATTCGACCCGGTCGTCAAGCTCATGGTGCGGCAGCTTTTGATAGAGCCGAATGCCGAAGGCGATGTTGTCGTAGATCGACATCGGAAAGGGTGTCGGCTTTTGGAAGACCATGCCGATCCTCGCGCGCAGCAGATTGAGGTCGATACCCGGGGACAAAATATTTTCGCCGTCAACGCTGACCTCGCCGGTGGCACGCTGTCCCGGATAGAGTTCGTAGATCCGGTTCAGGACGCGAAGCAAAGTGGACTTCCCACATCCCGAAGGTCCAATGAAGGCGGTAACCCGTTTGTCATGAAGCGGTAATGTAATGTTCTTTAATGCCTTGAATGTGCCGTAATAAAAATCGAGGTTCGAGATCACAACCTTGGGGCGAGCAGCGGGCTGCGCCACATGCTGAAACCTACCGGCGGAGGAGATCGGCATGGCGCGCCGTGCAGTGGCTTCGCTCATTGTTTAAACGTGCTCCAGGAGGCGAGGGTTCGCGCAGCAATGTTGAGGAACAAGACCGTAATCGTGATCAACAAGGCGCCGCCCCATGCGAGGAGTTGCCAATCGGCGTAAGGGCTCATCGCGAACTGAAAGATGACCACAGGCAAATTCGCCATCGGCGCGTTCAAATTGGTGCTCCAGAACTGATTGTTGAGGGCGGTGAAGAGCAACGGCGCTGTCTCGCCGGCGATGCGGGCGACGGCCAGCATGATACCCGTCACGATGCCTTGAATGGCGGCGCGGTAAGCGACCATCACGATCACCTTCCACTTGGGCGAACCCAAGGCCGCCGCTGCCTCGCGCAATGCATTCGGAACAAGGTTCAGCATGTCTTCCGTCGTTCGCACCACTACGGGGATAACGATGATCGCGAGGGCTACGGCTCCGGCCCAAGCCGAGAAATGCCCCATCCGAACGACCATCATCTCGTAGACGAACAATCCGACGATGATGGACGGCGCGCTTAAGAGGATGTCATTGATAAAACGGACGACCTCGCCAAACCGGCTGCCTCGGCTGTATTCAGCCAGAAAGGTTCCCGCCAGAATGCCGGTGGGCGTCCCGATGAGCGTCGCAATAAAGGTCATCACCACGCTGCCGAAAATGGCGTTCAGCAAGCCCCCGGTGCTGCCGGGCGGCGGCGTCATTTCAGCAAACAATACCGGGGAGATTGCGTTGAAGCCGTTCCACAGCAGCGTCCACAGCACCAGGACCAGCCACAGGAGCCCAAAGCCGGTTGCCGCCACCGACAGAGCCATGATCGCTCCGTTGAGCATTCGCCGCTGGCCGTAAACATTCATGCGATCAAGCTCCTGCCCGCTTTTGCAGACGCAGCAGCATCAGCTTGGCCATGGCAAGCACTATGAAGGTTATCACAAACAGGATTAGCCCCAGCGCAACCAGGGAAGACAAATACAGATCGCCGACGGCCTCGGTGAATTCATTTGCCAGCGATGCGGAGATCGTCGTGCCCGGTTGCAGGATCGAGGCGGTGATCCGGTGTGCATTGCCGATGACAAAGGTGACGGCCATGGTCTCACCGAGCGCCCGGCCGAGCCCCAGCATGATGCCGCCAACGACGCCTATGCGGGTGTAGGGCAGAACGACCCGCCACACGACCTCGGCTCGTGTCGCACCGAGGCCATAGGCGCTCTCTTTCAGCATTGCCGGCACGGTCTCGAAAACGTCCCGCATGATCGAGGAGATGAACGGCAATACCATGATCGCCAGGATGAACCCGGCCGTGAGAACGCCGATGCCGAGCGGCGGCCCGGCAAAGAGCGCGCCGATCCCTGGGACCTGTCCGAGTGAATCGATGATCGCCGGCTGAATGTATTGCTGGACGAAAGGCGCGAACACGAAGAGGCCCC
>JBJMQW010000475.1:0-24825 GCA_045802495.1 Allostellaceae bacterium | reverse complement strand
CCCTGCCGATGTGATCGGCAGTGATCAAGGGCTCCACTCTGGATATTCGCCAGATAGTCTATCGGGATCGCGGGACGGCGTCGCCCCTCCGCCGTTAGCCTGCGGGTATGTGGCTCAAGCCCAGGAGGAGATCGGTGACCGAGGCGCCAGTCAAAGTCCTCGCCGGTCAAAAAGCGTTGGTGACCGGCGCCAATTCCGGCATCGGCGAGGCGGTCGCGATCGCGCTTGGCCAGGCCGGCGCCGACGTCGTCGTAAATTACGTGGTCGGCGAGGACCGCGCCGATGCCGTGGCGGAGGGAATACGCCGGTCCGGGGTTCGGGCTTTCGCCCACAGGGCGGACGTCTCGCAGGAAGACCAAGTCCAGGCGATGTTCGCACACGCCATCGCTGAGCTTGGCACGATCGACATCCTCGTCAACAACGCCGGGCTTCAACGCGACGCGCCATTCCATGAGATGACCCTGGCCCAGTGGGACGCCGTGATCGGCGTCAATTTGACGGGCCAATTTCTCTGCGCCCGCGAAGCGATCCGCGAATTCCGGCGGCGCGGTGTCGTGCAAGCGGTTTCCTGTTCCGCCGGCAAGATCATTTGCATCAGCTCCGTTCACGAGATCATTCCGTGGACTGCCCACGCCAACTACGCGGCGTCGAAGGGCGGCATCCTGATGATGATGAAAACCCTCGCCCAAGAGGTCGCCCCTCAGCGGATCCGGGTCAACGGCGTCGCCCCCGGGGCAATACGAACGCCGATCAACACCGCTGCTTGGAACACGCCCGAAGCCTACGGGAAACTGATGACACTGGTGCCGTACAAGCGGATCGGCGAGCCCGAGGACATCGCGCGGGCGGTAGTGTGGCTCGCCTCCGACCAATCCGACTACGTTGTCGGCGCGAGCCTATTTGTCGACGGCGGGATGACCTTGTTCCCCGATTTCGCCGAGGGCGGCTGATCGGAGCCCTCGCAGTGAGCGCGCAGCCTTAAATCGTCATCGTCGGCGCCGGGTTCGGCGGGCTGGAAGCCGCTCCCGCGCTGGCGCGTTCACCCGTCCATGTGACGGTGATCGATCGACATAATTACCACCTCTTCCAGCCCCTTCTGTATCAGGTCGCGACTGCGGCGCTGTCGCCGCCCGATATAGCGCAGCCGATCCGGGCCGTGCTGCGCCATCAGCAGAACGCCACGGTTCTGCTCGGCGAGGTGACCGGCGTGGACACAGCGGCGCGCCGCGTCGAGACACGCTTTGCCGCCAACCAGTGCTACGACTACCGGGTGCTGGCGACGGGTCGCAATACGCCTATTTCAGCCACACTGACTGGCCGCGGCTGGCGCCCGGTCTCAAATCCATCGACGATGCGACGGTGATCCGCCGCCGCCCGATCACGCATTTGTACTCATGGACGCTGCCGCCCGGCCTACCGCCACGCTGGGCATTGCTTAGCACGCATTCGACCGCAACCACCTGGCGGGCATGTTGCGCTTAAATAGGCACAACAATTGGGCCCGAAGGCTCTAATAAATTCGGGATCTTCTATAGTCTTGAAAGAAGGTGAGTGCCCAGTTGCGTATCGCCATTACCGCGCCGCAATTTCGCACTATAAGTTACGGTGTTTGAGGGGATATTTATTGCCGATACAGAAAAACGGCATCACTTTTTAAATAAGACTGATCACGGGGAAGCCATGGCTCGGCAGAAAGGTTCGCGAACCGGGCGATGTCAGGGATGCAACCATCTCGAGCGCATGCGGATCGAGCGGCTTCTCGCGGCCGGCGCCTCGATAAAGGGGACGGCGCGAAAGTTCGAAATCGACTATCACGCATTGCGCCGGCACTGGATCAATCACGTCTCGGCAGAAGCGCGTGCAACGTACATCGCGGGCGCCGGAGCGACAAAATATCAGCTCGAAGAAATAGTCGCGGATGAATCTGTTGCGCTGATCGACCATTATCGAATTATTCGCAATGCTCTTTACAGAGGATTTGGCGCGGCGTCCGAGGCGGGGGACGGCAACGCACTGGCGCTGCTGGCGGGACGTTTGCACGAAAATCTCCGGGAAAGCGGGCGGCTGACCGGCGAGCTGCAGCGCGGACCGCTGTTGAATATCCAGAACAATCTTCTGATCAATTCCGATTATTCGAAAGCAATTGCTCTGATCGTCGGCGCGGTGGCGCCCTATCCGGAGGCACGAGAGGCCGTGATTGCGGCATTGCGCGATCTTGATGAAACGAGCGCCCCGTTGCCAGCGCTCGAAGATCGGGGCGGTAAAGGAGCGGTGATCGATGGCTAGTTCTTTTGCCGCGCAGCTCGTCGAGGCCCTTGAAAACTCGTGGCCAGCCGTCGCGCGGCCGAATCAGCTTCCGCCGTGCGGCGATTGGTGGCAGATCTGGCTGTTGCTTGCCGGTCGCGGCTTTGGAAAGACCCGCACCCTGGCGGAGTGGGTATGCGAGCAGGCGGCACTTGGGCAGGCCAGCCGGATTGCAATCGTCGCTGCAACTGCCGCCGATGTGCGTGATGTCATGGTCGAAGGAGCGAGCGGCATTCTTGCGGTCGCACCGCCATGGTTCCGACCACACTACGAGCCTTCGAAACGGCGGCTCACCTGGCCGAATGGCGCCATCGCGACGACTTTCAGTGCCGAGGAGCCCGACCGGTTGCGCGGTCCCCAGCACGACGCGGCCGTCTGTGACGAATTGGCTGCGTGGTCACACCCCGAGACCTGGGACATGCTGCAATTCGGGCTGAGACTCGGACGCAAGCCACGCTGTCTCGTTGCGACGACCCCCCGGCCGACCAAGCTGATCCGGGAATTACTTGCGCGCGAAGGCCATGACGTCGTGGTCACGCGTGGCTCGACGTACGAAAACCGCGCAAACCTAGCGCCGGGGTTTTTCGATCAAATCATCCGGAAATACGAGGGCACCCGCCTTGGCCGGCAGGAGCTTAACGCCGAACTTCTCAATGACACGCCGGGCGCGTTGTGGACGCACGCGATTATCGATGCCGCCCGAATGGCCAGCGCCCCGTCCTTGCAGCGCGTTGTCGTCGCGATCGATCCCGCGGTGACGTCCGGTGAAGACGCGGACGAGACCGGCATTGTCGTGGTCGGCAAAGATGCCAACGGGCAGGGCTATGTTCTGCAGGATCTGTCGGGAAAATATTCACCGACCGATTGGGCCAAAATAGCTATTGCGGCTTATCGGACCCATCATGCCGACCGCATCGTGGCGGAAACCAACAATGGTGGCGACATGGTTGCAGCCACGCTTCGCATGGTTGATCCCAACGTGTCGTTCAGCGCCGTGCATGCGAGCCGCGGCAAAGTCACCAGGGCGGAGCCCGTCTCGGCGCTATACGAGCAGGGCCGAATGCACCACATCGGGTCGTTCCCGCAGCTCGAGGATCAGATGACCAATTTCACCTCGGATTTCGACCGGGACGCCGCGGGCTATTCGCCGGACCGGCTCGACGCACTGGTGTGGGCCACAACAGAATTGTTGATCCAGCCGATGAAGGGTTTCGCCATCTACGAGCTTTACCGGCAACAGGCCGAGGCGCTTGCCGCGCAGAGCAACGGCTAAATCAAATCGCTTGCTGCTCACTACGGCCGCGAGTTGGCGCGCGCCATCTCGGCTTTAATCCGCTGCACGACGCCCACAACGGTGCCGCACTCGCGGGCCTCCCGAGCGCGGCGCGGCCGCCGCTTCTTACGTTGCGTCGATCCTCGCCCGACCGATCGGCCTGCCGCTCTTGGTGCCCTTCGCTCGCGCCCGGGCAGGCCCGCTGTGTATCCGTTCCTGAATGATCGCGCGCTCGAACTCTGCAAATACTCCAGAGCGCCCGTCCGGCCGGGGTGGTCTGTCACAGGGCCAACATCAGTAAGCATTGATTTAGAATCGAGAAGGGGAGCTGTGGCTCAGGCGGGAGATCAGTAAGGCAACGGGAACACGGGCGGTGAGGCAACGCTCGTCGTCTGGGGAACATTCTCCGGTGAGGCAATACGTCTTTTCATCCTGTTTGCCGCGCAACAGGGCGCGCCATGACCACGAATATCACCGCCCAGCATCAAGCTGTCTTCGAAGCGCTCGCGTCAAGCGATTACCGCAATTTCGCGCTGTTCTCCTGTTTCGTGAACGGCGAACCGGCCGCCGCGATTGTGACCATCAATACGAATGGCGACGGCTACACCATCACGCCGCTCTTCGTCAGCGTCACGCCCTCGCTGCGGCTGACCGATCACGACGGGCGAATGCCCGAAGAGGCTTCGAAATAATGGTTCCGTCCGGCTGGCGCAGTCTGCCGCGCATCCCGCGATTGGGCGGGATGCGCGGAGCCTCTGCTTTATAGCGCCTCCTGTTCTCCAGCCGGGACTCAGGCGCCCTGACCCCAGTTCATTTCCAGCCCGCCGTCGATCGTGAAACTCTGGCCCGTGACATAGTCGGAATCCTCCGAAGCCAGATAGAGGGCGAGGCGGGCGACCTCCCACGGCTCTCCCGGCCGGTTCCAGGGTATGTTGGGCAGCTGCTCCTTCATCTTCTCCGGGTCTTCGGTCCGTTGTGCCGTCATGGGCGTGCGGATGAGGCCGGGCGCGATCGCATTGACATTGATCCGCCGTGGCGCGAGTTCGAGCGCCAGCGACCGGGTGAAGGTCAGCAATCCGCCCTTGGCGGCGCCGTAGGCCGCGCTGCCGGGACTAGGAATAGCCTCGTGCACCGACGTGATGTTGATGATCTTTCCGCCGGTTGCGGATTGCCGCCGGCGGATAAATTCCCGGCAGCAGAAGAACGGGCCGTAGAGATCGGTTTTGATGACGAGATCAAATTCTTCCATCGTCATCTCGCCGACGCGGGCTCCGCCGTTGCCCACGCCCGCGTCGTTGACCAGGATGTCGGGTACGCCGAGCTCACTGCCGACAGCCTCGAACAGGCGCGCGACGCTTTTCTCATCCCGAACGTCGGTCTGCCGTACCATCGCTTTCCGGCCCGCCGCCTGCACCCGGCGGCGGCTCTCCTCGGCGCCGGCCTCATCGGTGTGAAAGGTGATGATGATGTTCGCGCCGGCTTGCGCGAAGGCCTCGGCCATGGCCTGGCCCATCCCCGAATCCGAACCGGTGATAAGAGCGATCTTATTGTCGAGCTTCGCCATTGCTGTGCCTCCGGGTCTAGGCTTTGATCGCCTTTTGGCCGGACAACAGCACCGGATCCGCTTCGTTCCTGATCCCGGCCTTGCCGCTACGGGGCGGCCGCGCGCTCAATTGTCCGTTGTGGATGCCGGTTTAGGCGGTCCACGGCTTTGTTTTTGCATTAAAGAGCTCTGAGCGCGTCCCGGCTGTTGCCGGACCGGGCTCTGCGCGCCTCCGTCTTTCCCTCTGGGCTACTGGCTCTTGCGCGGATCGTCGGCCGGGTTGAGGTAGGTCATTCCAACCGGCCCCACGCCGCTCAGCTGGATTACCGTATCCTCGTTGGTCCATTCGTAATGGTGCATGCCCTTTGGAAGGTGCAGGTAACCACCGGCGTTCAGCCCCGCTCCTCGGGCCGGATCGAACTTGTCGCCCATCCCTAAGTACATGGTCCCGGACAGCACCGTCACGTCATAATCGTTGGGGTGCATGTGGGCCGCCACCTTGTAGCCGGCCGGGAATTTGAGCCGGAAGACGAATGGTTCCGCTTTGTCCGGATCGCCATACAGAGCCGCGATCTGCGCCCCCTTCGGCAGTACCGGCGGCGCGGCCGCCCATTTGAGGCTGTCCTGTTGAGCAATTACATGTTGGTCATCGGCAATCGCGGCCCCCGTGAGCAGCATTTCAATCACCATTCCTGCGATCAGGCCGAACCTGGTCATGAAGATGTCTCCTCTCGCGTGCGTTTAATTCCGCCAACGATTTTATAACAGCCCAGGGGATCACCGCGAACACGATCGCTGAACCTCCGACTGTGAACCCCTGGCCTGGCCTCCCAAGATCATTCACGCGTTGTTATCAGCAACGATCTGCCGGCCAATGGCAGCCGATTCCTCGTCATCCACAACCGGCGTAAGATCGACGTCTATATAGGCGTTCCACTGCCCGATCCAGCGGTGGACGGCGGCAAGGTCATCCGACTCGACAATCGCGACCCGGTGCGCCCGGCCATATCATGCCAGCGGCCAAGCAGCTTTCCGCCTGCCGGCATGTTATTCGCCCGCTCCTGTGGCGACATCCAACTCCACCGCTTGTACACAGTGATCCAATATCCTGATCGATGCTCCAGTTCACCATGAACTTCATTGAAAGCCTCCTGCTTGAGGGTTCGTCTTCCCTTCACGGTTCTGCGCTGCTCTGGACTGCACCCGGGGGTGCTGCCCAATACCCTTCCGAGCGGCGCAGTGTTGCTGATCTGGAGGCCGGTTTAGCGCGACTGGCGCTCCGCCGTCCCCTGAAAGACCGGCGCGCCCGGGCCGGTCTGGATCATTTGAATTCTGCATATGCGTGCGCGCTCACGCCGACAGATACACAGGATCATCACGTAGATAAACGACCTCACAAAAATCGACAGCGTGTGTGAGCTGGTTCACAGATTATCGCACCGCGGGCGGTCTAATGAAGCGGCTCGCTCCTTCGATTGCCGTCGGGGCGTGCGCTAGGAGGGCGCCATGTTGAAAGTAGAGGTTCGGAACAAGAGCGTGCCGAGGGTCGAGCTCGACCAGCGTGCGCGCTACGCCCGCCTCCAGCTCGAGCGGATGGAACAGCTGCTCGAGCCGCACGGTGCCGTGACCGCTCCGTGGTTCAAACGGGTTCTCTACCTTCTTGGCTTTGGCGACCCAGCCGATGGTTCGCGAGCCGGCCAAATCCGAGAGCCGCTGAGTGATTGGCGACCCCAAATGCCCCAATTTCCTCGGGGCTGGACACCAATAGCGGGGTAAAGATGTCGGTGTCCGTTTCTTGCTAACAAGTCGCCCTGGCACACGACCTCCACTTGGTGCCGTCACGACGCCGATCCAAAGCCCGCAATCGCATCACATGACAAAGGCGTTCGTCGAGCGGATCAAGCGGGACTACGGCGAGTCATCGCGAAAACCAATAAAGATTATGGAGAGTAGGTATGGCCGACTTAACAAAACTCTCCCCTGTTCCTCCAGGATGCGCGCCGTCCCCGCAAACTGATGATTTCCTTGTTCGGTATCGAACCGCCTTCCAAGACGCAATCCCAGTCCCGCAAACCCCAAACACCGATGAGGCGACCTATTCGGATAAAAGCGGGACCTACAGTAAAGGACTCGTGCAAACTGGCTATGGAATCGTTGATTCAGGCGTCTTCAATACCTTCCGCCACGATCTCACGACGGGAATGCCGACGTCGCCGGCAACTGTCGTGCTTGAGGAGACAGGTCTGCGCGGCGGAACCGCGAAGCAAAACGGTCCACAAGGTTCGTTTGCTTTGCAGCCGATCGGTGGGAGCCATCATCGCGATGAAGCGTGCGGTTCGGCAGATGATGGCAACCGGCGGACCCGCGATCGACGAAGAAAAATTAATGCTCCGCATCGGCGGCATGGTGAAGGGTATCCTGGTCAAACAATTAAATGAAGAGGTCGACCGCCGCGTCGATCTCAGGATGGCGGCCCTTGAGGCAAAGTTCCTCGCGGGCAATCACGTGACGGCCGTCACGCATCACTTGGCGCTCGAGGTCGCGGTCGAGTGGAAGGCCACTCCGAAAAATCGCCGCCGGCTCGTGCAGGTCCTCAGCAACGCCATGACGAAGCGGTGTGGTGAGGCCGGCCTGCCGGTGCTGCGGTGCTCGCGGACCGGCAAGCGCTTATTCCCCGTTGAGCTCGCGCACAAGTACATGGTTGAGGAAGGCGCGTCGCTGGTGCGAACCCTTTGTGAAATCACCCATTAATTGACGGCAGCGCGATCGGCAAAGCGGTCGCCTGTGGGAGGTGTTCAAATCGCCAGACGGGGAGGTCACCCGGAGCTACTGCATCATCACGACGGGAGCCAACGAGGTGGTGGCGCTAATCCATGACCGGATGCCGGTCGTGCTCGAGGAGGAAGACTGGCCGGTCTGGCTCGGAGAGAGACCTGGCGATCTTCTGACGCTTCTGCGCCCGCCGCCGGTGGACGTGCTGGACTGTCGGCCCGTCCGTCAGGGGGGAAGGGTGGCGAGCCTGTGATGGGGAGGGCGAGCCTAACCACGCCGACGCCTTCCGCGGATAAATCGCGGCGGGGCATACGTCTTCAGCGGTGGCGGCTGCTCGCGGGCCGGGGACGGCTCGATTTTGTCGAGGATGGCCTGTAGCAGCCGAACGCGCGGCGAGAGCGGGTAGCGATCTTCGTCAATCGTCTTGCGGAGCAGCCGGGCGAGGGCGGCGGACTCGTCGTCCGATAGGTCAAGGTTCATAATTGGCAAATGCCGTCATTAACCGAATGCCGCGAGTACGAAACTGCAAGGGAGATGGACCGATGAGCGGCTCAAGTCCGGACGATTTTCGCGCCAAAGTGTTCCGGGATCGCGAGCACCCTGGCGATTGGCGCGTCGAAAAGCTGTGCGATGACGGCGAGTTCGATCGAGGTTGCGATTTTCAGCGGAGGCGATGAGCGGCAACGTGCCCTTCGATATGCCGATCGCGAATACGGCGCGTTCGATGAGATCGAGCTAGAGCCCTATGCTCGCTCCTGAGGCGGGCCGGTGCCCGGCCTGCTGGCGCCATTCCCACGGCATCTCGAAGCGCCCTGACCAGATCCCAAGCGCTTCGCGGCGCGCCTGCTCTTCGTCTGCGCGATACCGCCCGCCGCTGTATTTCGGATAGTCGACGGCCCAGCCGCGGCGGACCATCGCCGCATTCAATTCGGCGCTCTCGGTGCGGCACACAGCGACGACACGGCTGTAGCGGTCATGATCTCGCGGCGTGCAGTCGACGCGCCGATCTCGCGAAGCCACGCCGCCAATTCTCGATAATGGGTGCCGCTCGATTGACACCAGGCCTGATCGTCGATCATCGGGCGAGCATCGCGACGACACCGATCAGCGCCCACACGGTACCGGTCGCCATCAGGGCAAGCCGGCTCACGTAGGCGCGGGTCGGCAAGCTGGCGATCTGTAGCTTCAAGAATTCGAGATCGTCGGCGATGGCGTAGAGGTCGCCGCGGGCCTGATTGATTTGTCGCCGCAACGTGAACGGGTGATTTTTCTGGCATGCGCACGTTATGCCAGAATACGGTTGCTCGATCCTTACCCAAAAGTCGACCGGTCAAGGACGCCGATGCACCCCGATCACCACGCTCGGGTGCGCCTCAAGGCTCTTTCGCGCGCGTCAGCGGTTGAAGATACGGGGACTCATGTTGCCATGGTCGTTGCCATACCCGTCAGAACGACGAAGGGGCTAGGCTTGTTTATCGCCTAACCCCTTGTCTTTATTGGCTCCCCGGGCCGGACTCGAACCAGCGACCAAGCGGTTAACAGCCGCTCGCTCTACCAACTGAGCTACCGGGGATCAGAGCATCCGCCTTTCGCGGACCTGTCCCTGTAGGGCGGAAGCTATACCCAACCGCTGTCGAGGGCTCCATCGCGGCAGGGCCGCTCTGAAAATCGGTTCTGCCAAAGACTTCAAAGCCTGTCAGCGATATTCCGTAGCCTCGGCCCATCTCAGCCGCCCGCGGGGTTCTCCATGCCGGAGTACGCAGGGATCGCGCACGGTTTCTGGCCATAGGAGCGCCCGCCGGCGGTAAGTCATATAGGCGATCAGGCCACGGCTGTGCAAGCTGTAGGCAGCCCTGGTGATACGGCTGTCGCCAATGTCTGCGGTGATGCCGTCGCCTCGGGCCCGACGCTGGCTCACCGCAACGGGGCCGGCTGATCCCGACATTCATCGCCCAAGCCCCTCGCCGCCGTGACCTCAGTCGCTCGCGTTGCCGATAACTGCAGTTTTCTCTGCGGCTTGACCCGTGACCGGTCGCTCCCCATCTGCCGCGAGGTCAGCAGCTCCCGCGCCATCTAACCGATAGCCACGTCGGCGTCAGAATTGGCACAGCTCGTCGCTCAGGCGGGCCATGCCTGATGAGCTCGCGCCCGCTCGGGCGCGGTGAGGTTTTGAGAAGTATATGGATATCCGCAACATCGCGATCATCGCCCATGTCGACCATGGCAAGACGACCCTGGTCGATGCGATGCTGCGGCAAAGCGGCGCCTTTCGGGCCAATCAACAAGTCGCCGAACGCGCTCTCGATTCGAACGAGCTGGAGCGCGAGCGTGGCATTACGATTCTCGCGAAATGCACTTCGGTCGTCTGGCGAGACGTTCGCATCAACATCGTCGACACGCCCGGCCACGCCGATTTCGGCGGCGAGGTGGAGCGCATCCTCGGGATGGTGGACGGCGTCCTCGTGCTGGTCGATGCCGCCGAGGGGCCGATGCCGCAGACGAAATTCGTCGTCGGCAAGGCGTTGAACCAGGGGCTTCGGCCGATTGTCGTCATCAATAAGGTCGATAGGCCGGATGCCCGCGGCCAGGCCGTTCATAACGAGATCTTCGATCTTTTCGCGGCGCTCGATGCGTCGGAAGCGCAGCTCGATTTCCCGACGATTTTTGCTTCCGGCCGCAATGGCTGGGCGAGCGATCAACTCGATGGTCCACGCGAGGATCTATCTGCGCTGTTCGAGCTGATCTTGACCCATGTTCCGCCGCCATCCGCTGTGCCCGATCAGCCCTTCACGATGCTGGCGACGACGCTCGAATACGACCCCTATCTCGGTCGGGTGCTGACCGGGCGAATTCACTCGGGGGCGGCCCGGCTCAATATGCCAGTCAAATCCTTGAGCCGTGACGGCAAGGTGATCGAGCAGGCGCGCCTGACCAAATTGCAGGCGTTTCGAGGGCTCGAACGCCGGCCGATCGAGGAGGCTCAGGCGGGCGACATCATTGCCGTGGCCGGTCTCGCACTGACGACGGTTGCGGACACGATCTGCGCTCCTGACGTTACAGCGCCGCTCGCCGCGGAGGCGATCGATCCGCCGACCTTGGCGATCACCTTTTCGGTCAATGACAGTCCTCTTGCCGGCCAGGCGGGCACAAAGGTGACCTCGCGCATGATCGGCGAGCGCCTATTTCGCGAGGCCGAGGGCAACGTCGCGATTCGCGTCAGCGAGAGCAATGAGAAGGACGCCTTCGAAGTTGCCGGTCGTGGCGAGCTGCAATTGGGGGTGCTGATCGAGACGATGCGGCGCGAGGGGTTTGAACTGTCGATCTCACGCCCACGAGTATTGTTCCACACCGATCGGGCAAGCGGCCGCCGCCTCGAGCCAATCGAAGAGATCGTCGTCGACGTTGACGAGGAATTCGCCGGAGTGGTGGTCGACAAAATGAGCCGCCGCAGGGCGGAAATGCAGGAGATGCGTCCGTCGGGCGGCGGCAAATTGCGACTCACATTCCTCGGTCCGACCCGCGGTCTGATCGGTTATCAGGGCGAATTTCTGGCCGACACGCGGGGCACCGGTGTGATGAGCCGCCTGTTCCACGGCTACGCACCCGACAAGGGACCGATCGAGGGCCGCCGCAACGGCGTGCTGGTGTCGAACGCCAACGGCCCGGCAATCGCCTATGCCTTGTGGAACCTCGAAGAGCGCGGGCCGATGTTCCTGGAGCCCGGCACGCAGGTCTATCAGGGAATGATCATTGGCGCGCACAGCCGCGGCAACGACCTCGACGTCAATCCCCTCAAGGGCAAGCAGCTGACCAACATCCGCACGACGGCCAAGGACGAGGCGGTGCGCCTTACGCCGCCGCAAATCATGACTTTGGAGCAGGCAATCGCCTACATTGCGGATGACGAGCTTGTGGAAGTCACGCCGAAATCGATCCGGCTGCGCAAACGCCTGCTCGATGCGAATAACCGCAAGCGTGCCAGCCGCGCCGCCGCGGCGGCCGAATAGCGCATCTAGACCTTTTCTTGAAAGGATTCGGCGACGGTTTTCGCCATTTCGAGAAACTGACGGCGGATCTTGGGATCAGGGATGGCGTAGTAGAGACGGATGAACTCGATCGTCTCGGGCCGTTGCAGGTGCTCACGCCACTGCTTGTCCTCGGGGCTGATCTCGGTGTCTTCCGAGCGCAAGTCGCCGAAAAAGTATGAGATTGGCACCCCGAGAATTTCGGCCATCGCCGACAGTCGCGAGGCGCTTACGCGGTTGGCGCCGCCTTCGTACTTCTGGACCTGCTGAAACGTAAGGCCGAGGGCGTTGGCGAGCGTTTCCTGGTTCATCCCCAACAAAAGCCGGCGCATCCGAATTCGACCGCCAACATGCACGTCGATCGGGTTTGGCACGCCGGTACCGCGCCCATATTTCGGCGCCGACCCTGGCTCGTCCAACTCCTTCGAAGGCCTCTTCAAGACAAGTTCCCCTTGTCGCCGCGCCCTGTGAAGTTGCAACGGGTCCGCCGAGAGCGCAAGCGCGATTCGACAAATGCAGGCATCGGTCGCGACAGAATTAACCTAAGGTCGAGTAGCGGCGCAAGTATGGTTAATTCAAAGACAGGCACGCGGCGTCAATCCTCCTTGCGGGCCGCCTCGTCATAGCCGCGCCGGCTGCTGATGAACACCAGCGCCATCAAACCGACGCCCAAACCCAGCGTGATAACCACGCCCAGTGCCAGCGCAAGCCAGCCGGCGCCGCTGATATCCGAATCGCCGATACCCGACCAGACACCCGCCACCACGACCACTACCGCCATCAGCACAGTGGCGGCGATCCCAGCGGCGATCAGATTCTGCGCAGGCTTCACCGACCTCTCGGAATCATGTTGGGGGCTGTTTCAATATCGCCGCAGCTTGGCGCAAATCCTCGACAAAGCGGAGGATCTCGTGACGGCGGGTCTCCTCGTCGGGGGCGCGCAGCAGCGCCGAAGGATGCATTGTGGCGAGGGCATGGGGCGCCAGCGCGAAGGGGATGAGCCGGCCGCGATCCCTCGACACGCGAAAGGCTTTGCCGAACAGCGCTTGCGCGGCGGTCGCTCCAAGCGCGACCACGACCGCCGGCGCCACGACCCTGATTTCGGCCTCGAGCCAGGGGAAACAGGCCTCGATTTCGACCGCACCCGGTTTACTGTGAATGCGCCGCGGCCCACGCGGCACCCATTTGAAATGCTTGACGACGTTTGTCAAATAGGTCAGCGCGCGATCGATTCCCGCTTCGGCAAGACAGCGGTCGAGCAATTTCCCCGCCGGCCCGACAAACGGATGTCCGGCAAGGTCTTCGGCATCGCCGGGCTGCTCGCCAACCAGCATGACCCGCGCCCGTTCGGGACCTTCGCCGAATACGGTCTGGGTGGCGTTCCGGTACAAATGGCAGTTCGTGCAGCCCGCGGCGGCCTCTCGTAGCGCAGAAATGCTGGGCTCAGCGGGAATGGTGCCGCCAGCACCCGGCACCCCCTGGGGCGTCTTCACCTGTCGCGTCCGGCAAAAGAGCACATAACCGAGCAAACGCGATCGAAGCGAAATTGTGCCAGCACCGCGTGAGGGATCGATTGGATTCGCGCCGGATTCCCGCGAAAGCCGCTTAACCCTGCGGTCGAGCTCGTGGCAGAGTGCCGGCCCGGTGCCTTCCACGGAGAGATGAATGCCGATCAAGAGCCAGCATCCCGAAACGCTCGTGCTCCATGCGGGGTACCGGAGCGATCCGGCCACGACCGCTGTTGCGGTCCCGATCTACCAGACGACAAGCTATCAGTTCCGAGATTCACAGCACGCTGCCAACCTGTTTGGTCTGGCGGAGCTGGGAAACATCTACACGCGGATCATGAACCCGACGACTGCTGTCCTCGAGGAGCGCGTCGCTGCTCTCGACGGCGGTGTCGCGGCGCTGGCTCTCGCCTCGGGGCAGGCCGCATCGCTGTTCGCCGTGCAGAACATTTGCCAGGCCGGGGACAATTTTGTCAGCTCCACCGACCTTTACGGCGGCACCTGGAACCTCTTCCTCAATACGATGATGAAGACGATGGGAATGGAGGTTCGGTTCGTCGACCCGGCTGACCCCGAGAATTTCCGCCGGGCGACCGACGAGCGGACGCGCTGCTACTACGCCGAGACCTTGCCCAACCCGAAGCTCGAAGTGTTCCCGATTGCCGAAGTGGCAAAGATCGGCCGCGAATTGGGGGTGCCGCTGATAGTGGACAACACTGCGGCTCCGGTGCTTTGCCGGCCGCTGGACCACGGGGCTGCTGTGGTCATGTACTCGACGACGAAATATATCGGCGGTCATGGCACCTCGATTGGCGGCGTCGTCGTCGACGGCGGCAATTTCGACTGGGAAAAGCACGCCGATCGCTTTCCGCTGTTGAACCAGCCTGACCCGAGCTATCACGGCGCGGTATGGACCCAGGCGGCCAAGCCTTTGGGTCCGATCGCCTACATCCTCAAGATGCGCGTGACCTTGCTGCGCGACCTCGGCGCGCCGATGAGCCCGTTCAACGCCTTTCTGTTCATCCAAGGGCTGGAGACGTTGCCGCTCCGCATGCGCGCGCATTGCTCCAATGCGATTGCGGTGGCCAAATTCCTGTCGGAGCATCCCAAGGTCACGCGCGTCATCTTTCCGAGCCAGATGACAGGCGAGGCTAGGCGCCGTGCCGATGCTTATATGAAAGGCGGTTATGGCGGGCTCGTCGGCTTTGAACTGAGGGGTGGGGTCGAGGCCGGCCGGCGTTTCATCGACGCGCTGCGGATGTTCTATCATGTCGCCAATATCGGCGATGCGCGCAGCCTCGCGATCCATCCGGCATCGACAACGCACTCGCAGCTCTCTCCAGAGGAGCAGCTGCAGACCGGCGTCAACGAGAATTATGTGCGGCTGTCGATCGGGATCGAGCACGAAGAAGACATCCTTGCCGATCTCTCGCAGGCGTTGGAGGCCGCCTGAGCACCGAGCACGAGAGCGTTCTGGATCTTCGCTGGCCGGTTGATCTGGCGCTGACCGTCGCAAGCCACGGATGGGTTTACCTCGCGCCATGGCATTGGGACGGCGATACCGGGCGGCTCGCCCGCGTTGAGAAGATCGGGGAGCGGCTCGGACAGATAGAAGTCACCCAGCGCCACACGGGCGCCGTTCACGTAGGCTGGGCGGGATTTGACAGCGTTGCCGAGAGCGAGATCCTGCGCCGAGTGGGGCGCTGGTTGTCGGCCGATTGGGAACCTACGGGGGCGGTCGCCGCCCTGACCGAGACGGCCGGGCTCATCGGGCGGGGCGGTGGGCGGATGTTGCGAGGCTCGTCCTTCTACGAGGATTTCGTCAAGACCGTGCTGACGATCAATACGAGCTGGTCGTCGACCTGCCGGATGGTCAATGCGGTCGTGGCCGAGCCCGGCAATGGCGCATTTCCCGATCCCGATGCAATTCTCGATTATGGCGAGGACCGGCTGCGCGCGCGAGCCAAGCTCGGTTTTCGCGCGCCCGCCCTGATTGCGGCTACTCGGCGCATGCTGGAGGACGGTGCGATTACCCCGTCAGGTGAGGGTTCGCCGGAAAGGTTGGCGCACGAATATCTGATCAGCCTCAAAGGGATCGGTCCCTACGCGGCGGCGCATTGCCGGGTGCTGCTGCATGATTTCAGCCGCATTCCCATCGATTCCTCCGTGATCGCTTATCTGCGGGAGCGGCACGCCTGCGATCCTGCCGCCTTTGCTGAGAGCCGTCTCTCCTGGGGCGCTTATCTCGCGCTCGGCTACCGGCTCACGCGCCTGCGCGAAAAGCTCGAGCAGGCCGATCGAGCCGGCTCAGAATGATATATCCGTCGGCAGGTCGCCGGGCGCGATCCCGAGCTCGGCGAGGCTTGCCGTAATCCATCCACGGATTTGGCCGGTCGCGCGCTTGTCTTCGCCCCACGCATCGACGACACCGCGGAGGCGACGGTCGTCGTCATAAGGAAGGGCCGGGCAAACCGCGACTCGCAATTGCGGGGTGGGTACGACGAGTTCGCCCAATTGCGGGTTCATCTTCAGAGCGGCGATGGCATGAAAGACCGGCGCGATCAAGCAATCTACACGGCCGGATTGGACGGCTTGCTCGGCTTCGTCGCGGTTCTTGAACCCGGTGATCGCCGCGTTCCCGGCGAAACGCCGCACCGCCTCTTCGCGGGGAGAGCCGGTTTCGATGGCAACCAATGTCTCCGGGGCGTTGAGCTCCGCCCAACTTTTTGCGGCGAAGCCCTTGCGCGCCACAATCGCATAAGTATCGTGGAAGAGCGGATCGGCGAAATCCGCGAACATTGCCGATTGCGCGGAAGGGCTCGGAGCGTAAGCCAAATCGAGCTTGCCAGCGTTCAGATCTGTTGCCGCTTCCGCCCAACTCGTTTCGACGACGACGACCTCGATCCCGAGCTCGGAAGCCAGGCTGCGCGTCATCGCGATGCAGAAGCCCGACCATTCGCCGCCCGGCGAACGTTTGAAGGAATAGGGCTGATCATTTGGGAACACGGCCAGCCGCAATTTCTTCGTCCGCAGCATGCGGGCGAGATTGGGTTCCTTTGCCGGGGCCGGGGCCGGGACCGGGGGAGACGCGGGGCGATCCGAGCGGCGCCGGCGAACCACCGCCGCAGCGGCAAACATCCCGGTGAATTCTCGGCGGTTCAACATCGCGCCTCCCGCGCGCTCGCCTCAGCGTGACATGCCGTCGGAATAAAGCAGCGTTTGTTGCTCAGACCACCTGGTGTAGCAATGGCTCGCCGGCGCGCAGCCGACGATAATTCTCCACGATCACCGCAACGCTGCGGTCCACCGTCTCGGCTGTGAGCCAGCCCAGATGGGGTGTGACGATGACGTTGGGCAGCTGCAAGAGCGGGTCATCCGTGCCGATCGGCTCGCGGGCGAATACATCGAGCCCGGCGCCGCGCAGCCGACCGCTGGCCAACGCGTCAAACAAGGCTGCCTCCTCGACCAGCGGCCCGCGAGCCGTGTTGATTAACACGCTTCCGCGTTTCATTGCCGCCAGGGCCTCGGCATTGATCATGCCGGCCGTTGCCGGGGTCAGCGGCAGATGCAAGGAGACGATGTCAGCGGCCGGAAGTATTTCGCGAAACGGCAGAAACGGTATTGGCGCGTTCGCCTCCGCCTGCCGGCTGTTGTAGACGACCTTGGCGCCGATTGCCCGCAGCATCGGCGTCAATCGACGGGCGACGGCGCCAAAGCCGATCAGTCCCACTGTCCGGCCCGCCAGCTCGCCGAGATCGTCCGTCATCTCGGGGTCGAGCCGCCAGCCGCGTCCCGTGCGCGTCAAATCGTCCAGCTGAGACAGTCGGCGTAATGTCGCCAACATCAGCAACAAGGTCATCTCGGCGACCGCCTGGGTATTGGTCCCCGGCATATTGCAGACGGCGATGCTGCGGCGGCGGGCGGCATCGAGATCGATCGTGTTGACGCCGATTCCGATCTTTTGGATCAGCCGTAGGCGAGGCGCCGCATCGATCACGGCGGCGGTTACAGGCTCCAGGACATGCAGCAGGATGTCGGAGTCGCGCATCTCGCGGAGGAACCCCACCTTGTCGGTTTCTTCCACGACTACTGTCGAGAACTCGAGTTCGGCGAGCCGCTGCCGCAACCGGGGACTGGCGCGGTATTGCAACACCGCCTTCATTTCCGCGGCCATCCCGCAAAGGCCGCTTTGCTGCCGAGAGCGGCTTCGATGCGCAGCCCTTCATTCCATTTCGCCATTCGCTCCGATCGGGCAAAGGAGCCGACCTTTAGCTGGCCCGCATTCCATCCGACGGCGAGATGAACGATCGTCACATCCTCGGTCTCGCCCGAGCGCGCCGAGACCACAGTGCGCCATCCTGCTGCCCGCGCCGTGTCGAGCGCCGCTTTGGTTTCGGTGACAGTGCCGGCCTGATTTGGCTTTAAGAGAACCGCGTTGCAGGCGCCGCGAGAGGCGGCTGCGGCAACCCGCTGCGCCGACGTCACCAGATAGTCGTCGCCGATGATCTGGATCTGCCCGCTGATCCCGGCAGTGAACGAGATCATGCCCGCGTCATCGTCTTCGGCGACGGGGTCCTCGATCGAGACGATCGGGTAACGCCTGCACCAACTGAGCAAAAGCTCGACCAGTTCTCGCGTATCCAGCTCGACGCCGTCCGCGGCAAGCCTATAGAGATCGCCGCCGCGAAACTGGGAGGCCGCAATGTCGACGGCGACGCCAACCTCGTCGGCGGGGATGAACCCGGCTCGCTCGATCGCCTCGACGAGAGTATCCAGCGCTTCGACGTTCGAAGCGAATTCCGGCCACCAGCCGCCCTCGTCGGCGACACCGCGCAGCCGTCCACGCGCCGCCATGATCTCCCCGGCCGCCCGGTATACGCGCGCCGCCATCGCAAGCGCCTCGTCAAAAGACTCGGCGCCGACTGGCACGATCAGAAAATCCTGGATGTCGACCCGCCGGCCGGCGTGCGCTCCGCCGCCGAAAATCTGGATCATCGGCATCGGGAGGGCGGCCGCCCCGCCCTCCGCCAGCATGCGCCACAGCGGCTCGCCGCGCGCGTTCGCGCGAGCGTGCAGTGCAGCCATGGATACGGCAATGATTGCGTTGCCTCCGAGCCGCGCCTTGTTCGGTGTGCCGTCGAGCTTGATGAGCCGCCGGTCGATCTCGCTTTGGTCCGCGATCGGCATCGAGCGCAGAGCCGCCGCGATTTCGTCATTCACATTGGCAACCGCACGATCGACCCCGAAGCCGCCGAACGCGTCCCCACCGTCTCGGAGATCGACGGCCTCGTGCGCACCCGTCGATGCGCCGGCCGGCGCGATCGCCCGCCCGCCCGCACCGCTGTCGAGCAGGATCTCGGCCTCGACCGTCGGCCGACCCCGCGAGTCCCAAACCCGTCGTCCAATTATGTGTGCAATTCGCGCTTCGCTCATCGGCTACACCTCGTCATAGGTACGCCGCGATTTCGCTCGCCCAGGCCTGTCGTATCCGGGTCAGCCGACCGGCGGGATTGGCGAGGAGCGACCGTGCGACGCGCCGCACCTTGTCCTTGTCCCGCTCGTCGGTCAGGTATTCGACCGGCGACTTGCCGTCGATCCGGGCGAGAAAAAGACCAGGCAAGAGACCGGCGGTCCGGCGGTCGATCTCCTCCGCGGGCTCCCAATCGACGCCGGCCAGATATGACGCGGCCACGCTGTCGAACGCCGCCAAGAGTCGGGAGGCCGCCTGCGGGACCCAAAGGCATTTGAGGAGCAAATGATTAAGGCAGAAGGCGAGGTCGAAGGCAGGATCGCCGAACCAGGCGCATTCGGCGTCGATAAACACCGGGCCTCTTGGGCCTACCAAAATGTTCTTGGGGCTGACATCGCCATGAACCAGCGTAAGCTTGGTATTCGCCGTCGTTTCGGCTAGCCGCTCCAACGCCGCGGCACGGTCAGGGTGCGCTCGCGCGGTTGCCAACAAGTAGGGTTCGAGCCGGATTGCATGAAAGACCGCGTCGGTCGCAAACTCCGCCTCGGCGGCAGTAGATCTCGCGAATTCCGCGTGAATGCGCACCAGCCGACGCCCGATCTCGGCCGCCATGGCCGGGACCACATATCCGCGCTGCAACTGAGCCTTCCACCCCTCGAAGGATTGCGGCGGCAGATATTCCATCGCGAAAATTCCGCCTGCGGCGTCCTCCGCCAACAGAGCGGGGACTGCATCCGTCAGGAACCCGGCGACCGCCTTGATCCAGGCAGCTTCCGTCGAGTTGCGCTCGATCGGCGCATGCCACTCGGCGGCTACTCGCAACCGTGGCAATGCCCGCTTGACACAGAAGGCGGCGGTGTTGGCGCGGACCAGCCAAATATCTGAAGAAACGCCGCCGGGAAGGCGTTCGAACTGCGCATTCGCGCTCGACCGCACCAGACCTGAGCGCCCGACAAAGTCGAGGATGCCGGGGTCAGGGCGATCCCCGCCTCGTCGGCTCTGCTCGGCGTCTTTTGCTCGCAACAACATCATCTCCGGAACCCTGATGGACACTCTAGCGCACCGCTCTCTATTGCCACTACCAAACGACAAAAGGGCACGATGATGATCCTGCTTCCTGCGGCGAGGAGGCCGGTAATCTCTCTGCCTTGAGCACCCCCTCAGCCGCCGCGCGGTCGGACCTTCTCCGCGCAGGACCGTTCGTTCCCATGAAACCGGTCATTGAGGAGGTTCCCGTGTCCGAGCCCGCAACGAAGGCACTCGCCGGCGCGAAAACGCTGGATGACGCCGCTCGGCGACCCCGGCTGGGCAACTGACGGAGAGCGCGGTGAGCAAGAGACCGCATGTGGTCATTGTGGGCGCCGGCTTCGGCGGGCTCGAAGCGGCACGGGCGCTGGCGCAGTCTCAGGTCGATGTGACCGTTATCGACCGCCACAACTACCATCTGTTTCAGCCGCTCCTGTACCAGGTTGCGACCGCGGCGCTCTCGCCAGCCGATATTGCGCAGCCGATACGGGCGATCCTTCGCCACCAGCAAAACGCCACGGTGCTGCTCGACGAGGTGATCGGCATCGACGCCGCGGCGCGACAGGTCGAGATCCGCTTCGGCGCCAATCAGAGCTACGACCACCTGGTATTGGCGACCGGCTCCCAATATGCCTATTACGGCCACGACGATTGGTCGCGACTGGCGCCCGGCCTCAAGTCGATCGACGATGCGACGTTGATACGGCGGCACCTGCTGCTCGCCTTCGAAGAAGCCGAAAGTATGACCGACCTGGTGGTGCGCCAGCGCCTCTTGACCTTTGTACTGGTCGGCGCCGGGCCGACGGGTGTCGAGATGGCGGGAGCGCTCGCAGAGCTTGCCCACGCGACCCTGTCGCGCGACTTTCGCCATATCAACCCTCATACGGCGCGCATTCTATTGGTCGAGGCGGGGCCGCGTATGCTCGCGGGCTTTCCCGATAAGCTTGCCGATTATGCCCACCGCTCGCTCAAGCGGATGGGAGTTGAAGTACTGCTCGACACCCCAATCGAGGCAATCGACGCGCTGGGCGTGGTAGCAAGGGGCGAGCGCATCGAGGCGAAGAATGTCATCTGGTGCGCTGGTGTCGAGGCCTCGCCGCTCGCGCGATGGCTCGGCATGTTCGCTGGCAAAGGCGGGCGGGTGAAGGTCGCTTCCGATCTGACTGTCCCCGGCCACCCTGAGATCTTCGTCGTCGGCGATGCGGCGCTCGCCACTGGCGCGACCGGCGAGCCGCTGCCCGGTCTCGCACCGGTCGCTCAGCAGCAAGGCCGTTATGTCGGCGAACTGATCGCTTCGCGGGTGTGCGGCAAACCGATACCGCCGCCCTTTATCTATCGGGACAGGGGCACTCTTGCCACTATCGGCCGCCATTCGGCGATCGCCGATCTCGGCTGGATCAAGTTGACAGGTTGGATTGCTTGGGTCCTGTGGGGCATCGTTCACATCTTCTTCCTGATCGGCTTTCGCAACCGGGTGGCGGTCTTTCTGAACTGGATCTGGGCGTGGCTGACCTACGGCCGCGGCGCACGCCTGATTACCGGCGACGGAACGCTCCTTGCCTTGCCGGTGAAATCCGCGCCGGGCCTGCCCCATGACCAAAGTCGGAATGAGGGCTTAGCGGGTGGCCGTCAAAGTGCAGAGGCATCAGCGAGGAATAGCTGCGACAACTGAAAAATCTGTGCGTCATCCTCAATCCTGGGGGTTCACCGGAGGAGTTGGGAGCGCGAGCCAGCCGTGCATTGCTTGCGTGTTCTTTTCATTTTCGTGTATGCTTCCGCTTTCGTTAATCTTAGAGCTTGCCTCAAATGAAATCCGTCTTCACTACGGACTGTCGTCATATTGCAGAGATAACGGTTTGGGCAACAAACAGGGCCCGTCCCTCTCTGGATCACAGCGCTTGTGTCAATAACGAAAAAAATTCGCCATTTCACTGAGATTTCTCTCAACGGTTCTTACTGTCGCCCCTATAACCGTAATAAACATTGTTGAACCGATAAGTTAGCACGAGCGCGACCCGATACTGTGATTGTACCCTTTGCACAGGAGTCGGCAACAGTGGAAGAGCCACGCTGTTGGCCGATGTCTTCTACCCAACTACGAATATGGTTTGTAGAACTGCTGTCAGGCAGCAATGCAATACACAATCTATTCTTCGGCGTGCAATTGACCGGCGAACTGAACATCGCGGCTCTCGATCTGAGCCTCAAAACCATATGCGATCGCCACGAGGTCCTGAGGACGACCTTTGCGATGCACGATGGGCAGTCTGCCCAGTTGGTCGGCCGGACCCAACCTCCTGGTTCATCGCTGATCGATCTCGGCGCGTATCCGGCCGCGGTCTTGGCGCAAGAAGCCTATGCGCGCGCCCGCGAGGAGGTGAATAAACCCTTCGACCTGACCAAAGGGCCCCTAGTCCGCCTGGTTCTGCTGAGGCTTGAGCCCCAAAGCCACATAATGCTCGTGACTTTGCATCACATTATTTGCGATGGGTGGTCGCTTGGTTTATTCGCTAACGAGCTTACGGCATGTTATGGAGCGTTTTCCAGCGGTGCTGTCCCTGATCTAAAACCTTTGGCTCTTCAATACGGCGATTATGCCGATTGGCAAAGGCAGTGGCTCGACAGCCGGGATTTCGAGCGTCAGCTCTCATATTGGGTCGACAAGCTCGCCGGAGCCCCCGCGGCGCTGCGCTGGCCGGCGAATAATGCGCGCCAGACTGAGCGATCGTTTGCCGGATCAAGTCGGGCGCGCCGGCTGCCTGACGACCTGGTGTCGCAGCTCAGAGCCGTGGCGGCCGAGAACAATACGACCTCGTTTGCGTTCCTGCTGACGGTCCTTCAGATCGCGCTGCTTCAATACACCGGAGAAACGGACATCGTCGTCGGCATGCCGGTTGCCGGCCGCAATAGCGTC
This sequence comes from Allostellaceae bacterium, assembly GCA_045802495.1. Taxonomy (GTDB): domain Bacteria; phylum Pseudomonadota; class Alphaproteobacteria; order ATCC43930; family CGMCC-115725; genus AP-15. The sequence continues at coordinate 1,990 of JBJMQW010000475.1, read as the reverse complement.
GAGCTGGAAGAAGTCGTCGGCCCTTCTGCAAATTTGGTGGTGGTCCGAACTGATTTGTCGGGAGACCCGGCGTTTACCAAGCTCCTGCAGATGACCCGCAACACGATCCTCGACGCCCTGACGAACCAGGATGTGCCTTTCGAGCGGCTGGTGGAGGCCCTTGGGCCCTCGCGCGACCTCACCCGGAATCCCATTTTTCAAGTCTTGTTCGCGTCGGTCAAGGCGGCGGCACCTTGGAAGAATTTCGGCAATCTGAAGGCAACGCCCTATTTCGTCGAGGCCTCGGCGGTCCCTTTTGATCTGAGTATCGCCAGCTTCGACGAAGGGGGTGAGAGTTCCTGGATCTCCGCCGACTTCCGCACTGACTTATTCACCATCGACGAGATCGAATGCTTTCTCGATCACTATGTCGACTTGGTGAGAGCCGTGACGGCCGGGCCGCACACGCTGCTCTCGCAACTGCCCCGACTGCCCAGTCGGATCGCGGTAAACAATCTCCGCAGCCGGCAGGTTTCATCCGGTACCGGCGTGGTTGGTAGCGGCTGCGGGGGTGTAGGTGCGCCGCACGCCCCGGAAACGAATTCACCGCAACCTGCTTGTATCGCCAGCGAGTCGGACAATCTCGTCGAGGAAACCGTGGCGCGCCTTTGGACAAAGGTGTTGGGGATAAAGCCCCCCACAACCACCTCAAACTTTTTTGACATCGGCGGCCATTCGTTGCTCGCAGCCCGTCTCGCCGCCGAGATCAGCAGAGCCTATCGGATCAACTTTCCAGTCTCTCTGATATTTCGGGGACCTACGATCAAGGCCATCGCGCAACGCCTTCAAGGAGGGGCGGCTGGGAAATCGTCTGTGGTCCCGCTCCAAGAAAGCGGCCCCTTGCCGCCGTTCTTCCGCGGCGGTTCGATGCCCGAATTCTTAAACCTGAGCCACGCCCTTGGATCGGACCAACCATTCTTCCTGCTGGACATCTTTGCTCTGCAACAGCAGCGGTGGCACGCTGGCCAACCCCTTTATACCTCGCTTCCCGATCTTGCGAGCCATTTCCGGCGCGATCTTCGCGCAATCCACCCTACTGGCCCTTATTTGCTCGGCGGCATGTGCGAAGGCGGCATCGTCGCCCTCGAGATCGCACTGCAACTGCAGGCGCAAGCCCTTGAAGTCGCGCTGCTGGCGGAGTTCGACACACCGGTAAATGGGTATTGGCGCAAGCGTCCGGTTGACTGGGTATTGCATAGCTGGTCCCTTATCCGCTCTCGCCGGCTGGTCCCGCGAACGCGCGATCATATACGGGCACGCATGACACCGCGCGCCCCACCGACCCCCGAAGAAGAGACCTATACGCAGATTGTGAACGTCACCTGGAAAGCGATCCGTGAGTATCGGCCGAAACGCCCGTTTGACGGCGAGATTCACCTCTTCCGGTCGCCCCGATCGTCCCCATGGCACTTCGAAGATGCAGGTGCAGGATGGGACGCTCGGGCATCGCTAGGGGTCCGGGTTCACGATGTGGTGGGTGAGCATGTCGCGATGTTTTGTGAGCCGCTCAGCCAGCGCATCATCGCTGACGTGATTGCGCAAGCGCATCGGCATCCCACAGCCAAGTGAGCCTTGCGTGCACTCGAAGCCCACACAAAACATGTCCGCAGGCTTGCACAGAGCAACTGCAAGGCGCGTCCAGCGTATCCGCCCGACTCGCTCGACTGCCGAGGATTTGATCGACGGCATGCGATCGCTGGGGCAAGCGGCAGGCCTACTCCGCGCAATGACGGTAAGCCGCTTGAAAATGGGGGGGGGATATTCGCTGCTCGGATGGAGCTGGGCCTTATTGCAACCGCTGTCGCTGATGGTTATCTATACGCTTATATTTTCAAATATAATAAAATATAGCACTCCAGATCTTCCTTATGCTTTGTTTATTTTCGCCGGACTGACACCCTGGGCCTTCTGCTCCACCGCTATCAGCACGGCGGTCGCCGGCATGTTGAGT
>JBJMQW010000474.1:0-4771 GCA_045802495.1 Allostellaceae bacterium | reverse complement strand
GTCTCGATCGCCCTTCCGTCGGTCTGCGCCAGCTATGCGTTGGTCGCCGTGATCGCGCATCTTCTCTGGAGCGAGCCACTCGGCTGGCCGCAGATCGCCGGCATCGTGTTGATCAGCAGCGGGGTGCTGTTGATCAACCAGCATTGAGCCGCCTTAGTCGAAAAATGCGCGGATCTCCGAGATGACGCGATCGACCGCCTCATCCGGCAATTGCGGATAGATCGGCAGGCTCAAGATCTGCGGAGCGGCCCGCTCGGTCAATCCAAGGCCCGAAGGCCCCGAAGCGAGGCGGCCGGCATAGGCTGGCTGCTGATGAACCGGTACCGGATAATGAATGCCGGTGCCGATCCGCGCAGCCCGCAACCTGTCCCGCAATGCGTCGCGCCCGGCGAGCCGGATCACATACTGATGGAACACGTGGGTAGTCTGCGGCCGGCGGGTCGGCAAGGCCAGCGGCAGACTGGCGAGGCCGGAATCGTAGCGATCAGCAATGGCTTGGCGTTGTGCGTTCCCCTCATTGAGGGCTGCCAGCTTGACGCGCAGGATTGCCGCCTGAATTGGGTCGAGGCGCGAATTGATGCCCGCTCGGGCGCTGACGTACCGCTCACGCCAGCCATATTCGCGAATTTCACGGGCCGCCGCCGCCAGCGAGTGGTCACCTGTGACGACCATCCCGGCATCCCCGAGCGCACCCAAATTCTTCGTAGGGTAAAAGCTGAAGCACGCAATGTCGCCGAACGATCCGGTCGTCTTCCCGTGGTAGAGCGCGCCATGGCTCTGCGCGCAATCTTCGATCAGCCGCAGGCCGTGGGCCCGCGCGATCTCGGAGAGAGGGGTCAGATCGGCCGGCTGGCCGTAGATATGCACGGGCAGCACCGCCGCCGGCCGGCCGGATAGCGGCATCTGCAGCGTTCGCAAGAGCTCGCGCGGAGCCATCGTATAGGTGCCTGGCTCAACATCGATCAATACCGGCGTCGCGCCGACCCGCTCGATCGCGGCGACCGTCGCGACTGCCGTGTGCGACACGGTAAAGACGAGGTCGTCCGCACCGATGCCGCAAGCGCGCAGCGCAAGCTCGATCGCGTCCGTTCCGCTGGCGACGCCGACTGCGTGCGCAACGCCGATAAACTCGGCAAATTCCGCCTCGAACGCCTCGACTTCTCTGCCGAGGATATAGGCTCCGCCGTCGAGGACGCGGGCAATCGCGGCATCGATCGCGGCTCGATGCGCCTCCACCCCCGCGTGAGGATCGGTCTGAGGAATGGGCAAGGGCTGGTTTTGTGAGGACATGATTGAGAGATTCGTCGAGAAAAACCGGTCAGGCCAGTCTACTCCGCCGTGTTCCTTCTCCCATAGCGGCGCACACGCAGGTCGGCCTGCTCCTTGTGGCCCCAGAAGCGCTCGATGGTGCAGAGGCGGCTGCAGTATTCGCCGATCATGGCGCTCGCTTCGGGGGTCTTGACCTCCTGGTATGTACAGGTTTTCAAGAACTTGCCGACCCAGAGGCCGCCGGTGTAGCGCGCCGCGCCCTTGGTCGGTAATGTGTGGTTGGTGCCGATCACCTTGTCGCCGTAGGAGACATTGGTCTCGGGACCGAGGAACAGGGCGCCATAATTCTTCAGGCGCTCGAGATAACGACGCGGCTCTGATGTCAGCACCTCGACATGCTCCGCGGCAATGCGGTCGGCCTCGGCGACCATTTCATCCTCGTCGGCGCAGAGGATGACCTCGCCATAGTCGTGCCACGCGATACCCGCGACGTCGGCGGTGCGCAGCATGGTGAGCTGCCGCTCGACCTCAGCGATCGTCGCATGAGCGAGCTTTTCTGAGGTGGTCAGCAGAATCGCCGGCGAGGTCGGACCGTGCTCGGCCTGGCCTAAGAGATCGGTCGCGCACATTTCGGCGTCCGCGGTCTCGTCGGCGATGACGAGGATCTCGGTCGGGCCGGCGAACAGGTCGATGCCGACCCGGCCATAGAGCTGGCGTTTGGCCTCGGCGACATAGGCATTGCCGGGCCCGACCAGCATGTCGACCGGTTTGAAGCTCGCCGTGCCGAGCGCCATCGCCGCGACCGCCTGCACCCCGCCCAGGATGTAGATCTCGTCGGCGCCGCCCAGATGCATCGCGGCGATCGTCTCGGGATGCGGACCGCCCTGGTTCGGCGGCGTGCACGCGGTGATGTGGGCGACCCCGGCGACGCGCGCCGTCACGATCGACATATGCGCTGAGGCGACCATCGGGTAGCGGCCGCCCGGCACATAGCAGCCGACACTGCCGACCGGGATGTGCCGGTGCCCGAGCACGACCCCCGGCAGGGTCTCGACCTCGACATCGCGCAGCGAGGCGCGCTGGATCTCGGCGAAACGGCGGATCTGCGCTTGGGCAAATTCGATATCATCGATGGTTTGCGGCGCAACTTTGGCGACGAGCGCCTCGATCTCCCCTGCGCTCAGACGAAAGCTCGGCGGCGACCATTTATCGAAGCGTTCCGACAACCCGCGCACGGCTCCATCGCCGCGCTCTGCGACATCGGCGAGGATGGTCTCCACTACGCTGCGGATCTCGGCGTCCGCTTCTTCCTGCGGACCGCCGAGCGCAGCGTTCTTGATGTGTCGAGGCATGTCTCCTCCAAGGACTTACCACAGAGGCTCAGAAAACGCGGCGAAAGCATCCACCGCTTTATCGGCCTGGCGAAAAGCCGGGATCCGTGGCTCTGTGCCTCGGTGTTGAAAACGCTACTACCACGCGGTCCAGCCGCCGTCGACGAGCAGCGATGAGCCGGTAACGAGGGCGGCAGCGGGCGAGGCAAGGAAAACGACGGCTGCCGCGACTTCCTCGACCGTGCCGACGCGGCCGAGGGGGATGCGGCTGAGGACCCATTTGCGCGTATCAGGGTCGTCCAGAAACGGCTTCGAGAGCGGAGTCTCGACAAAAGTTGGGGCGATGGAGACGACGCGCACGCCCTTCCCCGCCAATTCAACTGCCATCGCTTTGGTCAGTCCTTCGAGCGCGTGCTTGGTCATGACGTAGACGGTGCGATCGCGCTCGGACCCGACATGGCCCATCTGTGAGGACACATTGATGATGACGCCCCCGCCCTGCCCCACCATCACACGGGCGGCCGCCTGAGCGACGACGAACGCCGCCCTGACATTGAGGTCCAGCAGTAGGTCGAGGGTCTGCTCGTCGACTTCGAGAAAAGGCTGCGGCCGGTTGAGGCCGGCATTGTTGACGAGGATGTCGAGCCGGTCGAGACCGGCAACGGCGGCGCGGACCGCATCCGTACGGGTGACGTCGAGCGGCAGAGCCCGTGCCTTGCCGCCCTCCGACGCGATCTTGAGCGCAACTTCGTCGAGCTCGCTCGGCGTTCGGCTCACCAGCACGACCTCGGCCCCCGCGCCGGCGAGCGCCAGCGCGACGCCGCGGCCGATGCCGCGCCCTGAGCCCGTCACCAGCGCGATCTTTCCGTCGAGGCGGAACGCGCTATCCGCCGATTTCGCCGGCATAGGATTCCAACAGGCGCCAGGTCGCGGGGCCCGCCTTTTCTCGCCAGCGGGCGTAAAATTCCCTGAGCCTGAGACGGAAGCCGTCGGTCTCCGCGATGTTGACCATCATGCCTCTGCGGGCAAGCTCCTCGGCGCCGGCGGCATTGACCTGCTCGATGTCGTCGCGCTGCAATAGCGCGAATTTTTCGGCGTTGAGTGCGACGACTTCCTGCATGTCACGCGGCAGGGCACGCCAGGCCCCGTTATTGGCGAGGAGCGTGAAGCCCGACCACCAGTGGGTGGTCAGACTCAGACAGCTTTGCACTTCATAGAGCTTCAGCGACAAGACGACGCCGAGCGGGTCGCTCTGGCCGTCGAAATTGCGCGCCTTCAGCGCCTCGTACATGTGGCTGAACGGCACATACCCCGCCTCCGCCCCGAACGTCGCGAAGAAGTCGCGCGCGATCGCCCCGCCCGGGCTGCGGATCTTCAGCCCGGCGAGATCGGCGGCGGTGTGGATCGGCCGCGTGCTGGTCGTCAGATGATGAAATCCGTTCTGCAGACAGTGGCGGAAGGCATGGATGCCGTTTTGCGCCAGCTCGCTGCGGATCTGGTCGCCGAGCGTCCCGTCGAGCGCCGCAAATACCGCCCTCGAATCGCGAAACGCGAAAGGCAGCAACGGCAGCGCGCTGGTAGGCGCAACCTCGCCGAGCGTCGCGCCCGCCATAAAGAATTCGAGCGCGCCGCTGCGCAAATCCGCGAACATTTTGGGGTCGGGACCGAGCCGGCTTTCCGGAAACACTTCGATCAGCAATTCCCCGCCGGTCTCCTCGCCGATCGCCTGCGCCATCTCGGCAATGCGCCTAACGGTCGGGCTGCCTGAGGGCTGATTGAGACCTAGGCGGTAGTGGACAGCGTTCATCAACACCCTCTGGAGCACCGTTGGTCGCCTACCAGAGCTTGACACGGATGAACGCGGTGCGCTAGGACGCTGATCTCGTGGTGGATTTGAGCCGACCGGCTTGCGGCCACGTAAAACAAGCGCTAAAAGGTCGGGCGTTCTGAAAGGAGCCCTGGCCCGCGCGGGACCGGGGCTTTTTGGTGCCCGGGTCGGCGCGGCCGCACATTGGAGAAACCCGCCGATGACCGAGCCCATCCTGCCACCCGACCTCGCCGACACTCTCGACCCAGCGACGATTCTGGTGCGCGGCGGCACGACCCGTACCCCGCATGACGAGACCTGCGAGGCGCTCTTCATGACATCGGGCTTTGTCTACGACACGGCC
>JBJMQW010000024.1:0-6782 GCA_045802495.1 Allostellaceae bacterium | reverse complement strand
GCCGCAGCCAGCAGCAGATCGGTCTGCCGGCACAGGAATGCCGGGATTTGCAGGATATCGACCGCCCGCGCCACTTCGGCGCATTGCGAAGCCTCATGGATATCGGTGAGCACCGGCAAACCAAGCGAGGAGCGGATCTCGCCAAAAATAGGCAGCGCCTGCTTCAGTCCGATGCCGCGCGGGGCGGACGCGCTGGTGCGGTTAGCCTTGTCGAAAGACGTCTTGTAGACGAGGCCAATGCCGAGCCGCGCCGCGATCTCCTTGAGCGCGGAGGCGACTTCGAGCGCGTGGGCGCGGCTCTCGAGCTGGCACGGGCCGGCGATGATCGAAATCGGCATTTCATTGCCGAATTTGACCGATCCGGCGGCAACGACAGCCGCGGCTGAGACAGGCTTGTGCAACGCTCTCCCCTCTGTTCGCGAGCGACCATGCCGGGCGACGGCGGCCGGATCAACCCGCGCCTAGGGATACCTGTATTTCACGGCCGAGAATGCCGTGGGCACCAGCAGCTGGTTGACGATGTTGCCGACGATCTGACCATCGGCTTCGGTTTTTGCACGCGCCGAGATCCAGTCGGGATCGCTCTGAAACGCCGCCCATTTCTTCTCGCGGTCGGCCAGCGATTCCCATTTCAGGAGATAATAGAGCGCCTGGTTCGAATCGCCGATCGCGGTCGTCCAGAAGCCGGCCTGCTCGATGCCGTGCCGCTTCCAGATCCCCAAAGTGATCGTGTCGAAGCGCTTCAACAGATCCGGAAGGCGGCCCGGCACGCAGTGGTAGATGCGCAGTTCGTAGAGCATGTCTTCTCCTTTACTTTACCGACGAGAAGGTCGTCGGCTGCAGGATTGTATTGGTGATCGAGGCGACGATCTGACCGTTCTTTTCGGTCTCCGCGCGTCCACTGACCCATTCGGGATCGGCCTGGAACCCGGCGAACCGCTTCGCCCGATCATCGAGGGATTCCCACTTGAGCATGTAATAAAGGTCTTGGTTCGACGGACCGATCGCCACGGTCCAGAACCCGGCCTGTTGGATGCCGTGCTTCTTCCAGAGCGGCAAGGTGAGCGTGTCGAACCGTTTTATGAGATCGGGAAGGCGGCCGGGTACGCAGTGATAAACCCGCAATTCGTAAATCATGTCCTCTCCTTCTTTGGGTGTTGGAGTCCAGGGAAGGCTCAGCGCAATCGGGCTTCGACCCAGGCGGTCGCGTCGAGCAGCGCCTCGTCACGAAAGCGCGGGCCGACGAGCTGAACGCCGAGCGGCAAGCCTTTGCGGCCGTTGCCGGCGGGCAGGGTCACGCAGGGTGTCCAGGCTAAGGTCCAGATCGCATTGAAACGGGCGTCGCCGGTCGAACCAAGCCCCTCGGGAGCCTCGCCCACCGCGCTCGGCGCGAGCAGCACGTCGAGATCGGTGAAGAGATCGTCGAGATTGCGCCGGAACGCCTCCGCGGTTTCGATGGCCTCGATATAGGCCGGCAGCGGCAGAGCACGGCCGCGGGCCAGAAGCCCGTCTCGCAGCGCTTCGCTCAATTGCCCGCCGTGCACCTCGTATTCATAGGCGTAATTGCGCGCCGCTTCGAATTCGAAAATGCGCCGATGATGGTCGAGGATGTCGGCCGGGGTCAGCGTTACCTCGCGCATCATGGCCCCCGCCGCGCCCAGCACCGTAGCAGTCCGCTCGAGCAAGGCATGCGTGTCGCCGTCTGCGTGCTCCCAGGCAGGTGTGCGGCAAAAGCCGATCCGCGGCGCTGCGGATCCGCGGTCCACGCGGTGCGCGTTCTGAGCTAAGAGGACGCCGCGCAACAGCGCGACGTCCTCGAGGCTGCGGCAGATGACGCCCACCGTGTCGAGGTTGTGGCACTGCATCTTGACGCCGACCCGGCTGAACTCGCCAAAGCTCGACTTGTAGCCGATGACGCCGCAGAACGCGGCCGGGCGAATGGTCGAACCGCCGGTCTGCGTGCCGAGCGCCAGCGGCACCTGAAAATCCGCGACCGCGGCGGCCGAGCCGCTTGACGAGCCGCCGGGCGTATGAGCGGGGTTGTGCGGATGGACGGTCGGACCGGGATGGCGGTTGGCGAATTCGGTGGTCGCGGTCTTGCCGAGGATCACGCCGCCCGCGGCACGGATCAGCGCGACGCAAGCGGCGTCGGCAAAAGGCCGGTTGCCGCGGTAGATCGGCGAGCCGTGTTGGGTCGGCATGTCGACGGTGTCGATGACGGCTGTGATGCCGCCCGGTACGCCGCCCCGCGCCCCCCGGCGGCCGGCTCGGTCGACGGCGCGCGCCTGGGTCAGCGCTTGCTCCGGATCGAGCCACGCCCAAGCCTTGATCTCGGCGTTTGCGGAAGCCCGATCGAGGCAGGCGCGGGTCAGCGCCTCGGCCGTCAAATCGCCGACCGCGAGACGCCTCACGGCCTCGGAGGCAGACAGACGCTCGAGACCGCTCATGGCCGTCCTCCCGCAGCGAGCCGGCTTTCGACCCAGAGCCCGACCGCAAGCAGACGCTCATCGGCGTGGCGCCGGGCAACCAGCTGTACGCCTACCGGCAAGCCGTCCGGGCTGAGGCCGGCCGGCAAGGTCAAGCAGGGCATGTAAAGCTGCGTCCATAACGCATTGAAGGCAGCCGAGCCCGTGCTGGCGAGACCGCGCGGGGCTTGGCCCGCAGCCGGCAAGGTCAGAATCGCGTCGAACCCGGAGGCCCACTCGCGCGCCGCCGCCCGCCCCTTTTCGGCGTCGCGGCAGGCGTTGCGGAACGCGGTCAGGGTCAGCTCGCGACCGAAGGCGATCTTCTCATCCCGAAGCGGTGCGCTCAGCAGGGCTTCGTGCCGATAGAGCTCCGGCATATGGTTGCGCAGGCCTTCGAAGGAACCGATCACACGCTGCCGTTCGTCGCCGTTTTCGCATTCCGCCGGCAGCCGGGTCTCGCTGATCGCGGCCCCCGCCGCCGCGAGCCGATCGGCGGCGGCCTCCAACGCGGCCCTTCCCTCCGGGGCCGCGTCTTCCCAATGCGGAGCGCGACACAGGCCCAGCCGCGGCGCGTTACCGGGTATCGCCGGAGGCGCGTAGGGAATGGCCATCATCGCGGCGCGAAACAGTGCGATGTCGGCAGCCGAGCGCGCCATGATGCCGACCGTGTCGAACGCCTCGGTGTTGATCCGCATGCCGGCGGGAGGAAATAGCCCGAAGCTCGGCTTGAAGCCGACAACGCCGCAATAAGCCGCCGGGCGGATCACCGACCCGCCGGTTTGCGTGCCGATCGCCAACGGCACCATGAAATCGGCCACGGCCGCCGCCGAACCGCTCGACGAGCCGCCTGGCGAGAAGTCGGGGTTGTGGGGGTTGGTCGTTGGCCCGGGCTGGCGGTTGGCGAACTCGGTCGTGATGGTCTTGCCCAATAGGATGCCGCCCGCCGCCCGCGGCAATGCCGCCGCGCTGGCGTCGCCGGCGGGCCGCCAGCCGATATAGATCGGCGAACCATAGGTTGTCGGCATGTCGGCAGTGTCGAAAATGTCCTTGACGGCGAACGGCACCCCATTGAGCAAGGCCCTTTTCCCGGCCTTGTCACCGGCCTTGTCAAATGCCCGCGCGGCCGCCAAGGCCTGGTCCGCCGCCAAATGGCTCCACGCCCTGACAATCGGTTCACGCTCGGCAATCCGGTCGAGACAGCTCCTGACGACGGCTTCGGCCTTCAGCTCGCCGGCCTCGACGAGGCGGGCGATAGTCGTCGCGGGAAGGCGGTTTGGTTCGGCGTGCGGCATGGCGGCTCCCAGCCCGGCATCGGCGGTATTTAGCCACACTAGTGCCAACACGCCCATAAGAACTTGGGCCGTGGGGTCATCGCCAGCCGCGATTATGGGCGTCCCGCCCCCTTTCGCAGAGGAGCGGCCCGCTCTGTCGACGACGCATGACCCGCTTCTCAATTAAACCGTGGAAATGCCCGCCGCGCCGGCGCACAGTTGCCATAGCCGACGATCAACCGGGGAGAAGCCGAAAGATGCCGCAATCCGCAATACCGCCGGGCCGACATGCGCCTATCCGTCAGGAGTGGCTCGACAAGCGCCGCGAAGAGATCATCGAGCCCGATCTGCCGATTATCGACCCGCACCACCACATGTGGGACCGGCCGGGTAACCGCTATCTGCTCCCCGATCTGCTGGCTGATGTCGGGAGCGGCCACAACATCGTCGCGACCTGTTTTGAGGAATGCCGCGAGATGTACCGCGCCGAGGGGCCGCAGGAGCTGAAGTCGCTCGGGGAGACCGAGTTCGTCACCGGCGTGGCGGCGATGAGCGCGTCGGGCAAATATGGACAGACGCGGTGTGTCGCCGGGATTATCGGCAATGTCGATCTGAGGATCGGCGGCCGCGCCAAGGGCATCCTCGAGCAGCACGTCACGATCTCCGGCGGCCGCTTCAAGGGCATCCGCAACGGCGCGACCTGGCATGCCGATCCGAGCCTCGCGATCTATTGCTCGGGCGCGCCCGGGGGCCTCTACCGCGACCGCAACTTCCGCGAGGGGTTTGCCGCGCTGGCGGAACTCGGGCTCAGCTTCGACGCGTGGCTGTTCCACACCCAGCTTGGGGATGTCGTCGATCTGGCGCGCGCCTTCCCGCAGGCGACGATTGTGCTCAATCATGTCGGCGGCGCGCTGGCGATCGGTCCCTATGCCGGCAAGGGCGAGGAGGCGTTCGCCGAGTGGCGCACCGCTGTCCGCGAGGTCGCCGCTTGCCCCAATGTCTATGTAAAGGTCGGCGGGTTGGGCATGAAGCTGACCGGCTTTACCTTCTTCGAGAACGACATGCCGCCTTCCTCGCAGGATCTGGAGAAGGCTTGGCGCCCCTATGTCGAGACCTGCATCAACGCTTTCGGCCCGCAGCGCTCGATGTTCGAAAGCAATTTCCCGGTCGACAAAGGCATGTGCAGCTACCCGGTAATGTGGAACGCCTTCAAGCGCATCGCCGCCGGCTGCTCCGCCGATGAGAAGAAAGCACTGTTCAGCGGCGCCGCAAAGGAAGCTTACCGGTTGGCCATCTGATCCACGACCCTCACCCACCCAGCGCTTTGCGCTGGGTCCCCCCTCTCCTGCAATGCGGGAGAGGGTGCCGAGCGCAGCGAGGCGGGTGAGGGTAGCGCCGAGGGGCCGCGGATCTGCGAAAATGGGAGAAGAGCAATGCCGTTGCCGAGACAGGAGGTCGACGCCACCACCCCCAAATATTTGCGCGACAAATATGCGATCGTCGGCGTCGGCGAGACCACCTACACCCGCGGCTCGGGCCGGACGACGCGAGCCTTGGGGAGCTGGGCGGTCCGCAATGCGATGCTCGACGCCGGGCTGAAACCCTCCGACATCGACGGCATGCTGTCCTACCAGGGCGGCGACTCGACTTCGGGGACGTTCATCTCCGGCGATCTCGGGATGCGCCTCAACTTTTACATGGATGTGATGGGCGGCGGCTCATCGACCGAGGCATTGATCGGCATCGCCATCGGTCTCATCGAGGCCGGGTGCTGCAAGGTCGTTGCGATCTTCCGCTCGATGAACGGCTATTCGCAGGTGCGCATCGGCGGCACTGGCGCGCGTTCCGCTGCACCAGTGGTCGGCGACATGCTGCACAATCGCGCCTATGGCTGGCAGAGCGCCGGGCAAAACTTTGCGCCGACCTTTATGCGCCACATGTACGATTACGGCACCAAGCCCGAGCAGGTCGCGATGGTCAAGGTGGCGCACAGCCACCACGCGTCCAATAACCCGAAAGCCTATTACAAAAAGCGCTTTACCGTAGAGGACGTGCTGAACAGCCGGATTATCTGCAAGCCGCTGCATCTTTTGGATTGCTGCGTCGAGACGGATAATGCCACCTGCGTCATCGTGACCTCGGCGGAGCGCGCCCGCGATTGCAAGCATCCGCTGGTGCTGATCCGCGGCGTTGTGGGCCGCTGCAACAAGCCGCGGCTCGACATGCATTACCAGCACGGTCCGATCTCGACCGTCGCCGGCCATTACGCCAGGCGGATCCTGTGGCCCAATGCCGGGGTCGGGCCGGAAGACGTCGACATCACCGGCTCTTACGACGCCTTTACCTTCACGACGATGCTGCAGCTCGAAGATTACGGCTTCTGCAAGAAGGGCGAGGGCGGCGAATACGTCAGCAGCGGCGCGATCCAGCTCGGCGGGAGGCGGCCCAACAATACGAGCGGCGGCCATCTCTGCGAGGGCTACACCCACGGCATGAACATGGTCATCGAGAATACCCGCCAGCTGCGCCACGACGCCGATGATTCCTGCCCGGTCGGCGCCGACGGCAAACGTCAGCACACCTATGATTACCGTGAGGGCGGCTGCCGCCAGGTCAGGAATGTCGAGGTCAGCGCCAATCTCGGCTGGGCCAACCCGTCGACCGCTTCGTCTATGGTCATGCGGCGCGGCTGAGAAGGAGAAAGAACATGGCTATTCGCGGCGAATATATGGGCATGGGCCTCACCCTCGACGATCTCGACATCGAAAACGTCGAATATTTCCGGCATTGCGCAGAGCATGATTTTCACCTGGAGTCCTGCACGCAATGCGGCCGGCTGCGCTACCCGCCGACGACGGCCTGCCCATGGTGTGCAACGCTGGAATCTTCCTGGAGAAAGGTCGAAGGAAAGGGGGCCGTGCATTCCTACAGCGAGGTGCACCATGCCATACAACCGGCCTTTCGCGGCAAGACGCCTTATTTGATCCTGCTCGTCGATCTGGACACCCAAAAGGGGGAGCCAACCGCCGACGAGGCGCTGCGCGTC
>JBJMQW010000473.1:0-4140 GCA_045802495.1 Allostellaceae bacterium | reverse complement strand
GACGGTGCGGCATGAGCGCCCTCACCTCGGGATCGCCGTCGAACATTTTTTGCCGGCGGGACCGTTTGCCATCTTGCCGATGACGCGCAACCGATCCTCGATCGTTTGGACGGAACGTGCCGAGCTTGCACCACGGCTGATGAACCTTTCAGACTCGGCTTTCGCGATGGAGCTCGCGGCCCGGTTTGGCGGTTTCCTCGGCGCGATCGAGCCCGTCGGCCCGCGCTGGGCCTATCCTCTAGCGCTGCTTTTGGCGACAAGCTACGTCGCCCCCCGGCTGGCGCTCGTCGGCGAAGCAGCGCATGTGATCCATCCGATCGCCGGCCAAGGTCTGAACCTCGGCATACGCGACGTCGCGGTTCTCGCCGAGCTGGTGATCGACGCACGCCGCCTGGGTCTTGATATCGGCGACGATTCGGTGCTGCGCCGCTACCAGCAATGGCGACGCTTTGATGCCTTTGCGCTCGCTACCGTTACCGATGGGCTCAACCGGCTCTTCTCGCATTCGTTTCCGCCGGTTCGGCTGGTTCGCGATATCGGCCTTGCCGTGGTCCAGCAACTGCCGCCGCTCAAGCGTCTGCTGATGCAAGACGCGATGGGAATAACCGGGGATCTGCCGCGCCTCGTGCGCGGCGAGCCGCTCTAGCCGCGCATGCGAGAAAGATCAGGACGAGCCGGCTGAACTTGGGTCAGGGCGTTCGGCTCAATCCGTTCGCCGCCAGACCATCGAGATATTCACGCCAGCGTTTCTCATGCTCGATGCCGAGTTGACGGAGGTAGGACCAGGAATAGATCCCGGTGTCGTGCAGATCGTCAAAGATGACGCGAACCGCATAATTGCCGATTGGTTCAAGCCCAATGATCCCTACATGCGCCCGGCCATGCACGAGAACCTTCTGCCCGGCGCCATGCCCCTGCACCTCGGCCGACGGGCTCTCGACCCGCAGATATTCGGCCGGGAGGCGAAAACGGCTGCCGTCGTCGAATTCGATCTCGAGCAGCTTCTCTGCCTTCTTTAGGCGGAGCTCTACCGGCCAGGGCCTGGTTGCGTCCGCGCTCAAGCCCGGTCCCTCCCGGGTTCCTCAGGGCGGCGGCGCCGGGAGGCGCCTGGTCGGGATTTCGTCATCGCGCAACGGTCGCGCCTCGTCGACCAGCATGATCGGGATCCCGTCGCGGATCGGATATGCAAGCCCGGCTTCCTCGCTGATCAGCTCTTGCGCCTCACGATCGTAGCGCAGCGGAGCCTTGGTCAGTGGGCAGACCAGGATTTCGAGAAGCTTCGGATCGATTTCAGATGAGCCTTCCATGATCTCTCTAGGGTATCAGTGGCGGGCGCCGCGGGCACCCTCCGTCGGACGGTTCAGCACAGCCATTTCCACGATCGCTGTCAGCATCCGCGCGCGCTCGTCGATGTCGGACGCCTCGAGCAGCGCCTGCTTCTCGCTCGGCTCGAACGGGCAGATCATCGCCACGGAGGTAACGAGGCGCTCGCCCGGCACCGATCCAATGGCGTCCCAATCGGCCGAAATCTGGTGCTGCTGAAAGTATCCCCTGAGGCCGCGCAGTAAACGCTGACGGTCAAAGGCCGGCTCGGGCCCATCCTCGAGATCGCTGGCGAACTCACCCCATTCGGGGACGACGCGCCGATAGCCCTGCAAGAGCGGCAGCTCCTCGCGGATGCGAAAGCGACTGATCCCGGTCAGCGTGATTAAGAACCGTCCGTCCTCGGTCTCGGCAAACGAAGTAATGCGGCCGGCGCATCCCGTCGGGTAGACTGCCGGGTTCCTCCCCGAAGCGTCGGGATCGGTTGGCTGGACCATGCCGATCAGCCGCTCGCCGCCGAGCGCGGCGCGCGTCATCGCCAGATAACGCGGCTCGAATATGTTGAGCGGCAACCTGCCTCGAGGAAGCAGCAGCACGCCCGTCAGCGGGAAGATCGGAAGGATGGCAGCGAGCCCTGCCCCGCCACTCCGCTCACTCATTACCCCAGCCTCAGGAAAACATCATGGAGGACAACCGTCGTCGAGCGCTCAAGGTCAGCGGATCGGTCGGTCCCATGACCTCGAAGAACTTGACGAGCTGTTTGCGCGCCGCCTGCTCGTTCCATTCGCGATCGCGTTTGAACAGCGTCAGCAACTCGTCGATGGCGGATTCTCGCTCGCCGCTTCCGAACAGCGCCGTCGCGAGCTCGAAGCGGGCCTCGTGATCGTCAGCGTCTTTCGCCAATCGGGTTCGCAGTTTTCCCGCCGACGCCATCGCCTTCTGCGCCTGCTCGGCGAGGTCGAGGGCCGAACGAGCCGCGGCAATGTCGGCGTGACTTGCGTTTTCCCTCGGAACCCGATCGAGAATCTGCCGCGCCTTGGCGAGTTCGCCGCGCGCAATCGTTGCCCGCGCGAGCCCGGCAAGTGCTTCGACATTGGCGGGCTCGCGCTGGAGGATCTGCGAAAAGAGCGCACCGGCGCTCGCATGATCGCCTGTCTGCAATGCCTCTTTGGCCATCCCCAAGGCCTCCTGGACCGGCGAAGAACCGCTCTTGCCGCCGCTCAGGCGCTGGATGAACTGTTTGACTTGGCTTTCCGGCAGCGCACCGACAAACCCGTCGACCGGCCGGCCCTCCTTAAAAGCGTAAACAGCCGGGATCGACTGGATCCGCATTTGCTGCGCGATCTCGGGGTTCTCGTCGATGTTGAGCTTGACCATGCGGACCGCGCCGTTGGTAGCGCGAACGGTTTTCTCGAGGATCGGTCCGAGCTGCTTGCACGGACCGCACCACGGCGCCCAGAAATCGACCACGACTGGCGCGTCGAAAGACCCGTCGACAACCTCGGCCATGAAGTTTGCGGTGGTGACGTCCCTTACCGGGGCGGCACCGGTGCCGCCGATCAAAGGTTCACTCGGCATTGCTTTCCTCTTCGGGCTTTTGGAAAACAACATGGCTGCTGTACGAGGGGAAGACAAGCACTGCCAGCGTCCCCTTCGGGGGAGTCAGGGCGGCATCATCCCGTGCCATGAGACAATTCGTCCAGCTCAATAATTCGCGGAACGTGACCGGAAGTAGCGAGCAGACGCAACAGATCGTCCGGCGAGACGGCGGTGGTGCGATCGTTCACCAACGGATGATAGTTGAGCGGGTCGCGCGCCAGCATCCCGGCGTCGAGGACCGGGGTTACGAGACGCTGGGCGTCGTTGACGAGGGCGAACGGCGTTACGCTTCCTGGCCGAACGCCGAGAAGCCTTTCCAAGTCGGCAGCGCCGCCAAAGGAAAGCCGCGGCGCGGGCAGCCATGCCGCTAGTTTCCTCAGGTCGATCCGACGCTCCTCAAGCAACACCACGAGCCAGAATCCGCCTTTCTTGTCCTTGAGGAAAAGGCTTTTGCAATGCCCTCCGGGCAAACTGCCGCGCAATGCGACCGCCTCCGCCACCGTGAAGACGGGCGGATGCGAATAGGTTCGGTGGCAGATCCCGAGCGCGTCGAAATGCGCAAACAGCTCTTCGGGCGTCGTCAGCCGCGGCCGCATTTCGATGCGCCGGGCGGCCCGACCGTCGGGAACAAGACTGTCAGACAAAGCGAGCCTGCCGCTAGCACACAAAGAGGTCCGGTTTTGATAGCACGCTCTATGTCCGCATATGTTCGCCTCTGTCGTCAATGCCTGGAGCGCCGCGCAACGTCCGGCGTGGTCCTAAAAATCGGCTGGGCGCGCGGACGGGTGTGGTTAACCGGCCGACATTAGGATCACCATGGAGATCAGACGGCGGCGGTGTAACCGGAGAGGCGCCGCGCTTTTGTGGAGGGGCAAGGGCGCGGCGGTGCTCATGCGCCGGGAGACGAGACGGTCATGGAGCCCTCTTGCCGCAAAAGCCGCACAGCCCCATCATCACCTTATGCAGGAATTCGCTGTCCGGCCGCAGCCTGATGACCCAAGGCTGACCCGTTCCGTCACCGGCATCGACCACGAGGGACGCTCTGTCGAAACCGCAGTCGTTATGGAACGGCCGCTGACCTTGTTCCTCAACGGCCGAGAGATCGTTACGATGATCACGATCGGTGATCATCCGGATTATCTCGCTGTCGGCTATCTGCTCAACCAGAACATGCTGCGCGCTGACGACCGGATTGCAGGCATCGACTACGATGAGGAG
>JBJMQW010000472.1:0-9852 GCA_045802495.1 Allostellaceae bacterium | reverse complement strand
GCGAGATCGCAACCGGATCGATCGCCGGAAATGGGATCGCAAAGAGAGGCATGCGCGCTATGCGAACTGTCGCTTGCTCTCGCCGTTTATAGGGGGCTCTGGTTCAGCCGCCAAGAACGTGCCCTCGGCGATGACCGAATGGGTCGAAACGGGGCTCTCACGGGGCCGTCGGATAGGCTAGGTACCGGGAAATCTTCCAGGCTCCATCATCCTGACGCCGGAAGATGTCTATCGCCGGCTCCCTGAGGATCTGCGGGGCGGCGCCGGGGTTCTCGATCTCGAGCGTCCAAACCAATCTGACGATGGCCGTCGCACCGAATAGCATGATCTCGTCTATGTCGAACGAATAGCGATAGGTTTTCTCGGGATCCTGCACCGAACTCCGCAATAGCTGACAGAGCGAGGCGTAATCGCGTTCGGGCTGACCCTGATAATTGGCGATCAGATCTCGAGCGAAGAGATCACAAACGTGTCGCTCGTCACGATTGTTGAAGGCCGACTGCCATTCATCGAGCGCGGAACGGATCGCCAGCCGCGCCGCTTGGTCCGAATCGGCGCGGCAAGGGAACTCGCTCATCGCGGCTACAACCCCCGCCGCAGCCATCGACAGCAGAATCGCGCGCCCAAACCGTGCCACGGCACCGGGCCGGCAATAGGCTACCTACAGTCCGCCGCGCGCGCCAGCCGCGTTTTCCGTCAGGCCGTCGAGGACGCGCTCGCCTGCCGCTTCCTCCTGCAGGATGAGATTGTCCTTGATTTGGGCGAGCACATTGATGACCGCGTCGCGCGTTTTCGGCGGCAGCCCATCAAATGCCTCGTGGCGGATTGCTTCGTTGATGCCGAGAATTCGCTCGACAACCGGACCCGCCGCCGGCGTCAGCCACAAAGTCCGCACGCGCCGGTCGGTGGGATGGGCCCGACGCTCGACCAGCCCCTCTTCATGAAGCTTGTCGAGCATTCGCACCAGCGCGATCGGCTCGATCCCGAGCCAGGCCGCGACCTCGGCCTGGCTGACGCCCTCGCGGCTCGCGATATTCAGCACGACTGCCGCCTGCTGCCGCGTGATCGGCAGCCCCATCTGGCGCGCCCGGCGCTCGAAGCGCCGTTTGATCAGGCGGGAAACGTCGTGAACAAGAAAGCCGAACGCGCGGCCGACGCTCGCCTGCGACGTCTCTTGCTCGAATTTCGCTGATTTCGCAGCCTGGTGCAGCTGCGACAAATCACTCGGCGCCATGACGGCTCTCCGCGAGTGCCGGTCGCGGTAAATCGGCGAGGGCCTCGGCCATGCGCGACGGGCGGTAAGCACCGCCGAGCCAGCGGGCGAGGCGTTCGAGGTAGAGGTAAATGACCGGGGTTGTATAGAGCGTCAGCCACTGCGAGACCAGGAGCCCGCCCACGATGGCGATGCCGAGCGGTTGGCGCAGTTCCGAACCCGCCCCCTGGCCGAAGGCAATCGGCATCGCGCCAAACAGCGCGGCGAATGTTGTCATCATGATCGGGCGGAAGCGCAACAGGCAGGCTTGGTGGATAGCCTCGCGCGGGCCCTTACCCTCCAGCCGCTCAGCCTGCAGCGCGAAATCGATCATCATGATCGCGTTCTTCTTGACGATGCCGATCAGCAGGATAACACCGACAATTGCAATGACGCTCAGATCATAGTGGAACAGCATCAGCATCAAGAGCGCCCCGACGCCGGCCGAGGGCAACGCCGAGAGGATCGTGATCGGGTGGATGTAGCTCTCATAGAGCACGCCGAGCACGATATACACAACTAGAATGGCCGCGGCGACGAGCATCGGCATCGATGACAGCGAGGCCTGGAACGCCTGTGCCGTGCCCTGGAACGAGGCGTTCAAGGTCGGCGGCACTTGCAGCCGATCGGTCATCTCCTGGATCTTCTCAACCGCCTGGCCGAGCGCGACGCCGGGGGTGAGATTGAACGACAGGGTCACTGCCGGAAACACGCCCTGATGACTGACCGACAGCGGTGTGACTTTCGAGGTGAAATGCGCGAAGGCTGAAAGCGGCACCTGCGCCCCATTCTGCCCGGTGACATAGATCTTCGAAAGCGCCGTCCGGTCGCTCCGGAACTGCGGCTGAACTTCGAGGACAACCTTGTACTGGTTGGTCGCGGTATAGATCGTCGCCACCTGCCGCTGGCCGAAGGCGTCGTATAGGGTCTGGTCGATCAGCGCCGCTGATACGCCGAGCCGGTAAGCGGCGTCGCGGTCGACATCGACCGTCATGGTCGGCGCCGCGTTTTGCTGATCCGAGGCGACGTCCTGCAGCTCCGGCAGTTTGCGCATCTCGGCTTCGAGGATCGGCGCCCAGTGGTCGAGTTCGGCATTGTCGGTGTCGGTCAGCGTGTATTGGTATTGTGTCCGGCTGAGACGGCCGCCTACCGTGATGTTCTGCGGGACCTGCATAAAGAATTTCGCGCCTTGAATCCCAGACACTTTCTGGCGCAGCCGTTGCACAACCTGATCGGCGGTATCGCTGCGCTCCTCGAACGGCTTCAGGGCGAAAAAGACGCGGGCCGCATTCTCGGACGGATTATAGGCGTAGGCCCCGGCCAACATAAAAACGCCGCCGACACTGGGGTCCTCACGGATGATGTCGACGACTTCGTGCGCGATCTCGACGGTCGAAAGGAACGAGGCGTCCTGTCTGGTATTGACCTCGCCGAAGACCGTGCCCGTGTCCTGCTGCGGAAAAAACCCCTTCGGAATTTGTACATAAAGGAACCCGGTCGCCGCCATCAGCAGAAGGGTCGACATCAATGTCGCGAACTGATGGCGGAAGACAAAATGCAGTCCGCGGTCGTAAGCCGCGATCATCCACTCGAAAAAGCGTTCGGCCGCCCGGTTGAGGCGACCGGTCGGATGCAGCCCTTGCTCCTTCAGGAACAGCGAGCACAAGACCGGCGTCAGGGTCAGGGACACGACCGCCGAGGCCACCACCGCGACCGACACCGTAACCGCAAATTCCCGGAACAACCTGCCGATAATGCCGCCCATCGCGAAAAGCGGGATGAACACCGCGATCAGCGAGAAAGTAATCGAAATGATCGTAAAGCCGATCTGGCCGGCGCCCTTGAGCGCGGCGTCGAACGGGGTCATCCCCTGCTCGATATAGCGGACGATGTTCTCGATCATGACGATCGCGTCGTCGACGACAAAACCGACCGAGATCGTCAGCGCCATCAGCGAAATGTTGTCGAGGCTGAAGCCGGCCAACCACATGACCGAGAAGGTGGCGAGCAGCGACAGGGGCACCGCCAGGCTCGGGATCACCGTCGCCCAAAGCGTCCGCAGGAATACGAAGATGACAACAATGACGAGGGCGATCGTCAGCAGCATCGTGAGTTGCACGTCGCGCACTGCCGCGCGGGTCACGAGCGTGCGGTCGAGCATCAGATCGACATGAACAGAAGGCGGAATGGACTGCTGGAGTTTCGGCATCAACGCCTTGATCGTGTCGACCAGCGCAATCGTGTTGGCGCCCGGCGCCTTCTGGATCGCGATGCCCTCCGCCGCGAGATTGTTGAACCAGGCGCCGACACGGGTGTTCTGCACCGAATTGACGACCTCGCCGACATCCTTCAGCCGCACCGGCGCGCCGTTGCGATAGGCGACAATCAGGTCTCCATACGCCGCGGCGTCGAAGAGCTGGTCGTTGGTCTCGAGCGCGACCAGCTCGCGGGGGCCCTCGATCGAACCTTTCGGCAGATTGACCGTCGCCCCAGCGAGCGCGCCCCGCACATCCTCAAGGCCGATGCTGTGCGCAGCAAGCGCTGTCGGGTTGACCTGCACGCGCGCGGCATAGGGCTTCTGGCCGAAGATCGAGACCTGCCCGACCCCCGACACCATCGACAACCGTTGGGCCAACACCGTGTTGGCGTAGTCGTCGAGCCGGTATTCCGGCACTGCGTCCGAATGGACGGCATAGATCATGATCGGAAAATCCGCCGGATTGACCTTCCGGTAGGTCGGCGGGGTCGGGAGATCCTTGGGCAGCACTCCGCTCGCCGCATTGATCGCCGTCACCACGTCTACTGCCGCGCCGTCGATGTTGCGCGACAGATCGAACTGTAGGGTGATCGTCATCGTCCCGATGCCGGAGAGCGACGTCATCTGGGCGAGCGCGGGGATCGAGGTGAATTGCGTTTCGAGCGGCGTCGCTATCGCCGAGGCCATTGTCTGCGGGCTCGCGCCGGGATAGCTGGCGGTGACCGTGATCGTCGGGAAATCGACATTCGGCAACGGGGCCACCGGCAGCAGCTGGTACGTGCCGATGCCGAAGACGAGGACACCCAGCATCAGCAGCGAGGTTCCGATCGGTCTCCGGATGAACGGTTCGGAGATGCTCATCGGCCACTACCTCGCTGTTTTGCTCGGGGCTCGGCTGGCTGAACGCCATTGCGAGGCTACCCGAGAGAAGTTGCAGGGTGGTCGTCTCCTCCCTTTCGGTTGACTCGTTCCCCGTTTGATTTCGTCGTTGATGCCGATCACGGTATTGCATGCCCCGCAACTTGTCCTGCCAGATCTCGCGATTTTTGCGCGTGATTTAGTCGCGTAATTTAGTCGGGCAGGTCATTCGGCGCCGTGGCGGCTCTCCGCGAGAGCTGGTCTTGGCATGTCGGAAAGGGCGTCGGCCATCCGCGAGGGACGATAGGCACGCCCGAGCCAGCGACTGAGACGCTCTAGATAAAGGTAGATGATCGGCGTGGTGTACAAGGTCAGCCACTGCGAGACCAGCAATCCGCCGACGATAGCGATGCCGAGCGGTCGGCGCAGTTCGGAGCCCGCGCCTTGCCCGAAGGCAATTGGCAGCGCACCGAACAAGGCGGCAAACGTCGTCATCATAATCGGGCGGAAGCGCAACAGACAAGCCTGATGAATCGCCTCGCGCGCGCTCTTTCCCTCAATCCGCTCCGCCTGGAGGGCGAAGTCGATCATCATGATCGCGTTCTTTTTTACGATGCCGATCAACAGGATGACGCCGATCATCGCGATCACGCTGAGATCGTAGTGCAGCAGCATCAACGCCAGTAGCGCGCCGACGCCGGCCGAAGGCAGCGCCGACAGAATCGTAATGGGGTGGATGTAGCTCTCGTAGAGCATGCCCAAAACGATATAGACGACGAGGATCGCAGCTGCGACGAGAAGCGGCGTCGAGGACAGGGAGGCTTGGAACGCCTGCGCCGTGCCTTGGAAAGAGCTATCGAGCGTCTGTGGGACGCGAAGCTGAGCCATCAGCGCGTGGATCTTGTCGACCGCCTGTCCGAGCGCCACACCGGGCGCCAGGTTAAACGACAGGGTGACGGCCGGGAACTGTCCCTGGTGGTTGACCGACAATGCGTCGACCTTTGAACCAAAACGGGCGAACGCGCTTAGCGGCACTTGCGTCCCGCCGGGCCCGATAACGTAAATCTTCGACAGCGCCGTCGGATCGTTCTGGAACTCTGGCTTTACCTCGAGGACGACCTTGTACTGATTGGTCGAGCCATACATCGTCGCGACCTGGCGCTGACCAAACGCATCGTAGAGCGTCTCGTCGATCAGCGACGGCGAAATTCCAAGCCGCGATGCGGCGTCACGGTCTATCTCAATCGCAATATGGGGCGCGGCGATCTGCTGGTCGGAGGCGACATCCTGAAGCTCCGGCATCTTTTGCATGGCCGCCTCAATGATCGGCGTCCAGTGATTGAGTTCGTCCCGATCGGTATCGGTGAGCGTGAACTGGTAAAGTGTTCGGCTGAGGCGCCCGCCGATGCTGATGTCCTGGCCGGACTGCATGAAAAACTTGGCGCCTTCGACTGCCGCCACCTTGGGCCGCAAACGTTGGATGATCTGGTTGGAAGTCAGATCGCGCTGGTCGTGCGGCTTCAGCTGAATGAACACACGGGCAGCGTTCTCCGTCGGGTTGTAAGCGCTGGCACCGGTAAAGCCGAAGACCCCGGAGACTGCGGGATCTTGTCGAACGATGTCGATGAACTTGTGGGTGATCTTGACCATCGCCGGAAACGATATGTCCTGGCGCGCCTCGGCCTGGCCGAATATGAAGCCGGTGTCCTGCTCCGGAAAAAACCCTTTGGGAATCTTAACATACAAGTAGCCAGTCATTACGATCAGCGCCAAAGTCGATAGGAGAGCCGTGAACTGGTGGCGGAACACGAACCCCAGACCGCGGTCGTACCCGCGCAGCATTGCGTTGAAGAAACCTTCGGCCACGCGATTGAACCAATTTGTCGGCTGGTGCCCTTGCTCCTTTAGAAAAAGCGAACATAGGACGGGCGTCAGGGTCAGAGAAATAAAGGCCGAGGCCACGACCGCCACGGATACGGTGACAGCGAACTCGCGGAACAGCCTTCCGATGATGCCCCCCATGAAGAGCAGTGGAATAAAGACCGCGATCAGCGAGAAGGTGATCGAGATGATCGTGAACCCGATCTGCCCGGCTCCTTTGAGCGCAGCGTCAAAGGGCCGTTCGCCCTGCTCGATGTAGCGCACGATGTTCTCGATCATGACGATCGCGTCATCGACCACAAAGCCGACCGAAATCGTCAGCGCCATCAGCGAGATATTGTCGAGGCTGTAACCGACCCCGTACATGACCCCGAACGTGGCGAGCAGTGACAGGGGGACGGCCAAGCTCGGGATCACGGTCGCCCATAAGGTCCGCAAGAACAGAAAGATCACAATAATGACCAACCCGATGGTCAGCATCATCGTGAATTGCACGTCATGCACCGCCGCGCGGATGACAAGCGAGCGGTCGGAAACGAGGTCGACCTTGACCGATGGCGGGATCGATTCCTCGAGGCGCGGGACGACCTCCTTGATCGTGTCAACCAGCTCGATCGTATTGGCGCCGGCTTGGCGCTGGATCGCCAAGCCCTCCGCCGGGGTGTCGAAATACCATGCGCCGATGCGTGTATTTTGCACTGAATCAACGCAATCGCCCACGTCGTCCAGACGCACAGGCGCGCCGTTGCGATAGGCGACAATGACCTTGCAATAATCTGCAGCGTTGAACAGCTGGTCGTTGGTGTCGAGGGTTACGAGTTGATTCGCCCCGACCAAATTGCCTTTCGGCCGGTTGACGTTAGTCGCCACGAGAGCGTTGCGCACTTCCTCGAGCCCGATGCCGCGCGAGGCGAGCGCGGCTGGGTTGATCTGGACCCGTACCGCATACGGCCGTTGGCCGAAAATTCGGGACTCGGAGACGCCCTTCACCGTCGATAGCTTCTGCGCCAAGATCGTGTACGCGTAATCGTCGACTTTGTAGATCGGCAGTGAATTGGAGTGGATGGCGTAGATTAGGACTGGGCGGTCCGCTGGGTTGGTCTTTCGGTAAGTCGGCGGGGTCGGCAAATCCTTGGGCAGCAGACCGCTCGCCGCATTGATCGCGGTTTGAACATCCTGCGCTGCGCCGTCGATGTTGCGCTCGAGATCGAACTGCAAGGTGATCGAGAGCGACCCCGTGCCGCTCGTCGAGGTCATCTGATCGAGCGAAGGGATCGCGGCAAATTGTTGCTCGAGCGGCGTTGCAATTGCCGTCGCCATGGTGTCGGGGCTGGCGCCAGGGTAATTGACCGACACCACGATGGTGGGGAAATCAACCTTGGGAAGCGCTGCCACCGGCAACAGACCGTAGGCGCCGATTCCAAAAACCAGCACGCCCATCATCATCAGCGACGTTGCGATCGGCCGGCGGATAAAAGCCTCAGAGATATTCATCAGCGATCGCCTTCGAACGTAGACTGTTTGAAGCGGGTAGGCGGGAAAGTGGAGCGGTTCAGCCCGCAGCCTTCGCCTGCGGCGCCGAGATTTTCACCCGCGCACCATTGGTCAGCCGGTATTGCCCGTCGACAACGACCCGCTCGCCAGCCGACAGGCCTTTTGTCACCACCGCGATGCCGTCCTGAATCGAAGCCACATCGACGGCGCGCCGCTCAACCGTGTCGTCCGGTTTGATAATATAGGCGTAATAGCCGTTCGGCCCCTGCTGGACCGTCTGCGACGGCACCGTAGCTGCGTCCTTGCGGACTGATAGGATGACCCGTGCACTGACAAATGCCCCAGGCCATAAGCGTTCCTCTTCATTATCGAAACGCGCTTTCAAGCGTATCGTGCCGGTTGCCTGATCGACCGCGTTGTCGATCATTGTCACCTTGCCCTCGGCCAGCTGCTTCTTTCCGTCACCGCTATAGGCCCGCACCACGAGGGGCGTCTTGCCGTGATTTTCGCGGATGTCGTCGATCGTCTCCTGAGGCAATGTGAAGCTGACGAAGATCGGCTTTATCTCGGAGATCGTGACGAGGGTGGTGTTGTCGCCCGCACGCACAAGATTGCCTTTATCGACGAGCCGCGCGCCCGTGCGTCCGTCGATCGGCGCGCGAATGTCGGCGTAGCCGAGATTTAGCTTTGCATTCTCGATCTGCGCCTCGTCGCCCTTGATCGCGGACTGCAGCTGGGCGACCAGCGCCTTTTGGTTGTCGTAGCTCTGGCGAGTTTGGTAGCCGGATCCAATCAGCTTTTCATACCGATCGAGGTCGAGCTGGGCACCCGCCAACTGCGCCTCGTCCTTTTGTTTTGCTGCTTGCGCCTGCTGCAGCGCTGCCTGAAAGGGGCGCGGGTCGATTTGAAACAGCGGGTCTCCCGCCTTGACGTCCTGGCCTTCCTTGAAATCAACTTTGACGATCTGGCCGTCGACCCGGCTTTTGATAGAAACCATGTTATAGGCTTGCACAGTGCCGATGCCGTGTAAGAACACCGGCACATCCTCGGCGGCGACGGTTCCGGCGGTGACCGGTATCGCCGGCGCCGGCGCCTGCGCCGCGGCTGGGGTGGAGTCGGCGCCAGGGCCAAGACGCCATATCACCACAGCTGCGGCGAGAGCCAAGAGAACAACTGCGCCGAGCACGCGCCTCACCATCGCGAGCGTCTCCCATGCCCTGGAACCAAACGAAGCGAAACAATTATCATAGACCTTCTATACGAGTCATCCCGTCAATCATCCCCGATCCGCCGCCCTGCATTCAAGAGGCGGCGTCCAGTTTGCAGAAAACCTGCGCGGCCGCAGGCGACCCTAACGGCGCAATGGCACCTCGATCGGAGCACAATTCGTGCGCCCCGACATGAGGCAATCCTCGAGGCGGGACCGCTCCCTGAGTTCTCGGACGAGCACCACGCCGGCGATCGCCAGCGCCAGGATGATGATCAATCCGATTAACGCCGCCGACCTCCGCTGGTCGGCCCCGTCATCGCCGTGCTCGGATCGGTTATCCATCTGCCTGCTGACGGAGTTGCTGCTCGCGGACAATAATCCTGCCCCTGCCCCGTCACAACCCGGTGGGCCGCCCGCAAGAGCGCGGTTGCGAGCCCGGCTCGGGCTACGCTATTGACGGTGTCCGCATCAAGAGGACCACGAGCCATGGCGCAGCCCGGACCGCTTTCCGGCATCACGATCATCGATCTCTCCCGCATCTTGGCCGGTCCCTACTGCACCTTGCTGCTCGCGGAGCTCGGCGCGCGGGTGATCAAGGTCGAGCCTCCGGGGCAAGGCGACGATGCACGCCAATACGGTCCATTCAAGAACGGGAAGTCGACCTATTTTGCCTCGGTCAACCGCGGCAAGGAGTCGATCTCGCTCGACCTCAAATCTCCGGCCGGTCGCGATGTCTTTGAACGACTGCTCGACAAGGCGGACGCTCTCGTCGAGAACTTTCGCCCCGGCACGATGGAGAATCTGGGCTATCGTTGGGAGGCGTTGCACTCTCGCTATCCACGCCTTGTCTATGCGGCCGCATCGGGGTTCGGACATACCGGCCCCTATGCGCATTATCCG
>JBJMQW010000471.1:0-18514 GCA_045802495.1 Allostellaceae bacterium | reverse complement strand
TGAAGAACATCCGCACCGGCCGGGTCATGTCGGTGCAGGCGCCGGTGTTTTTCCTCGCTCGCGAGCGCAACCTCGCCGAAGAGGCCTGGCCCGGCGACATCATCGGCATCCCCAACCACGGGAGCCTGCGGATTGGCGACACCCTGACCGAAGGTGAGCCGATCCGCATCACCGGCATTCCCAATTTCGCGCCGGAGATATTGCAGCGCGTGCGCGTCAGCGACCCAATGAAGTCGAAGCATCTGAAGCACGCCCTCGAGCAACTGGCCGAGGAAGGCGTGACGCGCGTCTTCAAGCCTGCGAATGGCGGCGACTGGATCGTCGGCGTCGTCGGTGCGTTGCAGCTCGATGTGCTGACCGCGCGCCTCGCCGCCGAATACGACCTGCCGACCCGCCTTGACGGCGCGCCGTACCAGGCGGCGCGCTGGCTCGCCGCCGATGACCGGGCGGAGCTCGAACGCTTCCGCAACAAAAACCCCTCGGCCAGCGCCGAGGACCATGACGGCGTGCCGGTGTTCCTCGCCCGCAACGCCTGGGATCTGCGCACGACAATCGAGGAATGGCCCCGAATTCGCTTCAAGGAAACCCGCGAGCAGAATTGATAAGTCGGAACTGTGTTAGATTGGCCGCCAGTTGCAGAACATGCGAGGCGAGGCCGTGAATCCCCTTCTCCAACGGATCGTCATAGATCCCCGAATTTGCGGCGGCAAACCCTGCATTAGGGGGACCCGGATTTGGGTGTCGCTCGTGCTCGATTTTCTTGCTGATGGCATGTCGGAGGCAGAACTGCTTGCCGAATACCCGGGCCTCACTCACGAGGATGTGTTGGCGGCGATCGCATACGGCGCTGAAGCAGCCCGCGAACGCGTTATACCGGTGCCCACCGAAAACGTGGCGTGAAGTTCAAGCTCGACGAAAATCTCAGTCGCGCCGCCGGCGATTTGATCCGCGCTGCCGGCCACGATATCGTTACGGCAGTCGAGCAAGGGCTGCGAGGGGCCGCGGACGAGCGGATCTTCGAAGTCTGCAAGGGCGAGCGGCGAACGCTGATTACCTTGGACCGGGATTTTGGCCAAGTGCTTCGGTACCCGCCTGCGGCAGGTGCCGGCATAGTGGTCCTCGAACTCGGGCCCCGGGCCACCCATGCCGGCCTTCTCGACCGCGTGCGAGAACTCCTCACGTTCCTTCGCACGCAATCGTCGGATGGCTCATTGTGGATCGTCGAACCGGGGCGTATTCGAATCCATCTGTCTACAAATGAGGACTAGTCCTTCACGGCACGAAACCCGTGAGCGGAGCTTGCGGAAGCGAGCTTGCCGTACGGAGTGGCTTTTCCGATATCTAAACTAGACAAGAACTGCGATAGACCAGCAGCGCGAAAATGGCCGGAAAGTGGGGCACCCAGGTGCCGCCTGCAGGGCGCTTGCGCGGATCCGGAGATGGGGCGGATTATCCGAGTTGCGATGACGCAGAGCTGGTCGTCGCCGGCACGCCTAATGCCGCCATTCGTTCGGCGGCGGGTTGGTTTCGCCGAGCGGAAATGGGGTGGGGGTGGGCAGCGGAACGGGTTCGGGCCGCTCGGCCGCTTCGGCCTTGCGCGCCAGGGCGGCGCGCTTGAGCTTAAAATAGGAGTGGATCGTCCACGGGATCGAGCTGACATAGACGATGCCGACTGCCGTCAGGGTCAGCCACGGTTCGCTCGTCAGGAAGGCCGTTGCGACGCCAAAGGCGAGCAGGGTCGGGATCACCATGTGATGCGGGATGCGGATCCGCTTCAGTGAGACGGTCGGCACCTTGCTGATCATCAACAGCGCAATGCCCGTCACCGTGACGGCGCTCAGATAAGGCGAGCGGAACAGCCAATCGCCCCACTCGAAGCTCAAAAACATCGGCACCATGACGAGCCCCGCTCCGGCGGGGGCCGGCGCACCGGTAAAGAACGGCGCCGCATAGGACGGGAGCTCGACGTTGTGCTCGGTGTTGAAGCGGGCGAGGCGAAGGGCGCAGCACACCGCGTAGAAGAGGACGATCGTCCAGCCGAGCACGTGCAGCTCCGACATCGTCCACAGATAGAGGACCGCCGCCGGCGCGACGCCGAAGCTGATGAAATCGGAGAGGCTGTCGAGCTCTGCCCCAAAGCTCGAGGTCGATTTGAGGAGGCGGGCCATGCGCCCGTCGAGCCCGTCGAAGATGCCGGCGGCGATGATCGCAAACACCGCGCCCTGAAAATTCCCGTTCATCGCAAAGCGCATCGCCGTCATGCCGGCGCACAGCGCCAGCAATGTCAGGATGTTCGGGATCATGCGGTTGACCGAGAGGTCGGAGAGCCGCCGCGCCCGCATTCGCGGGCGGCGCCCCCGGCCCGGCCGCATCCTTACGATCGGCTTTCCGAAATCATCAAATCCTCTCACTGCGCGACCCCTTGGCGCGGCGGCTCCTGCGCGAGCCGGTCGGCCAACACGGTTTCCCCGCCGACCATTCGCTGTCCGACGACCACCAGCGGAACATAAGGCGGCGGACAATAGATATCGACCCGCGAGCCGAAGCGTATCATGCCTATTCTCTGCCCGGTGGCAACCTGCTGGCCTTGGCGCAGGTCGCAGACGATGCGCCGCGCGACGAGCCCGGCGATCAGCACAAAGATGACCTCGGGGCCCTCCGCCGGGGCGATGCGGATCGCCATCCGCTCATTGTGCTCGCTCGCCTTGTCGAGGCTCGCATTGACAAAGCGGCCCTTGGTGTAGCGCGTCGCGGCGACCCGACCGCCGATCGGGGCGCGTGCGACATGCACGTCGAAAAGGTTCAGAAAAATGCCGATGCGGGGCACGGCGGTCTCGCCTACCGCCAGCTCGGGGGGCGGCGTCGCCGAGGCAACCGACACGACGACCCCGTCGGCGGGGCTGATCAGCAGACCGGCCCGAGTCGGTGTTACCCGCCACGGGTCGCGGAAGAAATAGGCGATCCACAGGGTCGCGACGAGAGCAACCCAGCCAGCGGGTCTCCATAACAGGAAGAGGACGATCGTCGCCACCGCCCCGGCAAGGACGAATTTGAGCCCGTCGGGGTGAAGCGGCGCAAACAGACGTCGAAACACGAACTAGTCAGCGCCCCTCGCGCCGCCAGGCGGCAAGCAGGCCGCCGACGATCAGCAGCAGCGCCGCGATGCCCGGCAACAGCGCGGTCTGGCTGAAGCCGATCACCGTGTAATCGCCATTCGCCCGAAAACCCATCCAGTTCCGTCCCGCCGCCGTGCGGTCGGCTGCGACTCGCCGGATTTCCGGAACGCTCCCGGAGCCCACCCAAAAGATGCCGCCGCCGGTCGCGGTGACGATCGGCGCCAGCTTCTCGGGCGTCGTGATGACGTCGGAAAATTCGACCGGATTGAGCGGGCCCGCTGCGGCCAGCGCAGTACGCGTGCCGTCGCTGACCCGGTAGAGCCCCATCTCGCCGATCGGCAAGCTGCCGGTGCTGCGCCCTCCGGCTTCGGGCGCCAAGGTTAGGCTCCGAACGGAACCGTCGGGCGCCGTCACCGTGACCGGACGGTCATCCGGTTCGAGCGATTGCCGGGTAACGACGAGACGATCGCCCTCGACCATCGCGCGGAGATCGTTCTCCTCGAGATCGGGCTCCTTCATCAGCCAATAGGCGAGGCGGCGCAGCAATTCCGCCTGCGGTCCGCCGCCCTCGAACCCGCGGGCCCAGAACCACATCTGGTCGGAAAGCAATTGCGCCACCCGGCCTTGCCCGACGCGGTCGAGGACGAGGAGCGGGTCACCGTGATCGCCGCTCATCACCGTCACCCCGTGGTGGACCCGCGAATCGACTTGGCGAAACCAGCGACCCCAGGACGGGTTGCCGCCGGGTTCGCCCGCCCCGGGAAGCCCTTCCGTCACCGGATGCCGACGACCGAGATCGGTCAGCTGCGGCTTGAAGCCTTCCTCATAGGTGTTCCCGGTCGGCTCGGCCGGTAGGATCGTTCCGAGCGGGGTGCGCGACAGGCTCATCGGGGTGCCGAAGTTGGGACCCGCCGCTTCGAGAAAGGCGCCGCCCTTGCGAACGTAGCGCGCGACGTTTTCGAGATAGGCCTGGGGAATGACGCCCCGGCGGCTGTACCGATCGAAAATGATCAGATCGAAGTCGTCGAGCCTGACATCGAAGAGCTCGCGGATCGGGAAGGCGATCAACGACAATTCGCGGATCGGCGTGCCGTCCTGTTTTTCAGGCGGCCGCAGAATCGTGAAATGGACGAGATCGACCGAAGGATCGGATTTCAGAATGTTGCGCCAAACCCGCTCGCCGGCATGGGGCTCGCCCGATACCAGCAGCACCCGCAATCGGTCGCGCACGCCATTGACGACGACAACCGCGTGGTTGTTGTCGAGGGTCAGCTCGTGCGGGCCGGATTGAACCGAGAGCTCCAGGATGTTGGAGCCGCCATGATCGATCGGCAGGCTGAATGGAACGTCGCGTCCGATTGGCACTGCGATCTGGCGCGGTTCACCGCCATCCTTGCGCCATGTGAGGATCGCTTGCCCCGCTCCGCCGTCCTCCTTTCGGGCGGTGCTTTCGGGCAGATCCTCGACCCGGATCTTCAGCGGCGCCTCCTTGCCGACGAGCCCAAAGCTCGGCGCCTGGGCGATGACGAGCCGGCGGTCGCCTTCATCCGGTTTCCCGGACAGCAGAACGTGGAGCGGGGCACCGACCGTTTCTGCCGCCGCTTTCAGATCCCCGCCGGGCACATCGTGAACCTGGCCGTCGGTGATCATGGCTACGGCGGCGAGGCGCTGCCGCGGAACATCGGACATCGCCCGGGTAAGGGCGGTGAATAGGCGCGTCCCGTCATCGCCCGCACCGGGCTGAAGCTTTCCTGCCCGGACGATGCGCACATCGAGATCGTGCTCGCGGGAGAGCCGGTCGCTCAGCGCAGCCAACGCCGCTTCTGTCGCCGGCTGGCGGTCGCCGATACGCTGGCTCGGCGATTCGTCGACGACAATGATCGCGACGTCGCGCTGCGGCGAGCGCTTCTCCTCGATCAATGACGGATTGACAAGGGCGGCCAGCAGCATCGCGAGGACGACGGCGCGCCATGTCCCCCCCGACGCCCGACGGAAAATTCCGAAGCCCAGAACGAGGACACAAAGCGCGCCGAGCGCAGCGATCGCCGGCCATGGAAGAAGCGGCGCCGCGGCGAGGGTGAAGGCGCTGCCGGTCACTGGCCGAGCCGCTCCAGGATCGCGGGCACGTGAACCTGGTCCGACTTATAGTTGCCGGTCAACACGTACATGACGAGGTTGATCCCGAACCGCATCGCCATCTCGCGCTGCGCCTCGCCGCCGGGAACCACCGCATAGGCCGGATGGCCCTGTCCGTCGATCGCCCACGCGCCGGCCCAGTCGTTCCTGCCGACGATGATGCTGGACACTCCGTCATTGACCCGATCCTCGACGGGTTCCACCCAGAGGCTTCCGGCATTCCACCGTCCGGGGAAGTCGTGCATCAGATAAAAGGACTTGGTCAGGACGTGATCGGGGGGAAGCGGCACCAAAGGCGGCACCTTGATTCCATCCAGCAGCCGACGCAGGCGTTGGGCCGATGCGCCGCCGCCGAGCGGTCCGAGCGCCTGGTCATTCGCGTCGCGCGTATCGAACAGGATTGTCCCGCCGGTTTCGAGATAGCGGTTGATGCGCTCCACCGCCTGCGCCGAGGGCGGTGCCTGCGTCGGCACCACCGGCCAGTAGAGAAGCGGGAAAAAGATAAGTTCGTCCTGTTCGAGATCGACCGCCAGCGGCTCCGCCGTCTCGACGGCGGTGCGCCGGTTCAATGTCGCCGTCAATCCGATGAGCCCGGCGCGGCTCGACGCGTCGATCTCTTGGCTGCCGGTCCGGATATAAGCGAGGCGCAGCTCCGACGTCGCCTTGACGACAAAGGCATCGTCGGCGCGAGCCGGCGCAGAGATGTAAAGCATTGCAAAGAGGATGGTCGCGGCGAGCCGCGCCGGGCGGCGGCGCAGCAATCCGCGGAGCGCGTAAGCGATGACCAAATCGACGAGTGCAAGGAGCAGTGCCGCGGTCAGCAGTGGCGGACGCAGATCGATCTCGCGGCCTGCCCCAAACGTCGCGCGCTCGGCTCCCGCCGGCAGGTTCTCGATTGGGTCGAGCGTGCTGATCCCCGCCGAGAGGTTCAACGCGCGTTTGGCGTCGGCGGTCCCGTAGAGACCCGGCGGATGTCGCGCAGAGGCGATCGTCGTCGTGATCTCCTTGGCGGGGATCGGGCGTGCCGTGGAGGGAGCCCGTTGCAGCCGGCCGAAACCGTCAAGCGTCTCGATCGGCGCCAGGGTTTGGTCGCCCGCTTCGGTCACCCCTTGGCTCATCGCGTCGATCCGACGCAGCATTTCGACGAACAGCCCGGACAGGGCGAGGTTCGACCAGTCGGCATTCGCAGTCGTATGTACGAGAACAATCCAGCCCTGACCGCGCCGCTCCGCCGTTACGAGCGGGGTCCCGTCGGCTAAGCGGGCCCATGTCTTGCTGGCGAGATCGAGATCCGGCTCGGCGAGCACCTGGCGCGAAACCGTTACGTCGGCAGGCACCGTGAGCCCGACGAACGGACTTTCCGGCGCGAACGGCGCCAGTTTTGCGGGCTGCTCCCACGAGAGTGCACCGCCGATCGTACGGCCGCCACCATGGCGCAGCCTTACCGGCAGCAAATGGTCACCCTGTTCGGCAAGATGCGGGCCGGCGAAGCGGAGCAGCAGCCCGCCGCCCTCGATCCATTTGGCGACCGCCGCTTCCTCCGACGGTGAATCCGGTCCGGTGTCGGCGAAGATCAGAACGGCGAGCTCGCGCTTGAGCAAATCCGTGGCGCTGCCCCGACGAATTTCACTGAAGGGTCCGAGCGCCCGCTCGAGATAATAGTTCTCGCCAAGTAGCGGCTGCCCATGACTGTTCGCCGCCGCAACGATCCCGACCGGGCGGCGCCGCCAATGCTCGTCGATGAGCAGCACCGACCCGGCCGACTCGTCTCCTTCGACTTCGATGCGGGTCACCCGGTTTCTGAGCTCGCTCGGCATCGCCAGCCGCACTTCTGCGGCTTTTGCTTGCGGTTCCTTTGTGACGGCCTGGCGAGCGAGAAGGCGCCCGTCCTCTCCACTGGCGCGCACCTGAAAGAGCCGAGGTTCCGATGCCGGCAATGAACGCAATGTGACCGCGAAATCCTGCGCGCTGCCGTCGCCGGCGGCGAGTATCAGCGGGGTGGCGGCC
Organism: Allostellaceae bacterium; assembly: GCA_045802495.1. Classification (GTDB taxonomy): domain Bacteria; phylum Pseudomonadota; class Alphaproteobacteria; order ATCC43930; family CGMCC-115725; genus AP-15. The sequence continues at coordinate 11,255 of JBJMQW010000471.1, read as the reverse complement.
GATCCGGCGGCGAGATAGCGCAAGGTCCCGCGCGCTGCTAGATAGGCGGCCAGGGCGTCGCTGCCGGCATCGCTAACTCCGTCGCTCAGCCAGATGGCAGCGCGCCCTTCCGGCGGAGACAGCGCTTCGAGCTGCGCCAGAGTGGCCCGCCGGTCGACCGGCCACGGTTTGGGCGCCAACGCCTGTACCGCGGCCCGCGCATCGGCAGCTCGGAGCGGGACCCATGCCTCCGACGGCTGATCGGTCGCGGTCGGGGCAGTTGTGACCAGCACCACTTGCCGGCCTTCCCGCTCGGCTTCAGCCAAGAAATCATCCGCCGCCGCCTGTCGAACCGACCAATCGCGCGCCGCCGCCCAGCCGTCATCGACAACCAGCAGGATCGGACCGCTAAGTGGAAGTCGGTCCTGCGGGTTAAGCAATGGGTGAGCGACCGCGACGATCACCAGGGCTGCCAGCGCCATGCGCAGCAGGATAAGCCAGAGCGGGGTCCGGGCCGGTGTCTCGTCGCGCGGTATTAGACCGAGCAACAACCGGATTGCCGGAAACGCGATCCGCCGCGGCGCGGGTGGCGTAACCCGCAGCAACCACCAGATGATCGGCAGCGTGGCCAATGCGGCGAGCAGCCACGGCGATACAAACGCGAGGGAACCCAACGCCAGCATAAGTTAACGCACTGCCAGGATACCTTTTGCCACACTTGCCCAGTTCTCTGGGCTGAAGCCATCCTCTTCTGCGCTGTGGAAGACGATGCTGAGCATAGGAAGGCGCACGAGGGTGCTTCTGGCGGGCATTCTCACCGTCGCCGGTCAGCTGAGAGCGCCGCATAAAGCGCCAGCAGAGCGAGATGGGGCGGCCGGTCGGTGCGGTGAGCGCCAAAGCTCCAGCCGAGGGAAGCGGCGAGCGCAGCGAGGCCGTCGCGATGGCTTTGGAACCGCTCCGAATAACTATTGCGAATGCTCTCGACGCGGCTGATGACGACCTGGTCCTGCTCTTCAACGCCCTCGAACCGCACGCGTCCGTCAAATGGCAGGTCTTCCTCCGCGGGGTCAACAATCTGCAGCAGATGCCCCTTGAGCCCCGACGCCGCAAATCGGGTCACCGCAGCGTTGACGACATCGAAGGGCGAGAGGAAATCGCCGATCAGCACCAGCTGCGCAGCGCGCGGCAAGGGCTCGAAGACCGGCAAGCTTTCCGCCTCCGACGGAGGACGGCCGATCAATTCGGCGACTCGCGACAGCGCGATACGACCGCTCATCGGGGGAATTCCACTGCCCATCAGCGCGAGGCGCTCCCCACCACGGATGAGGAGACTCGCCAGCGCGACGAGCAGCAATTCCGCCCGGTCGCGCTTTGTCGGCCACGAGCCGCCCGGAACATAATCCGCAGAACTGTATTCCATCGAAGCCGAGGCATCCCGCCACAGCCAGACCGTTTGCGCGGCCTCCCACTCGGTTTCGCGGACATAGAGGCGCTGCGATTTGGCGCTCTCCCGCCAGTCGATACGAGCGGCTGCGTCGCCGGCTTCGTATTGGCGGAACTGCCAGAATGTCTCTCCTTGGCCGACACGCCGGCGGCCATGCACACCCTGTGCCACAGTGACGGCAACACGCTCTGCCGCGACCAGAAGCGGCGGCAAGACGGCGGCGGCTTGTTCCGCCCGATCGCGCAACGCGGTGGGCGCGGATGAGGTGCGCGTAAAAAGATCCGCGCCCGAACGCGATTGGGTCAAGCTCAACGGAACTGTGCCGAGATCTGCTCGATCACACGAGCCACGGTAATCCCTTCGGCCCGGCCCGCAAAGCTTACCGCCATACGATGCCGCAAGACCGGCGGCGCCAGAGCGAGCACATCGTCGACGGATGGGCTGAACCGGCCGTCGATCAGCGCCCGGGCACGGCACGCCAGCATCAAGGCTTGGCTTGCCCGGGGCCCCGGTCCCCACGAGACAAAGCGCTTGACGCCATCAACGGCCGACTCATCGGGTCGCCCCGAACGAACCAGCGAGAGGATTGTTTCGACGATGCTTTCTCCGACCGGGATGCGGCGCACCAGCCGTTGCGCCGCTTGCAGCTCGGCGACGTTCATTGCCGGCCGGGGCCGGTCTTCGGCAATTCCGGTCGTGGCGATCAGCATCTGCCGTTCGGCTTCGAGGTCGGGATAGTCGACATCGATCTGCAGTAGGAAGCGGTCGAGTTGAGCCTCGGGCAGCGGGTAGGTGCCTTCCTGCTCGAGCGGGTTTTGCGTCGCCAATACGTGGAACGGACGGGGCAATGGGTGGTATTGACCGGCGATTGAAACGCGGCCCTCCTGCATCGCCTGCAACAGTGCGGATTGGGTGCGCGGGCTGGCGCGGTTGATCTCGTCCGCCATCAGCAGCTGGCAGAAAACAGGACCGGGGATGAAGCGGAAGGAACGTCGCCCGGTTTCGCTCTCCTCAAGCACCTCCGAGCCGAGAATGTCCGCAGGCATCAGGTCGGGGGTGCATTGGACGCGCTTGTCATCCAGCCCGAGGATGATACCTAGCGTCTCGACCAGCCGGGTCTTCGCGAGACCGGGCACGCCGATCAGCAAAGCGTGCCCGCCGCACAACAAGGTGATCAAGGCTTGCTCGACCACCTCGCGCTGACCAAAGATGATTTCGCCGATGCGCTCGCGGACGAGGCTGAGGCTTCGCCCCAGCGCTTCGACTTCCGCCACGAGATCGGCAGAGGAGGCGTTGATGGGTGCAGTGGAAGCCAAACAGATCGATCCCTCTTCAAAGTCCAGTGTAGGTACAAATGCGATGGAAGTCACCGAGATCGGCTATTCCTCTCCAATAACGACCGGTGCTGCCAGCAAGCGGCCGCCGATCGAGTGCGGCGACCTTAACATGCGGATTGCTCGCGACGGGACTTGGTTTTATCGCGGTTCTCCCATCGGCCGTTTAGCTCTCGTCAAGCTCTTTGCCTCGGTCCTGCGCCGCGGAGTCGACGGTCGTTATTGGCTGATCACCCCCGCCGAGCGCGGTCTTATCGAGGTCGAAGACGCTCCTTTCGTCGCGGTTGAACTGTTGGTCGCCAACGAGGGCGGCGACCAACAGCTGATCTTCCGGACCAATCTGGACGAATTTGTGACGGCGGGGCCCGACAACCCGTTACGTGTCGAAACGGCTGCGAGCGGCGAGCCGGCGCCGTATGTTTTAGTGCGTTCCGGCCTTGAGGCGCGGCTCGCTCGACCCGTGTTCTATGAACTCGTGGAGCTCGGCATTGAAGAGCAGGTGGGGGATACGACTCGGTTCGGCGTATGGAGTAAGGGTATGTTCTTTTCGTTGGGCGAGCCTGGACCGGATTGGCAGTGACAACAAGGCCAAGCGCAGAGCGGGGGGCGGTGCCCGGTTTGTCAAGACCGACCAACTCGTTTTCCACAGACTGGGTCATCGGACGGTTCTTGCGCTTGCAACGGCCTGGACGCCGCGGCTTTGGCGGTGCCGCCGATCCGGCCGAGGCGGCGGCTCTTCGCGAAGCGACGCGCGGCGATCACGATTTGAATCCGGGAATGACCGCGCCGAGCGCCGCGTTGCGCCCAGCCGCCGTCCTGGTGCCGCTGATAGATCGTGCGGAGGGAATGTCTGTCCTCCTAACCCAACGCACGCCGCATCTGAGCGCGCATGCCGGGCAGATCTCCTTTCCTGGCGGGCGGATCGAGGAGAGTGATGCGGACGCGATCGACGCGGCACTTCGCGAGACCGAGGAGGAAATCGGGCTCACCCGCGATTGCGTGAAGGTGATCGGTCGGCTCGACACTTATGTCACGGGAACCGGGTTCGAGATAACGCCCGTAGTCGGCATAGTCCGGGTGCCTTTCCCGCTCGCGATCGATCCGTTCGAGGTATCGGAAGCATTCGAGGTGCCCCTCTCCTTTGTCGTCGATCCGAGCAACCATCTGCGCATGACGCGTGAGTTCGAGGCTCGCACCCGGGTCTTCTTTGTGCTGCCTTACGAGGGGCGCAATATCTGGGGGGCGACGGCAGGGATGCTGGTCAATTTGGCAGAGGTGCTCGCCGGCTGAGGAGGGGATGCTGCGCGTCTTCCTCACGATCGTATTGCCGCTTCTCGTTCCTACGGCGATCTACCTGCTGTGGATGGGAATTGTCGGGGCGACGCAGGAGGGAAGTACGACATCACGGGCGGCATTGCCGTGGATCTGGCTCGCCGGGACTGGTGTGGCATTGCTGGCGATCGTGCTGCTCGTCGTGACCGTCCATTTCGGCGCCCCGCAGGAAGGGGTCTATGTTCCGCCGCACCTGGAAGACGGTCAGATCATCCCCGGGCATATCGAACCGAAATCTCCACGATGACCGCGGCTGCGAGTATGCACCGGATCGAGCCCCAGCCTTGGATGGTCGGGCGGGCGACCCGGAGGGTGCTTCGCCCTCTCTTCTCAGGTGGCGCAGAGGCCCGCTTTGTCGGTGGTTCGGTTCGTGACGCGCTTCTCGGCCGCCCGATCGGCGATATCGACATCGCGACCACGGCACCGCCCGAGCGGGTCATGGAACTCTTGGGCAAGGCCGGCGTCAAGGTTGTGCCGACGGGCCTTGCTCATGGGACGGTGACCGCCATTGCGGGGCGGCCGCCGCGGCATTTCGAGATCACGACACTGCGGCGAGATGTCGAGACCTACGGCCGGCGCGCCCGCGTCGCGTTTGACGCGGATTGGGCGGCCGATGCGGCGCGGCGCGATTTTACGATCAACGCGATTTTTCTCGACCCCGACGGCACCCTCCACGATTTCGTCGACGGGCTGGCTGACCTCCGGGCGCGCCGGGTCCGGTTCGTTGGCGACCCTGCCACCCGAATTGCCGAGGACGTGCTGCGGATATTGCGCTATTACCGCTTCGAGGCGTGGTTCGGGACCGGCGGCGGCGATGAGCCGGCGCGTACCGCTTGCCGGGCTGCGGCACATCTGTTGCCGAACTTATCGGCGGAGCGCATCACGCAGGAGCTGGCCAGGCTGCTCGAGACCGGCGATCCGATACGGGCCTTGCAGATGATGGAGGAAGACCGGGTGCTCGCGGTCATCCTGCCCGAGGCGCGCAGGCTCGATCGGCTGCAGCAAATGCTCGCGATCGAGCCCGAGCCAGATCCGCTGCGTCGATTGGCGGCGCTTATAGACGTGGACTGCGCCGGCGCCGTGGCTCTCAGCGAACGTCTGCGCTTCTCGAACACCTGGCGCGAGCGGCTCCGCAGCCTCGCCGCACCCTGGCCGATCGATCCGCTGGGCAACGACCGCGCGCAGCGACGCACGCTGTATCGGTTGGGCGGCGACCACTACCGTGACCTGGTTCTGTTGTCGGCCGCGGGACGTGCGATACCGCGAGCGCGGCTCGAAGAGCTCCTCACCATCGCCAATCATTGGTCGCCGCCGATTTTCCCGCTCGGCGGCCGCGATGTGACCGACCTCGGAGTTCAACCGGGTCCTGTTGTCGGCCGCCTGCTCGATGCTGTCCACGAATGGTGGCAAGCGGGCGACTTCGTCGCCGACCGCGCGGCTTGCCTCAAACGGTTAAAGAAGCTCGTCAGCCGAAACGTCTGATCTGGGCGTCATGTCGAATGGTGCGGCAATTTGGCGCCGATCGCGATGAAAGTGGGCAATTTTTGAACCATATGGGAGAAATCGATTATCCCCAGCGTTATCCCAGGCCACAATCTCAGAGGTGTCCCCATGCCAGCAGCACGTCGGCCGAGCATTGCAGCGCTTGGCACTCCCACCGACCTAACCGCCGAGGCAGCCAACGCAGTCACCACTGTCTTGAACCCACTGGTAGCCGATGCGTTTGCTCTGTATTTGAAGACAAAGAACTTTCACTGGCATGTCAGCGGCCCCCATTTCCGCGACTATCATTTGTTGTTGGATGATCAAGGCGACCAAATTTTTGCGATGACAGATGTGCTCGCCGAGAGGGTCCGCAGCATTGGCGGAACCACGCTTCGATCAATCGGCCAAATTGCGAAGCTGCAGCGCATCAAAGATAACGAAGAGGAGTTTGTTCCGGCGCTCGACATGCTCCGCGAGTTGATGGAGGACAATAAGGCGTTCACTGTCAATATGCGGGCAGCTCACGAGGTGGCGTCCGAGAGCAACGACTCGGCCACGACGAGCCTTCTTGAGAATTTCATCGACCAAACGGAGAAACGAACTTGGTTCTTGTTTGAGGCAAGCCGAGTCCCGAACAGCTAGCGATCGCTAGTGCTCAGACCCAAACGGGCGAATTCACCACTCGTCGTGGCCGGTTTCGGTGGATGCCCGCTCGGCACAAGGCCTGTCTTCGGGCCTTGCGAAGCGCTGATCATGGGCCGGGCAAAACCGAAATTTCGAACGTTTGAAATCCGTGCTGGGGATGGGTGGCCGAGCGGTTTAAGGCGCCGGTCTTGAAATTCTATCGCGGACGTCCTCGCTGGTTCCGAGCAATCCCGAAGCGTAGCGGATTGTTTGTGGTTTCGAGGTCCTGAGACGTTCGTTGTCCCGGTCCATCTCCTCCCGTGCTACCGAGTTCGGTAGCTATTTCGGTAGCGATATACTCGGGACGTTCTTCGACGAAGCCCGTGAATGTGATCGAACACATCGTGCACCGCGCCACGGCAAGCCTCGCAGTGGTCGGCGCCCCAGCGAACGCACAACCTTCCTCAGCCACGGCTCCACGACACCGATCCTGTCGCATAGGGAGCGCAGGCGCGCCGTGTCTTCGCTGCTCACGGCGTTCCGTAGCAGGATCACCGACTGTACGAGCTGGATCACAGTGTACCGCGGTGCCTTGCGCACGGCGATTACGACGCCGACAGCAACCTATGGCCCCAAACCGCTCGGTGAAGCGCTGGTCAAGGACGAAATGGAACGCGAAGTGTGCTGGCGCGTATGCCATGCCGGCACGATCAAACTCGATGACGCGGTCGATCTCTTTGCCGACTGGCTCAACGGCAGGTTGGCGGCTCGCCAGCGCAGCGTCGACGCGATCGCTATAGGCGCCTAGAGCCGCCGACCGCACCGTCGGTGGATCTCTACTTCGCCGGTCTCCTGAGAACCCCGTCGTCGACATTATTATCAGTGCCGCAACTGCGCCGTCCGGCGCAGTTGCGGGTCCGGCACCGCGTGCGCGCGTTGCGTACTGAGGAGCAAAAGCCGCGTTCGTTCCCAGCCGATGCCGTACCCGAGCTTCCGGCGCAATCGCCACCCAGCAAGCCCGGAGATTTGTGGCTGCTAGTGGGCATGGCGCTTTGTGTGGGAATGCCCTCGATCCGGCCAACTTCGTAGCCTGATGAGCGAGGAGCGCGCGGCCATCGTCTTCAGCGACCCGCCGTCCAACGTGCCGATCGATGGCCATGCGAGCGGCCTCGGCGCGATCCGCCATCGCCCATTCCCGATGGCCGCGGGTGAGATGGACAAATTAGCCTTCACCGCCTTTCTCAGTCAGGCTTGCCGGAACCTCGCGGCCTCCAGCGCCGATGGCTCGATCCACTTCATCTGTATGGACTGGCGTCATCTCAACGAGCTGCTCACCGCCGGCCATAACGTCTATTGCGAGCTCAAAAATGTCTGCATCTGGATCAAGGACAATGGCGGAATGGGGGTAAGATCCGACGGCTGATCATCAATTTGCCGTCGCGCTCCCTTAAATCGCTGATGGCCTCAGTTGCGCTCCTAACTTGGTGTCTCGGCCATATTCGTCGGCACAGATCCTTTGCGTCAGTTATGTCAGGGAGCTTGCCGATAAGCTTCCGGCTGGCACAAGGGCACGTGGGTCCGAGGCTCGCAGATGAACTGGGGGGCCTAGGGCACGCCTTTGAGCGTGAGGCAAGACAACTGGAGGTCGTGATCCGACGGCACCGCGTCGGCTCGCGAGCGGCGCCGTGTGTGACAAAGATTGGACTTCCAGCCGGCCATTAAACCTCAATCAAGAATGCGCTGTTGTCGGTCTTACGCATGGGCTAGATCAGTCGCCCGTGCTTACGCTGATGTCCGGCCCCGGATTATCGTCCGGGGGTCTCGCTTCGAACCGGGCCGTTCTCATTTCCATGCAATCTCTCATCCGTCCGGTGTTCAGATACGCTCTGGATCTTTGCAGCTAATCTCTCGTGTTGGGCGATTTCGGCTTCCAGACGGTCTTTTAACCATCGCGTTGTCGCTTCCGCCCAGAGCCTCCGGGCTCGCGCCGCGGCTGCATGATGATACGAGGCAGATCTCCGTTCCAATCCTCACCACTCCAAACCCAACATAAGATCACGAGCACCAGTTTTGCGTTTCCTATTTCACCCTTTGCGGCCGGTTATGTCCATCTCTCCCTTGACGGTTGCTCAGGGATTCGACATTAACTAAAACGCCGTTCCGGAGCCTGATTGTTCACGCCGTGACGTACGCCATCCTGCCCTGCCCGGACGATCCAGAGCGCGAATAGAGGCTTTAACCAGGTGACCTATATGAAGCCGATTGCGCCGCCTACACCATTGCGCTGCTGATCGGCCGGTTCCACTCGCTGGGTATCGCCTCCTAACAGATTCAGGTGACCGCAGCTCGGATCAGTGGCGCGCCCTGCGGCGTCCTATAACAATACTCGACATCGCGGGTGCCACAGCGCGAACAGACCAGCCGCTTGCGTCATTCGGCTACCGTCAGATCGGGACCGAAGATCCGAGCTAAAACCGCGGGATCGGCCGGGTTTTCGTGTCGGCGGCAGGGATCGCGGCACCACACGATCAAGCTCTCGCTGGTCTTGGCGGCGGCCCCTAACGTCATCGAGTGATCAAACTCTGGTTTCGCTTTCGGGGCGGTCCCTGGCCTTCAGCTCATCTGTTCTCCTCGCCAGTTCCCTTTATGTTCTGCCGATAGCGGCCGTCAAATGCAGAGGGAGAGGGTGGAAACCGTGCGGACCTTCGGCGCGGCGACGTAATGACATGGTGCCAGGGAACGCTCATGGGCAAGCAAATGTTGTGCAGGGAGGAACGCCGCAACCGAGATGCGAACCATGATTAAATCAGCTCTGTTGGGAACGGGGCTCGCAGTGGCGATCGCGACAGCCGCAGCCGCCCAGCCGTACTATCCTTACGTTCCCTACTATCCTGGATATAGCTACTACTCGTATCCTGCTTACACGCATACGTTCCCGACTTACAGCTACCCCTTTGGCTACACCGGCTGGCCCTACTCCTACCCGGCTCCCGCTTACTATTATCGGCCAGCGCCGGCCTATTCTGACCCCTATGTCGGGTCGCGCCCCTACTCGGACGGCGCGGGGCCGCGAGTGAGCGGGCATGTCGGCTACTGATCGCGGCGAGCTACGCATCATGACCGAAGAGAAAGCGCGCTCTCATGCTGAGACCTTGGCGCTCGCAATGGGCATAACCTTTTATGTCGTGCGCAGCCGGGAGGGCCAATTCCAGCCCGTGCAAATGCCGCCGCAGGATTGCGATGTCGTCGCAACAGTTGACCCGCCAAGCAGCGGGCAGGCGCAGACTTTCGAGTAGAGCAACGCGCGGGTTTCACCGCTGGACAGGCCCTGGGATCAGCGCCGGGCGAGGGTAGGAGAGACCGGCACGCTCTCGTGTTCGACGGGAACTCGACCGCGACGCCCGAGGTTTCACGCATATCGTAAACAGGAGAAGAGGGGCAGAATGATAAAGCACCTCCTGGCCGGTGTGGCCGCTATCGGGTTCCTGTCGGGCGTGGCTTTTGCGCAGGTTTACCCGCCTGCTCCGCCGCCACCTCCGGGCACGGTGGTAATTCCAGCGCCTCCGCCGCCTCCTATCCCCGGCTCTGGGATGTCCACGACCACCACCACGGTCGCGCCAAACCCTGTCGGGGATGACCGCGAGACAACGATCCACAAAGAAGTAGATAGGCAGGGTAACACTGTCATCGAGAAGGACACCCATCACGAAGGGATCGCCGGCAGCACGGATACCCACACGAAGACGGAGACCGACCGCGACGGCGGAACTACCACAACACGCGAGACCACGACCAAGCCGAGATAACGGCGGCGCGACCTGTTCCCGCGCGGTTTCGAGGAGGCAGAGCGTCATCGTGGGCTGTGTTCGGCGCTGGCTCCGGGCACGACATCTCACGCGGAGGTAAGCGCGCGCACGCACAGCATCCCCTGCCTCCCGCGGGCTCGCCCCCCAAGTCGTTGATGCGAAGGGACGTGGCGCGGGAGAGGCAGCGGGGCGGGGTACTATGGGTTAGCGGGGTCGGCAGGGAGCGAGCAGCGACGCGGGGCAAAACTGGCATCGTCCTACACGAACGCGAACGGCACGCCTACCTACGTGCCCCACGGCGAAGTTTGGATCGCATTCAATGGACGAAGTTACAATCCTACCGCACCTCACCGCTCTCGGCATTGCGTATCTACTAGCAATTCCGATCGCGTGGGACCGCGAGAAGGAGGACCGAAGCGCCGGCCTGCGCACCTTTCCTCTGGTGGCAATCGCGACTTGTGGCTTCATCGAGCGGACTGAGAATTTTCTGCGCGGCTCGCCCGAAGCTCAGGCCCGCGTGATCGAGGGACTGACGACCCGGGTCGGGTTCATCGGCGGGGGTGCAATCTTGAAGCATGGCGCATCCGTGCACGGCACCGCGACTGCGGCCAGCCTGTGGGCCACTGGTGCGGTGGGGGTCGCGAGCGCATTCGGCGCTTATGAAGTGGCTGGGCTGATCGCCGTCGTTACTTTCCTGACGCTGCGCTATCTGTTGCCGCTGAAAGAGAAACGCCCGAGGACCGCAAGCCTGATTGAACTGGACGATTCACACGGAGCTTCCTTCCCCGAATCAGGCAGCCACGCCCGTGGACGGGGGGCACTGGCGAAGTATCGGGCTCTAGCGGTCCCCTGCCATTGCTACCGCCCCTGCTACTGCGAAAAACTGATGGCGCGATAAGCTTCCCACGTCTTGGACACACAGCGCCTCCAATGCCAATGGCCCGAATGATTTGGTCACTGTGCGCGCCGCTGACCGTATCCGCATCCGTGAACCACCAGTTCGATAGGAGGAGAGATGGCGAGTTCGGTTGGGCCTGCCTTCGCGGCGGGAACGGGGCGGCTTGGGCCCGGGCCTTGCGCAGCCGCACCTTCTACGCGCGCTGCGGCCACCACCACGTTTGGGATAGAGCGATGTTGTCCCGATGACGCCCGCCGGCGGACGCGGCATACCACGCAGCTGCAGCCCCGGCCAGGAGTGATGCGGCAATGGCAAAGCCGAGGATGACGGCGCTTCGACGGGCTTTGTGCACC
>JBJMQW010000470.1:0-21643 GCA_045802495.1 Allostellaceae bacterium | reverse complement strand
GTTTCGGCAAACGCCGCCACCGGGAGCCCGCTCGCAATCGCCGCCGGAAGGCCTGCGAAGGCTTCGGCCGCAGGAATCGGTCGGGCGCCCAGCCGGCGTGCCAAAGCCTCGCGAGCCTCGGGTCTCGCAGCCAGGTAACCGGCATCCTCGATCGGGCCCCAAGCAATTGCCAGCGCCGGCCTTCCTTCCGCCCGTCGGCGGCGCGCCAGCGCCTCGATCGCCATGTTCGCGGCGACATAGACGCCTTGAGCCGGTGCCCCGATCAACGTGGTTGCCGACGAAAACAGCAGAAACAATTCGATCGGGTCGTCCCGCGTCAACGCATCCAGAGCCAGCGCGCCGCCGAGCTTGGGCCGCAGGACCGGCCGTACGCGGGCCGGTTCGATGTCGGCGGCGAGGCTGTCGTCGATCGCCGAGGCGGCATGCACGATCCCCCGCAGCGGCGGCTGAGTCGCGCGGATCTCGTCCAGAATGGCGGAAAGAGAGGCGGGATCAGCCACATCCCCCGCATAGACCTTTGCGTTCGCGCCGGCAGATTCGAGTTCTCCCACTCTTTCTTCACAGCCCGGTGTGGCGGTTCCTCGGCGGCTCACGAGAGCGATCGACCCTGCACCTTGTGCAACAAGCCAGCGCGCCGCCTCGAAGCCGAAACCCTCGATCCCGCCGGCGATCAGATAGGTTCCGTCTTGCCGCGCCGTGATCGGCGGCGGCTCGCGCAACCGTACTGGGGAATCTCCGCGATGAACGAGCACGAGTTTGCCGATATGGCCTGCCGACTGCATCAGGCGGAAAGCATCGTCCAGTTCGGCGAACGAGAACACCCGATGCGCGAGTGGCCGGATTGCCCCCTCGGCCAGCAACTCCGAGACCTCGGCCAGCAACTTTCGGGCAAGGTCCGGCCGGCGAATTGGCAGCTGATCGATGTCAATCGCGAAATAAGAGATGTTTTGGCGCAGCGGCCGCAGGTGGATGCGGCGGTTGAGGTAAAGATCGCGCTTGCCGAGTTCGAGGAAGCGGCCAAACGGCCTCAAAATCTCCAGGCTCCGCTCCATCGCCTCGCCGCTTAGCGAATTGAGGACGACGTCGACGCCCTGCCCGGCGGTTATCTCCCGCACGGCATCGGCAAAGGTCAGGTCGCGAGAGTCGAGTACGTGGTCGGCACCGGCCAAACGCAGAAACGATCGCTTTACGTCCGACCCGGCGGTGGCGACGACAACCGCTCCGCGGTGCTTGGCGTATTGGATCGCGGCCAGTCCCACGCCGCCGGAAGCGGCATGGATCAGAACACACTCTCCCGGCTCGAGCTTTGCCAGGTGCCCCAGCGCGTATATCGCCGTAACAAAGGTCACCGGAATAGTAGCCGCTGAGGCGTAGCTCGTCTCCGGGGGAATCGACGTTACCGCGTCCGCCATCGTGACCACTCGTGTGCTCAACGAAGCCGGCGCAAACCCCATGACACGGTCGCCGACCCTGACCCCCGTAACGTCCGCACCGATCGAGCGCACGATACCGGCGCATTCAAGCCCGAAGGTCGGGCCGGCAAAGCCATCGCTCAGCGCCTCTTCGGGAAGCAGCCCCATTGCCCACATCATGTCGCGAAAGTTAAGGCCCGCGGCATGCACGTCGATTTCGATCTGACCGGGTCCCACTGGGCGATCGAAGCACCGCTCCCAGCCCAGCGAGTCAAGCCCGCCGGGGTGGCGGCTTCCCAACGTCAATAGATCCGCCGGTCCTGCCCAACGCGGCGGAAGACCGCGGCGCACCCTGAGGACATGACGGCCTTCCGGCGTCCAGACAATCTCGTCATCGGCGCCGGGGGCAGCCAGTTCGGCAGCGATTTGCCGGACGTGTTCTTGTCGCGGGAGCTTGCCGGCAAGATCGAACAGGCGGATTAGGAGCCTGGGAAACTCGTTCGCCAGCACTCGGGCCAGGCCCCACAGCGCGCCGCCGACCGAGCCGACCACGGGCTCCTCGACGGCAGCTTGTTGTGCATCGCAAGTGACGACCCAGAGCGCCGCGTTGCGGCGTGCGGTTCTTGTGGCTACTTGCGCCAGCGCAGCGACGCTTCGAGAAGCATAATCGACGGGGTCGCCATGACAGGGATCGGCGGCCAGGAAGAGCACCACCTCCGTTATGCGACCCTCAGCTTCGCCGATATTATCCGTCTCCGAAACCGGCAGCTCGACGCCGGGAGCGATGGTGACTCTGTGGCCAACCTCGCGCAGGGATTCCTGCATCGCGGCCGCGAACCCCGGATTGTCGGCCACGAGCAACACCGACCTGCAATCCACCGACCCCGAGAAGGGTGCGTCTTCCCGGTCCGGGGCAATGCCCCAAAAGACCCCCCAGGGCCAAGCCATCGATGCATTCGAGACGGCAGCGGCCGACCGAAATCCTGCCGCGGCGAGTTCGGCTCGCCATTCTTCGCACGAACGCAGCGGTGATGCCTCTGCGGCGGGCGAACCGGCCTGCCACCATCCGAGGTTTTGGCCGAGTACGACATTCCACAGCGCGTTCGGCTCGGGCTCTGCCGCCAGAAAGAGACCGCCCGGCGCCAGAATAGTCCGCAGGCCCTCCAGGCTCGCCCCGTCGAGCTGCAGGCGGGCGCAGGCATTTGCCGCCAAGATGATGTCAAAGGCAGCACCCCCCAGACCCTTGGTGCCGTCATGAGGCGACCAGTGAAGGGCGGAAACCCCGGTGTAAGATTCCGCGAGAAAAGCGAGCCGCGCGGCCTGATCGGGATCTGCGGTCGTCGCCAGGTAAGAAAGCGCGACATCGGCTTGAGCAAGGCGGTCGAGCACACGCCGTGTAGCGCCCACGTTGATCGCGCCGAATTCGAGAATGCGCAGTGGCCGGCCTCTCGGCCAACTTGCCGCCACCTCGTACAGCGCATCGCACAGCAAATTGACCTCGGCCGCGCTCACCGGAGAAGCGTGCAGCAGATGCTCGGTGAGCGGAGAGAGAGCAGCCTCCGCCCCCAACGCGCGGCGCGTCAGAGCCCCTGTCAGATTCTCGACTGAGAGTGCTGTCAGCGCGAGCTCGGCCAGCAGGTCCGGCGCGTCGGCCAGCAGGAGCCGCCAGACCTCGCCGATATCTGGCAGTTCACTGGATTGCTCGAGCCGCCACTCCAATCCGATTTGTGATGCCGCGCCGAACCGTTCGAGCACCCGCAGCAGGCATTCGACGAGCCCGCTGCAACCAGGCATGACGGCTGCCGAGTCGACGAGCTCGCCGACAGTAAAGAGGCGCCCGGGAACAACAATCTCCTGCATCGACCGCAAGGCAGCGGCGCCCAGTAGAGCCTCCAACAATAGCGCTTGCTCTTGCCCCGAGTGGTCCTCGTCGAGGGAGACAGCAACCCGTGACAGGACCTCTCCCACTCGGCTCAATGCGGCGGGAGCGCTGAGTCCGGTAAGCGGCGCCGGAACGAGATCGACGCGCAGCGAGCGCTGGTCCAGCGACCCGCGATGGGTCAGCTCGATACGACGGAACCAGCAATCCGAAAGCTCTGCGATAAGGTCTCCGGTGTCGTCGAAGATGGCGACATCGGCCGATGCCGACCGTACGCCGATCCGGGTAAGGCGCAACCGGGCATATCGAGCCACGCGACAAAAGGGCGCCAGAAACCGGACGCGTCCGAACCGCCACGGTAAAAAGCTGACGCCACGCAAATTGTGTCGGCGATCCGAGATCAGCCCGAGTAGCGCCTGCAGAGCGCCGTCAAGCAGTGCGGGATGAAGAAGATAGGGATCGGGATCCCGCTTGATCGGCGAGGGGTCGAGGTGCACGACAGCCTGATCTGAACCGAAAATCTCGATCCGGGACACCGTGCGGAAGCTACTTCCGTAATCTAGACCGGTGAGATGGGCGAAGTGGTACAGCGACTCGCGATCAATCTCTTTCTCGGCCGCAGGCGGATCAGCCCACGCGATAAGAGCGCGAACGTCAGTTGTCGAGCCCAGGCGCCCTACGGCATGAATCGTCAAGGAGTCGCTCGTCAGCCGCGGACGGCTCGCGAGCTCCCAATCTCCGTCCTGGGAAGTAATCACTGCGCGGAGCTCGCGCATTCGTCCTTTGTCGAAGGGCAGCGGCCGCCGCACCTCGAGATCGACCACCTCGAGGACGGGCGCAGCCGGCGCCTGCCATCTCGCCGAGGCGAGGGCCATCTCCAGGATCGCGGCGGCTGGGAGGACCGGCATCCCCTCGACCGCATGATCGGCAATCCATGGCAGCAGCTGCTCGTCCAAATGATTGACCCAGAAAGGCAGCGGACCTTTTTGACGAAATCCCAGAAGCGGGTGGTCGAATGGCTGAGTTACCGGCTCGGCGGCTTCCGCCGTCATATCGAACCAGAATCTCTCCCGCGCCCACGGATAACGCGGGAGCCCGCGGGGATCGGCCGGTCCATCAAAGCGCGATGAGGCGGTAAGATCGTAGCCCGCAGCATGGCAGTGGGCGGCCACTGTGGGAAAGGGATCGCGATCGACTTGCTTGCGGGAAAGACTGGCAAGCACGCGACCATCCACTTTCGCCGACCGCAGCCCATCGGCCAGATAGGATTGGAGGATGGGGGTCGGCCCGATTTCGAGGAAGATCCGAAAATCTTCGTCGATCAGCCGTGCGGTGGCTTCGGCAAAGCGCACCGGGTTTCGGATGTTGCGCCACCAATAGTCGGCGTCGAGCGGCTCTCCCTCGACTGGCTCCCCGGTTACTGTCGACACCAGTCGCGCGATTGGAGCTTGAGAAGACAGGCCTGCCAGACTCTCCAGCAGATCTTCGCGGATTGGATCCATCGCTCTTGAATGAAAAGCGAAATCCAGCTCGAGCCGGCGGAACCACAATCCACGCCGTTTCGCCTCCGCTTCCACACGCTCAATTTCCCGACCGGGTCCAGAGATGGTCACCGAGTGAGCAGCATTGATTGCGGCGAGCTCAGCCCCGCTGCCGATATCCGCCAGGAACTCGTGCGCCGCGTCCGAATCCAGCGCCAGCGCGGCCATCCGCCCCTGACCCTGCGTTTGCTGCTGGTGGTGGCTGCGGGCAATCACCACTCGCCAGGCGTCCCGCAGGGAAAGAGCGCCGGAAGCCCAAGCCGCGGCAATCTCGCCGACACTATGTCCAAAATGTCCGGCGGCCGTAACCCCGGTTTCGCGCAATGCTTCGACAATGCCCACCTGCACTGCGAAGAGCAGTGGCTGCGCGACATCGGCGCGCGCCATTGCGTCGCCATCGGCGCAATTGTCGAGACGCTCGACTAACGACCAGCCAAGTTCTGGCCGAATGGCCCGGTCCAGATTCTCGATTGCAGCGCGGAAAACTGCACTGGTTAGCAGCGCATCGCGCCCCATGCCCGCGAATTGCGCGCCATTACCGGAGAATACGAAGGCGAGCTTTCCGTCTCTGACACCACTGCCCGTGACGATCGACGGACACGGCTCGTCGTCCAAAAACCCGGCGAGCATTCCTGCCGCGGCGGCAGGATCTTTGGCGAGCGCAACCAGCCTGTGCGGATGCTGGTCACGACCACGGGCGGCCGCCCGCATCATCAACCCTGCCCGTTCGGCAGGCGCTTTGGCGAGCGCAGCGCACCAGCTCTGCGCAAGCCCGCGCAATGATGCCTCAGTACGTGCCGAGATCACTAGAGGCGGCATCGGCGCCAGCGATGAAGGCGCCGCCTCCCGTGATGGCGGCGCGGCAAGGACAACATGCGCATTGGTGCCGCCAAATCCGAAGGAGTTGACACCGGCATAGCGCCGGGCAGCCGCATTCGCCAATGGCTCGGCCACACGGGCCAGCCGCAAATTGAGTTCGTCGAAGGCGATCTTCGGATTGGGTGTTTCGCAATTGATGGTAGGGGGAATTATGCCCTGTTCAAGGGCAAGCGCGGCTTTGAGGAAACCCGCCATCCCCGAAGCCGGCTCTAGGTGGCCGATATTGGTTTTTACCGAGCCGATCGGGAGAGGATCCGACCGGCTCTGACCGAGTGCATGACCGACCGCCGCCGCTTCGATCGGGTCACCGGCGGGGGTACCGGTGCCATGCATCTCAAAAAAAGCAAGGTCGTCCGGAACAACGCCGGCGCGGGAATGGACCGAGCGAATGAGGGTTGCCTGAGCAGATTCGCTTGGCAGCGACAAACCGATTGTCCGGCCATCCGAATTTACTCCGGAAGCCAGAATGACCGCCCGGATCGGATTGCCGTCGGCAAGAGCATCCTCAATGGGCTTCAGAAGGATGACTCCGCCGCCTTCGCCGCGGACATAGCCATCGGCTCTCTCGTCAAAGGCAAAGCAGCGTCCGCGTCGCGAGAGCATCGAGGCGCGGGAGAAGCCGATGAACGGAAAGGGCGCGAGCAACAGATTGACCCCGCCAACAATCGCACTGGCGATTCTCTCGGCTCGAATTGCCTCGCAGGCATGATGGAGGGCGACAAGCGAGGACGAGCAGGCTGTGTCGACGGAGAGGCTTGGCCCGCGCAGGTCAAAGACATAGGAGATGCGGTTCGCCAGGATGCTGAGCGTGCTCCCGGTCATAAAGTAGGAATCGGCTCCGGCCGGATCTCCGAGCCTCAAGTCGGAATAATCAGTTGTCGACGCTCCAATATACACGCCCACGCTGCTTCCGGACAATTTGCTGGCTGGAATGCCTGCATCTTCGAGCGCGTGCCAGACGAGTTCCAGCAGCAGCCGCTGCTGGGGATCCATTTGCACCGCTTCACGGGGCGAGATCCCAAAAAAGGATGGCTCGAACAGATCGACGTCGCTGATCAGCCCCGCCGACCATGTGTAGCTCTTGCCCGGTTCGCTGCGGTTGGGATGGTAATAAAGGCGTGTCGACCATCGCTCGTCGCCAACCTGCGACACGGCATCACGCCCCGACGCGAGCAGCTGCCAGAACTCTTCGATGCCGTCAGCATCCGGGAATCGGCACGACGCTCCGACGACCGCGATGGCTCCATCAGTCATAGCGGAAGAACAGATTCACATTGCGAGAAATGACGTTCGAAAGACAGGAAGCGCAACCTAGCGATCTTTACGCTGTACCGAGAATCAAAAGCCGCACAGATCATCGATTCCTGTTGTCGCAG
Organism: Allostellaceae bacterium; assembly: GCA_045802495.1. Lineage (GTDB taxonomy): Bacteria > Pseudomonadota > Alphaproteobacteria > ATCC43930 > CGMCC-115725 > AP-15. The sequence continues at coordinate 14,556 of JBJMQW010000470.1, read as the reverse complement.
GCGGGCGAAATCGCTGATCAAGCCATAGCGGTGCGGCATCTTGCCCTGTCACCTTCACCATCGGACCCCTTTCCCTAAACGTACGGTTGCCGACCGTTAAGCAGATCCGCCATGGTTTTAGTCGTCCAAGACGGCGGCGATGTCAACCGCGGCAGGCAAGAAACACCGAGAAACACGAAGTGCGCCGTAGGTGACGTTAACCTTAACCCCGCGCTCAAGCCCCCACTTCGGCGCTGTCCGCTGCTCGTACAAATGCCGGACATGGATGCTGGAGGGGGCTCAAGATTCCGGCCGATCGCCAGGGGTTGCCGCCGAGGTGGAGCTTCTCAATTAGATCCACCGCCGACCAGTAGAGGGGAACGGCTCGCCCCCTGATGAGTGGAGCGGCGGCGAGGTCCATGCCTAGCCATGGTAGAAACGGATTGCGTCGCCCGTAAGCCCAGATCTCGAGACGAACAGATGAGCGGGCACTCAAGCCGCGCGCATGAAACCCGACTGTATCGGCAACCACCAGAGTGTTCTGAGGCACCGCAAACACCTTCGGCTCATCAAAACCGAGCCGCTGTACCATCTCCGGACTGACCCGCAATGAGCCGCGCGAAGATTGAAAATCGGGGCATTTGGCTGCACCGACCGAGACATTCCGCTCCCAGGCCAGGCGGCGCGCCGTCGGTCGATGCGATCCCGGCACGTAGACAAACGGCCCTTCATCCTCCGCGACATCCGTCAAAAAATACCAGGCCTTTACCGAGGGATGAAACGCGTCGGCGTGCAACCGCGTCTGAGGGTCCGGCGGCGCCGCGCAGATCTGCGAGAAGATCGTCTGAATGTAGACCAGCGGTTCGAGCATGAACGAACCGACATAACGGACAAGGCCTAGCCACTCTGGGCTCTGGAGCAAACCGCGCAATGCAGGAAGCTGTGATAGGGCGTGTCGGTCCAAGGCGATGCGACGCGTCAATGCGTCGCCTTGAAGTTGGTGGCGCGCCGGTCCGCGGAATGACAGAACCTGCTGCCTCAGTGCCGAATAATTGGAGGCCGGCAGATAGTTTGGCTTGAGTATGAAGCCGTCGCGCTCGAACGCGGCACGATCCTCGTCCGAGATCAGCGACGTCAACCTCTCGCGCCGCCACTCGGTCGCCTTGCGGGCCAGCTTGACACGGGCGATGTGCAATCCCGCTCGATTTAGCGTCGGGCTGCCGATAACCGGGTTATCGCGGAACGATTTCGCCCCCGTCGCCAGAGCTGCAACGTGCAATGGGGCCAAGAGCCAGGAGGACCAACGAGCCCGCATTATGGTTCCGGAAAGAGCCTAACTGCACTCACAGCACGGGTCGCCACGGCAATCAAGCTTGAAGAGCCGCCAGCGCGTCGTAAACCGCGCGGTCTATCTCGATTCCCTCCTGCATCATGCGTTCCCGGCTGCGAAACCCTCGCTCACCCGGAATTCGGATCTCATCGACGCCGGGCTGCCGGGGCGTGGCCTTGATTCGATCGACCAGCTCGCTGACCTGCTTTTTGAAATCGTCGAGAGGGACCAGTAAATCCGGCTTTAACACGATGAACACGTAGCCGTCGTCTTTATCCGGATCGAGCGCGGACCCGGCGAGCACGCCGAACGCCTGCACAATGAAGGCGAGGCCGAAGCCCTTATAACCGCCGAACGGAAGCAGCGCACCGAGTCTTGCAAGGCCCGGATCGCGCGTCGGCTGTCCCTCGGCATCAACTGCGACTCCCTCGGGGAGCAACTGTCGGAGCATTTCCCGATACGCCAAGTCGGTGCCCATAAAGGCCGAGGTCCCCATATCGAAAACGATCGGTCCGCGTGATGACGGCATGCCGAAGGCGATCGGATTAGTGCCCAGCGCCGGGCGAGCGCCGCCAAAGGGTGCGACGCTACGCGAGGATGCGGCCGTGTGTATGCCGACCAGATCTGCCCTCGCGATCATCTCGACGTAATAGGCGCTCCGCCCACTCATCCAGCTGTTGGTCACGCCGACAATGGCGATACCGCGCGACGCAACCCTCTCGATGGCCGCTTTGGTCGCGTGATACATTGCCAGCATCCCGACATTGTTGCCGCCGTCGAACAGAGCCGACACCTCGGTTTCGCGGAGCAGCTTCAACCGGCTGCGGGGGCGCTTGAAGCGGCGGTGCCCGGGGATGTTGAGGATCTTGGCCAACCCGGAATATTCGTAGCCGCAGAGCGCCGCGTCGATCACATGGTCGCCGATGATCCGGGCTTCTTCCTCATCGTAGCCGATGCCGCGCAGAGCGCGTTCGGAATGATCGCGTGCCGCCGCGACACTCAGACGAATTCGGTCGGACGACATGCTGACCTCCTCACTCAACTGCTTCCCGGCGCAGCGGATCGGGGCGCCAGCGAAGGACTGGCTTACGCGCCGCCGTGGTCTCATCGAGACGGCGGCGCGGCGTCAGGACCGGAGCCGCCCGAAAATGTGGCGAATCGCCGGCGTGCGCGGCGGCGGCGAGCGCCTTGACCGCGGTTACGAATTGATCGAGCGACGCCTTGCTTTCGCTTTCCGTCGGCTCGATGAGCATCGCCCCGTGCACGATCAGCGGGAAATACATCGTCATCGGGTGATATCCCTCGTCGATCAACGCCTTTGCAAAATCGAGCGTCGTGACGCCCGTATCTTTCAGAAAACGGTCGTCGAACAATACCTCATGCATGCAGCAGCCGGGGAAAGAGAGGCTGAGATCGTCTTGTAGCCGGGCACGCAAATAATTGGCGTTCAGGACCGCATCTTCGGCCACCTGGCGCAGGCCGTCCGCACCGTGGCTCATCATATAGGCAAGGGCGCGAGCGAACATGCCCATTTGACCGTGAAACCCCTTGAGCCGGCCCAGCGCATGCTCTGCCGCGCCGCGTCTGTGCTCGACCAGTTCGAGTCCGTTCGGCCCGTGGACAATCCACGGAAGAGGCGCGTAGGGTGCAAGGTTCGCGGCCAGCACCACCGGGCCGCTCCCGGGACCGCCACCGCCATGCGGTGTCGAGAAGGTCTTATGCAGGTTTAGGTGCATGCAGTCGATGCCGAGATCGGCCGGCCGCACCTGCCCTACGATCGCGTTGAAATTGGCCCCGTCGCAATAGAAGAACGCACCCGAGGCATGCACAGCTGCAGATATCTCGATGATCTCGTTCTCGAAGAGGCCACAGGTGTTCGGGTTGGTCAGCATCAAGGCGGCAACATCGGAACCGAGCTTTGCTTCGAGCGCGGCACGGTCCACACGGCCGTTGCCATTGGCCGGAATGGTATCGACGGTGTAGCCGCAAGCCGCCGCTGTTGCCGGGTTCGTCCCATGCGCCGATTCCGGGACCAGGATCCGGCTTCGCCGGTCGCCGCGCGCCTCCAGCGCAGCGCGGATAGCCATGATGCCGCAGAGTTCGCCATGGGCGCCGGCAGCCGGGCTCAGCGCCACCGCCGGCATGCCTGTCAGCGTCTTCAGCCAGTGCGCCAGCATATCGATCAGCTCGAGCGCGCCGGGAACTGTCGATACCGGCTGCAGCGGATGGATGTCGGCAAAACCAGGCAGGCGCGCCAATTTTTCGTTGAGGCGCGGGTTGTGTTTCATCGTGCATGAGCCGAGCGGATAGAGCCCGCTGTCGATCGAATAATTCTTCTGCGAAAGCCGGGTGAAGTGCCGCACCACCTGCGGCTCGCTCAGCCCCGGGAGGCCGATCGTCCCTTGCCGCTCGAGACCGCCGAGGCGGCTGCGAAACGGCGCTGGTTCGGCGAAGTCGACGCCGCAATGACCCGGAGAATCCTGTTCGAATAGGAGAGGCTCCTCGAGTTGCAGCCCGCGGTTTCCGGTTACCGTCTCGATCGACCGGCACAAATAATTTGCCGGGCGGGAACTCACCGCAGCGCTCCAACCGCTCACGACAACATCTCCCGCAGCCCCTGTTCGAGCCGGTCCATATCGTCGGCGCTGGTCAATTCGGTCGCAGCGATGAGCAGGATGTCTCTCAGCTCTTCGCGGTCCGGATGGAGCCGGCTTGCCGGAACGCCGGCGAGGATGCCCTTACGGGCGAGCGTTTCGACAATTTCTGCCGCCCGATGCGGCAGACGCACGGCAAACTCGTTGAAGAAGGCGCGATTGACGAGGCGCACGCCGGGCACTTGCTCGAGCCGCTCGGCGAGCGCGACCGCTGCGGCATGGTTGATGCGCGCCAACCGCGTCAGTCCGGCCTCGCCGAGCAACGAGAGGTGGATCGTGAAGGCCAGCACGCACAATCCCGAATTCGTGCAAATATTGCTGGTCGCGCGCTCGCGGCGGATGTGTTGCTCGCGGGTTGAGAGGGTCAGCACCCAGCCGCGTCGGCCCTCAACGTCCACTGTCTGTCCGACGAGACGCCCGGGCATTTGACGGACGAATTTGTCGCGCGTCGCAAATAGCCCGAGATGAGGTCCGCCGAAATTGAGCGCGTTGCCGAGGGATTGTCCTTCGGCCGCAACGATGTCGGCGCCCATTGCGCCGGGCGGCCGAATGGCGCCAAGCGAGAGGATCTCCGTGACCACGATCACCAGCAACGCGCCCGCGTCATGGCAGACCCGGGCGAGGCCGGAATAATCCCGGACTTCGCCATAGAAATCGGGGTTCTGCACGACGACGCAGGAAGTGTTGCGGTCCACCAGCGGCCCAAATTCCTCATCGCCGGGAAGGCGATCGCCAGGCACAACCTCGAATCCGACGAACCGCGCATAAGTCTCGCAAGCTTCGCGGTAATGCGGATGGAGACCTCCCGACAGCAAGGCCTTTCTGCGGCCGGTGATGCGGTTGGCCATCATCACCGCCTCGACGCAGGCGGTCGCCCCGTCATAGAGCGAAGCATTGGCAACCTCCATCCCGGTCAACAGCGCGACCTGCGTCTGAAACTCGAGCAGATATTGCAGTGTCCCTTGCGATATTTCCGGCTGGTACGGCGTGTAGGAGGTCAGGAATTCGCCGCGCTGGATCAGATGATCGACCGCCGCCGGGATGTGGTGGCGATAGGCTCCGGCCCCTATGAAAAACGGTCCCGAACTTGCGGCAACGTTGCGCGCAGCCATGCGCGCAAACTCGCGCTCAACCTCGATCTCGCCCATCGCCGTAGGTAAATCCAGCAATCCATCGAGACGCGCCGCCGGTGGTACATCCGTAAACAACGCGTCGATCGAATCTGCACCGATCGCCGCCAACATCTCGGCGCGGTCACGCTCGGTGAGCGGCAGATAACGCATCAATGCTGCTCCTCGACGAGGCGTTGATAGGCCGTTTCGTCCAACAGCCCATCCAATTCTTGGGGATCGGCGAGGCGCAGCTTGATGAACCAGCCCTCCCCCATCGGATCGGCGTTGACCTTGGCCGGGTCGGCGGCAATCTCCTCATTGACCTCGGCGACCTCGCCCGAGACCGGCGCGTAGACCTCACTCGCCGCCTTTACCGATTCGACAACCGCAGCCTCCTTGCCTTTCTCGACCCGGCGGCCGATTTCAGGCAGCTCGACGTAGACGACATCGCCGAGCTGGGACTGCGCATAGTCGGTGATCCCGACGACGGCGAGATCGCCCTCGATACGGATCCATTCGTGATCCCTGGTGAAGCGAAGCACGGTCATCGAGATTTCCTCCTGCAGCGTCAGCCGCGGTAGTAGCGGGTCGGGACAAAGGGAAGGCGCACCGCCCGCGCAGGCCGCGCTACGCGGCGCACGAGAAGGTCGAAGGCCGCGCCCTCCACGGTATGCGCGGTATCGACGTATCCCATCGCAATCGGCGCCCCGACCGATGGGCCAAAGCCACCGCTGGTCACGCGTCCGATGCCGCCGCCGGAACTGTCGACGATCGGGGTGTCTTCGCGAGCGGGGGCGCGCCCATCCGGGCGGATCCCGATCCGCTTTCGGGCGACGCCTTCGGCCAGTTGACGCAGAATGACGTCCGCCCCTGGAAAGCCGCCCGCCGCGCGGCGGGTTTTGCCGATAGTCCAGGCGAGATCCGCCTCGACCGGAGTCGTGGTTTCGTCGATGTCGTGGCCGTAAAGGCACAGCCCTGCTTCGAGGCGCAGCGAGTCGCGGGCGCCGAGACCGATCGGCAATACTTCGGGCTGGGTGATCAGCTTCCGGGCAAATTCCTCGGCATCGCTTGCCGGCAGCGAAACCTCAAACCCGTCCTCCCCGGTGTAGCCGGAGCGCGTCACAAGACAGGTTTTGCCAGCGATCGGAACCTCCGCCGCTGTCATAAAAGGGAGCCGCCCAATCCCCTCGATAAGGCGAGCCAGGACGGCGGCCGCCGCCGGCCCCTGGAGCGCCAGCAGAGCCCGATCGGGAAGCGGCTCGACCGCGGCGGCACCGAGTTGGTCGCGGAGATGCCAGAGGTCGGTTTCCTTGCGCGCCGCGTTGACAACGAGAAAAAGGCCGTCGTCGAGGCGCGTCGCCATCAGATCGTCGAGAATGCCACCGTGGTTGTTCAGGAGGAGCGTGTAGCGCATCCGCATTGGCGCCAGCGTCTGGAGATCGCCGGGAACGAGAGCTTCGAGCGCCGTGACCGAACCCGGCGCAGCGAGCCGCATCTGGCCCATATGCGAGACATCGAATAGCCCCGCTTTCGAGCGGGTGTGGAGGTGCTCTGCCAGGATGCCGGGCGGATAGTGAACCGGCATCTCATAACCCGCAAACGGCACCATCTTGGCGCCAAGCTCGCAATGGAGGGCGTGTAGCGGTGTCCGCATGAGCGGCGCCATTGCGGCAAGGGTCACCAGGGCACCTCCGACAGAGCGGACGGCCAAGCGTCCGAACCTTGCCCCCTCTGTCGTGGACCCTGAGAGATTCACCTTGGCCACCGACGGGCGACGGCCGCGGCTTACTCCTTCGGTGAGCGCCGGAACCTAGTTCCGAGCGCTGCTTTCCAGAGCGCCCTTCCGCCCGCGGTCCTTTTGCCTGAGAGTTTCCGGGGCGGTTGCTCCTTCGGCGCCGCGCCTATCCGCGCGACCTCTCCTGCGGGCGTGCATACAGCACCATCGATGTACCACCGGGTTGGCCTGTACGCCAAGTCGCTTCGTTTCGCCGACCCCGAACTCGCTTGGAACCAGTCCGCAAGAACGGTTCGGGTCGACATCGCCGTCAGCTTAACCGGGGAATGAGCGAGAATCGCCGAGGGCTTTCACTGGAAGATTTTGCGCGCCGGGCACAGCATCGCAAACTCCTTGGGTCCGCCGCCGGGGAGCACTGACGCAACCCGTATCGTCAGCCGGTCGGTGCGGGCACGCCGCAGATTGAAAGACCTCCTCTTGCGACAGTTCGACGCGTCGGCGCGTCGAGGCCGATGATAATATTGCGACTTGATCGCAAGCCCGGTATATGAACGAGATCAATTTTGGGCCGGGGCGTGAATGTACGTCTGTCTCTGCAACGGAATCACCGACTGCCAGTTCCGCGCCCACGCCCAGGATGAGGCGTGCACCGTCTCTATGGTCTATCGCTCCCTCGGAAAAAAGCCGCAATGCGGCAAGTGCGTCCCTTTCGTCAAGCAGTTGGTACGTCAATCCACCGAGACTCTTCAGCCGCACCGCCTGGCCGCCGCTCCACACTGAAATCGCATCACCAACCTTGCGGTGGACCGCCGCGTCGCTAAGTTTATTGGTTTGTTCGAGCGACGCCGGGAGGCGACAGTGCGCGGCGATACGACGGTCCTACAGCATCTGAATGGGGTTCTCAAAAATGAGCTCACCGCGATAAACCAATATTTCCTGCATGCGCGAATGTTGCGACATTGGGGTGTGACCAAGCTCGGCGCGTACGAGTACACCGAGTCCGTCGACGAAATGAAACACGCCGATAAGCTGATCGAGCGAATATTGTTTCTTGATGGGTTGCCCAATTTACAGGATCTCGACAAATTACTGATCGGCGAAAATGTCCGCGAGATCTTGGAGTGTGATCTGCAGCTTGAACAGAAGGCGATGCCATTGCTGCGCGAGGCGATCGCCCATTCCGAAGGTGTGCGCGATTATGTTAGCCGGGATCTATTTAGCGAGATCCTCGAATCGGAAGAAGATCACGTGGACTTTCTCGAGACGCAGCTCGACCTGATTCCCAAAATCGGGATCGAAAATTATATTCAGCTGCAGTCTGGCTCAGCCGAATAATCTGCTTCGAACCGCCCTCAGTGATGGAAGAGGTTGAGCGCCGACCCTTTGCGGAACCATTCGAGCTGCGAGGCGCTGAAGGTGTGGTTGAGGTGCAAGGTCTCGGTCGTGCCGTCGACATGCTTGATCCGACACTCCACCGGCAGCCCTGGCGCCATTTCCTCCAGCCCGACAAGACTGATGCGGTCGTCGGCGCGAATGCGGTCGTAATCGGCCGGATCCTGGAAGGTCAGCGCCAGCAGCCCCTGCTTTTTCAGATTGGATTCGTGAATCCGCGCAAAGCTGCGGGCGATAACGGCAGCGCCTCCCAATAGCCGCGGGCATAGGGCCGCATGTTCGCGGCTGCTCCCCTCGCCGTAATTGCTGTCGCCGACAGCCACCCATTTGATCCCCTGCGCCTTGTAATGACGGGCGATTTTGGCGATCGGCTGGTCCCTTTCGCCGCTCAGCACGTCGATGCCCTTGCCGGCCTCGTCATTGAAGGCATTGATCGCGCCCATGAACATGTTGTCGCTGAACTTGTCCAGATGGCCGCGAAAACGCAGCCAATACCCGGCCGGCGAGATGTGATCGGTCGTGGTTTTGCCCTTGGTCTTGATCAGTACCGGCATGTCCAGGAAATCCTTGCCGTCCCAAGCCGGCCAGGGATGCATGACCTGCAGGCGCTCGCTGTTCGGGTCGACTTTGATTTCGATGCTGCTGCCGTCCTGGGGCGGAGCGATGTAGGTGGCGTGGCCATGGTCGAAGTCGCGCGGCGGCACCTCGGGCGCAGGCTTCGGCGGGTCAAAGCGGAACGGCTGGCCGTCACTGCCGGTCAAGGTGTCGGTCAGCGGATTGAACGACAGCCGCCCGCCGAAGGCCATCGCAGTGACGATCTCCGGGCTGCCGATGAAGTTCATCGTCGTCGCCTTGCCGTCGTTGCGTGCCGGAAAGTTGCGGTTGTAGGAGGTAACGATCGTATTGGGTTTCTCGGACGCCTCGGTAGAGCGCCGCCATTGCCCGATGCACGGCCCGCAGGCATTCGCCAGCACCGTGCCGTTGATGTCCTGCAATGACTGCATCTGTCCGTCGCGCTCGATCGTCGCGCGCACCAGCTCCGACCCAGGCGTCACGAGGAACGGCACCGCGGTCTTGAGACCGTGCGCCTTTGCCTGCTCGGCAACTTCCGCCGCACGGCTCATATCCTCGTACGAGGAGTTGGTGCAGCTGCCGATGAGCGCCGTGGAGATGTCGTCGACGAAACCGTTCTTCGCGTCTTTGACCTCGGCGGCGAGCTTTGAGACCGGCCGCGCCCTGTCAGGTGAATGCGGTCCCACGATGTAGGGTTCGAGCTTTGACAGGTCGAGCTCGACGACGCGATCGTAGAATCTTGCCGGGTCGGCTTCGACCTCCGGGTCGGGCCGCAGCAATTCGAGGTTGGCCTCCATCGGCGGCACCAGATTGCCGCGCCCGGTGGCGCGCAGGTACTTCGCCATGCGCTCGTCCGCCGGAAAGATCGAGGTCGTGGCACCCAATTCGGCGCCCATGTTGGTGATCGTCGCCTTGCCAGTGGCGCTGATCGTCCGCGCGCCGGGGCCGATATACTCGACGATGGCATTGGTGCCGCCGGACACGGTCAACGCTCCGGCGACGAAGAGGATCACGTCCTTGGGGGCGGTCCAGCCATTCATCTGGCCAGTCAAAAAGACCGCGATGTGGCGCGGATAGAGTACTTCCCACGGCAGACCGGCGATCGTCTCGACGGCGTCGGCGCCGCCGACTCCAACTGCGCACGCGCCGAGCCCCCCGGCATTGGGGGTGTGCGAGTCGGTGCCGATGATCAATTCTCCCGGAAAGGCGTACTGCTCGAGCACAACTTGGTGAATTATGCCGGCGCCCGGCCCCCAGAAGCCGGCACCGTATTTGGCCGCCGCCGAGCGGAGGAAATCGTAGACCTCCTGGTTCTCGGCGAGCGACTCGCGGAGATCCTGTCTACCCTCGTGCCGCGCCTGGATTAGATGATCGCAATGCACTGTCGTCGGCACGGCGACCTTATCGCGCCGCGTCTGCATGAACTGCAGCAGACCGGTCTGGCCCAGCACGTCCTGGAACACGACGCGGTCAGGCCGGGTCAGCAGGTAGCTCTTGCCGGGCTCCAGCTCCTGGTGTTCCGGATCATCAAGATGGCCAAGCAAAATCTTGTCCGCCAAAGTCAGCGGTCTATCCAACCGGCGCCGGACCACCGCGAGGTTCCGCGCCATCGTCGCGTAGACCGCACCGGCCATTTCCGGTGTCGATTCGATAGCCACCATTGTCGAGCCTTTCTCGCCTCTTATTGGGATTACCGGCGCAATCGCACCGTCGCCAAATCGATATAGGCGATATCGGGTTCGATGCGAAGAAAGCCGGTCGGGGCGCCGCCGATCATGCCCGAGGCGTCCGAACCCGTCCAGGACGGAAATCAAGCCGTCTTGTAACCGCAGGACCGAGAGACAGCGCCCGGCTCAAACGGCGTCGAGTTGCCAGGCGACGTCGTTGGCGATGCCCCAGAGATAGCCGATCTCGGTTTGCCCGACCAAGACGAAGGCGCGTCCCTGGTGGCGCCAGTAGAGCAGGTTGACATCCTGGCGGCGGGCAAGCGTCGGCGGGATATCGCGCTCCTTCGATGACCCGATGATCAAGGTCAACGGCCCGATTGCCTTGTTTTCGGTCGTATAGACAAGCTGCGCCGCCGGGCGGCCTTCGGCGACCACCAGCCTGGCGCCTCGGAACGTTAGCCCCCAAGGCTTGAGGTCGGGCAGCCGCACCTGCTGAGGCAGGCCTTGGCTGATCTTTTGCAGCGCCTCGCGCGGATCGCCTGTCGCCGGCACGTCGATGAGCCCGCCATCGCCGGCGCTGGCCAGCAGCTTGAAATAGCCGGCGGCATTGTCGAGCCAGAGATTGTCGGCGGAGGCCTGCTGGGTAGCCGGCAGTTTTCCCGCCAGGTCTCCGGGCGCCATTTTGGTGACACCCAAATAGGCTACCGAGCCGCCGGCGAGCAACCCGAACAGCGAGGCGGCTACTGGCAGGCCAATCCACCAGCGTGGCGAGGGTGCGGTCTGTCCGGCCTCTTGCCGTGACTTGAAAAGGACCACCTTGCCGCTAGGCTCCCGCGATGTCGTCTCGCCACGTGTCGCGGCAATGAGCCGCTCGGGCACCGGCTCGTGCAGCACCTCGTCGAAGGCGAGGCGGACGAGATTGGCCGATTCAGCCAGCGCCGCCAGCCTCTCACGAGCCGCCGGGTCGGCATCGAGCCACGCCTCGATCTCGCGCTGCTCGGTCGTCTCGATCTCGCCGTCGAGATAGGCGATGAGTCGATCGTCACCGCGCTTCGACATCGTTGGTACTCCTGCGCATCCCGCCGCCTGCCTCGAGCTGCAGCTGAAGGGCGATGCGCGCGCGAGAGAGACGGCTCATTATGGTTCCGACCGGCACCCCCGCAACTTCGGCCGCCTCCTTGTAGCTGAGCCCATCGACGGTCACGAGCAGCAGCGCCGTTCGCTGGTCGGGCGGCAAGCGACCAACGGCCCGCCGGACCTCATCGAGCGCCAACCGGGCCTCGATGCGTCGCACCGACTCATCCGATCCCAACCGCTCCTCGGCAATTTCGCCATCCTCCTTACGAACCTCTCGCGAACGGATCTGGTCGATCCATATCGTTTGCACGATGCGGAACATCCAGCTGTCGAAGCGCGTGCCCTCCTGAAACTGATGCTGGCGCGCGAGAGCACGTTCGCACGCAGCCTGAACGAGATCGTCGGCCTCGACCGCGGAGCCGGTGAGCCCGCGGGCGAAACGGCGCAGCCTCGGCAGGACTGCGATCATCTGGTCCGCAAAATTAGCGCTCACCCGATCACCGCCGGATACCAATCGCACCGGCGATCCTGCCAAGTTTTGACTAAGCGACAACGAACCTCCCGCCGATTTATTCCCGGTACTCGCTACTCGCCCGTTGTACGTGACCCAGTGTGCGAGTATTCCCGGGCAGACGAAATTCTCGCCTAATTTGGCCCAGCGATTTAGCTGGCCGACATTACAACCGTAGCATCAGCCGAATTGGGGCAAAAGCGAGACAAAATTTCTGTCGATATTGCGCAAACGTCTCCGCATCAGCCCGACAGGAGCACCGGGTTACCCCAACTCGCGACGCCCGGGGTTAACCCTTCACAAAATGCCGGCTCCACGGCATTGTGCGCGGGCGTGTTTGGCCCTGCGCCATGGGGAACAGCCATTAGATGAAGGTCGCTGTCGTCAAAGAAAGGCGGGCGCACGAGCGCCGGGTGGCGGCGTCGCCCGACACCGTCAAGCGGATGGTCGGAATGGGCCTCGAGGTCGCGACCGAAAGCGGTGCGGGTGACGGCGCCGCTTTCAGCGATGCGGCGTTTGCCGCCGCGGGCGGCGTGATCGCGGCGGATGCTGCGACTGCGCTCCGCGACGCGGACATTGTCCTCAAAGTCCAGCGGCCACTGACCGATGGCGCTTCGGGTGTCGACGAGCTCAGCTGCATCAGGCCCGGCGCGGCGCTGATCGGCCTGCTGCAGCCGATGCAGTACCCTGCCGATGTGGAGGCCTATGCCCGCGCCGGCGTTTCCGCCTTTGCGATGGAGTGGCTGCCGCGCATCACCCGCGCCCAGTCGATGGATGTTCTCTCCTCGCAGGCCAATCTCGCCGGCTACAAGGCGGTCCTCGATGCCGCCGCGGAGTTCGGGCGAGCCTTCCCGATGATGATGACCGCCGCAGGAACGATCAAAGCGGCACGGGTCCTGGTGATGGGCGCGGGGGTCGCCGGGTTGCAGGCGATCGCCACTGCGCGGCGCCTCGGCGCCATCGTCCTTGCGACCGACGTCCGCGCCGCGGCAAAGGAGCAGGTCGAAAGCCTCGGCGCGACTTTTATCACCATCGACGAGGCGGCGGCGAGGTCGGCCGAGACAGCCGGCGGCTATGCCCGCGAAATGGGGGAAGACTACCAGCGCCGGCAACGCGAAAAGATCAGCGCCGAGCTGAAGCGAACCGACATTGTGATCTGCACCGCGCTGATCCCGGGGCGCCCGGCGCCGGTGCTGCTTACACGCGAGATGGTCGCCGAGCTGACGCGGGGGTCGGTTATCGTCGACCTCGCGGTCGAAGCGGGCGGCAATGTCGAGGGAAGCCGTCCCGGAGAGGTTGTCGATACCGCTAACGGGGTGAGAATTGTCGGCCATCTCAACGTCCCCTCTCGCATTGCCGTCGATGCGAGCCAGCTCTATGCACGGAACCTCTTGTCCTTTCTCACCTTGCTCGTCGACAAAGACAAGAAACTCCAGATCGACACCACCGACGAGATCATCAAGGCGACGTTGTTGACCGAGAACGGGGCGATCGTGAACCCTGCTTTGGCTCCGCCGGCCCCGGCGGAGGCTTCAATTTCGACCGGCTGACAGAGAAGCAATGGCAGAACCCGCCTCCCTGGCCGAACGTGCCAGCGAGCTCGCCGGCGATGCCGGCCTGCTCGCCAACCATCTCGAGCTACTGGCCCGGCAATTGGCGACGGCCCAGCCAGCGCCGGCGGCTACCGCCGGCACGCCGTTTTTCTTCGAGCTGACGGTTTTCGTGCTCGCCGTGTTTGTCGGCTATTACGTCGTATGGCGCGTGACCCCGGCGCTCCATTCGCCGCTGATGAGCGTCACCAACGCGATTTCGAGCGTGATCATCGTCGGCGCGCTGATCGCGGCGGGTCCAATCGGCATCAGCTTTGCCAAGGTCATGGGTTTTGTCGCCGTGACACTCGCGGCCGTCAACATTTTCGGCGGCTTCATCGTTACTCAGCGCATGCTGCAGATGTTTCAGAGAAAGCGTTAGCGGGGGTTTGCGGTGAGCGAGAACCTTTCCGCCTTTCTCTATCTGATCGCCTCGATCTGCTTCATCATGGCGCTGCGCGGCCTCTCATCGCCGGAGACCGCGCGCACCGGCAACCTCTACGGCATCGCCGGGATGGTGATCGCGGTGGTCACGACCTTGCTGACGCCGCATGTGGTGAGTTTTTGGCTGATCATTCTCGGCATCCTGATCGGCGGTGCGATCGGCACCTACATCGCGCTGCGCATCCAGATGACGGCGTTGCCGCAGCTCGTCGCCGCCTTCCACAGCCTAGTGGGTCTCGCCGCTGTCTGCGTTGCGGCCGCCGCCTTCACCTTTCCGGAATCCTACGGGATCGGCGTGCGCGGCTCGATTCACAGCGGCAGCCTGGTCGAGATGGCGCTCGGCATGGCGATCGGCGCGATCACCTTCACCGGCTCGGTCGTCGCCTTTGCCAAATTGCAAGGCCTCGTCAGTGGGCGGCCATTGCTCTTCCATGGACAGCATCTGGTGAACGCTGCGCTCGGGGTTCTGCTGATCATCCTGATCGCGCTGTTT
>JBJMQW010000469.1:0-3816 GCA_045802495.1 Allostellaceae bacterium | reverse complement strand
TCGCATCCCCGTTGGCACTCGCGCCGATCGGTTCGAGATCATCCGGCTGGAAGCCTGGTCGGAGGGCAAAGTGGCCGTCGTCGGCAACGCGGCCAACGCGCAGCCGCCCTTTCTCAGCCATGGAGTGGGTTGCACGATGATGTCGGCCTTCTCACTGGCTCAGGCGGTCGATCACGCGGACAACGTGGTGGATGGTCTGGCGGCGTGGGAACTGAGAGAGCGCGCCTTCAGCGAGTGGACACAATGGGTTGCCTACTGGTACGGGCAACTGGCTTTTCTGCCGGCGGGGCCTCGCATCGTCACGCTCAAAGCAATAGATGCGAGCCCTTGGGTAAGGCGTCGAACCCTGCTCGCCGCCGCCTGCCGGGATGTCACCGCGATAGTTCGTCCCTCGCCAGCCGATGAGATCGCCGCAGGTGTTTATCCCATGATCCATTGAGATGCGGCAGCAACCCAGCACCCTGGGCCCGAGCTGTTGACGCGCAGGACCGGCGAAGCCCCCAGCAGGGCCAAGGAGCACCGCACCGATGAAGATTCGGGTCGGGTACGAGATCCGCTACCAGTCTGCAGCAGCCACGCCGATGCTGCTGATGCTCAGCCTGCACCCCTCGCGGCTTCCCGATCTGTTGACCCCGCATCGCATTGATTTCGACCCGCCGATACCGGCGAACGACTACCGCGACAGTTTCGGAAACATATGTACGCGCATCGTGGCCCCGGAGGGGCCGATGACCATCTCGGCCGACATGATCGTAGCCGATTCCGGGGAGCCCGATGTCGTCGAGCCGCATGCGCTGCAACATCCGATCGAGGATCTGCCGGAGGAGACGCTGGTTTTCTTGCTGGGAAGCCGCTATTGCGAGACGGACCGGTTATCGGAAATCGCATGGTCACGGTTTGGCGCCGTGCCGCCCGGCTGGGGACGCGTGCAAGCGATCGTCGATTTTGTCCACGAGCACATCACGTTCGGCTATGAGCATGCCCGTCCCACGAAGACGGCCTGGGACGTCTATGTCGAGCGTGCTGGCGTCTGCCGTGATTTTACGCATCTCGCCGTAACTTTGTGCCGATGCATGAACATCCCGGCGCGATATTGCACGGGCTATCTCGGCGATATCGGTGTGCCGCCGGTCCCCGCGCCGATGGATTTCAGCGCCTGGTTCGAAGTTTATCTTGGCTCCCGCTGGCACACCTTCGACGCGCGGCATAACAGACCGCGCATCGGCCGGATCATCATGGCGCGCGGCCGCGACGCCACTGACGTCGCGATCAGCACGGCCTTCGGTTCGAGCTCGCTCACCGGCTTCACCGTCATCACCGACGAACTCCTCGAAGACCCTCAGGCGTTACGGCATTCCCTGTGAAGCTTAGCACGTCGAGCGCCACTGCCGAGTTGCTGATATTCTGGTCAACAGAGGTTGCCTGATCGCATTAACGCCGCCTCGCTATCCGCTATAATTTTTTTAACCTAATGTGAACCGCTTCACACTTGTGGAGCGCACAGGCTCGGATGATCCAGCAAGGAGGCGACCCGAGGCGTCGCGCGGAGCGGCCCGGCCGAGGGGTGATCCGATCCGGACGCGGTTTTGGAGAGCGATGCCATGCAAACGTACGAAATCCGCAAGAGCCTGACAAACGGACTGCCCGTAACGAGGGGACGCGGGTTTTCCCGCCGTTCGCTCCTCACCTTTGCCGGCACCCTCGGAGTAGCGGCGCCATTCGGGATCTTCGGAGCGGCCCGTGCTCTGACACCGCTCCCTTATATTCACGGCGAGCCTATCATTTGCCGTGCCGCAGCGAATGGCGAGGAGCTGCAAGGTCCGCCGCGCCAGCTTAAGCTCGCCTGGAATGCGAACGCGGCCTGCACGGCCGCGGCAGCGGTCGCGAAAGAGCGGGGCATCTTCGCCAAGCACGACCTCGACGTCGAATTCGTCAATTTCGGCGGTTCGACCGACCAGTTGCTGGAGGCAATTGCGACCGGCAAGGCGGATGCCGGCATGGGGTTGGCGCTGCGTTGGCTCAAGCCATTGGAGCAGGGATTCGATGTTCGAGTCACCGCCGGTGTGCACGGCGGCTGCATCCGGCTCCTCGGCTCGAAGGCTGCGAATATCGACAGCCTTGAGTCGCTCCGCGGCAAGTCTATCGGGATCAGCGATCAGGCGAGCCCAGCTAAAAAACTTCTTCTCGATCTTCTTTGCCAAAAAGGGCATCGATCCGGCTCAGGAGGTGGAGTGGCGCCAGTACCCGGCCAATCTGCTTGCGCTTGCCGTCGACAAGGGCGAAGTGCAGGCGCTCGCCGAGATCGATCCGCTCCCGTATCTATGGCTCAAGGAAGGCAAGCTCAACGAGATCGCGACCAATTTAACCGGTGAATTCGCCGACCGCACCTGCTGCATTCTCGCGATACGCGGCAGTCTCATCCGGAGCGAATTGCCGGTGGCGGCGGCGCTGACACGATCGATACTGGAGGGGGCAGACCGAGTCGCTAGCGATCCCGCCGATGCCGCTGCAGTATATTCAGGCTACGGCGGCAGGGGGTCCGCGGAGGATCTCAGTGATATGTATCGCAGCCATACTCACCACAACCATCCCGTCGGAACCACTCTCAAGAAGCAACTCGTGCTCTATACCGACGAACTGAAGTCGGTGAATGTCATAAAGAAGAGCACCGATTCAACCAAGTTCGCCGAGCGGATCTACCTCGACGTTTTAAGCTGAGCCCATGCGACGGATCTTCGGTGAGCTCCATTGTTGATGAAGTAGCCGGCGAGCAGAAGCGGGCTCTCGGCTTTCTTGCGAGCCTAGCTGCTCGATCGTTAATCGGCGGGTTGGCGGCGGCAGCGGTATGGCTCGCGGTCGCCGTGCTTACCGCGTACTGGCGGGATAAGCCCGACAGCGACTGGGGTTATACCGACGACCTCGCCGCTCTGTGCGGAGCACTGGCTATTGCCCTCGCGTTGGGGGCCGTTGCCGGGGTTTGGTTTGCCAGTTTGCAGCGCGTGCGACGAGCTTCACCGTGGCTGGTGGCACTTGCGTTGTTTTTAGCCGCTTGGGAGGCTGTCACGGCAAAACTCGGCCTGCTCCCGCTGCCGTTTTTCCCGCCGCCACAGGCAATCCTGGAAGTCGTGGTCGACGATAGGACGCGCCTCATTGCATGCGTTCTCGCCTCTTTTCGTCTGCTGGCGACCGGTTATTTTCTCGGAGCGGCGGTCGGGTTCGTGACCGGTGTGGCTATCGGCTGGTCGCGGCTCGCCAATTATTGGATCCACCCGGTCTTGCGGTTCATCGGACCGCTGCCGGCAACGGCTTGGTTGCCGCTTGCTTTCTTCATTTTCCCTTCCAGTTTTAGCGCCAGCATATTCCTAATTGCGCTCGCCACCGGGTTCCCGGTCACGGTGCTCACCTGGTCGGGTGTCGCAGGCGTCAACAGCACCTATTACGACATTGCGCGGACATTGGGGGCAAGCCAGCGCTTCCTCGTGCTCAAGGTTGCCATTCCAGCGGCAATGCCGCATGTCTTTGTCGGCCTGTTTATGGGCCTCGGCACTTCGTTTGCTGTTCTGGTCGTCGCCGAAATGCTCGGCGTGAAGGCGGGCCTCGGCTGGTACCTGCAATGGGCGCAGGGTTGGGCCGCCTACGCCAACATGTATGCTGCGCTGTTGATCATGGCCCTTTTGTGCTCCGGGCTGATCACGCTGCTGTTCCGCCTGCGCGACCGGCTGCTCTCCTGGCAGAAGGGTTTGGTGCGGTGGTAGTCGCGGCCGCCCCCTCGGAAAGGGCGGATCCGGTAAGCGACAATCCGGTTCGCGGGACAAC
>JBJMQW010000468.1:0-3723 GCA_045802495.1 Allostellaceae bacterium | reverse complement strand
TCGAGGATCGACATGCTCGCCGGGCTGTCGAAATGCGACAGCCTGAGTATGCCGCCTTGCTTCTGTGCGAAAGCTGGTCCGGCTGCAGAAATTGCTGCCAGTAGCACGCCAAAACTCAATATGCTTCGCAAGTTTATCATCATGCTGTTTTTCTCCGATTACGGCAGCTATTTGTCGAGCCAGACGTCTTCCATACGCCAGCCGTTGTATATGCTGTTGGTCATCAATGTCAGGCCCTTGACCCAGGGTTCCCAGCAGGAAGCGCCCGCCGGGTAGTAGAGCACCGGGCGAACCCCGGCCTCGGCGAGAATGCGCTCGATCTGCCATACGATCTGCTTGCGCTTTTCCGGGTTGACCTCCATCGATTGTTGGTTCACCAGCTTGTCGAGGTCGGGGTTGCAGTAGCCGCTATAATTCCGCAAAGCGCCGCATACGTAATTCTCGAAAAACATCTGGTCGGGATCGTCGATGCCGCTCTCGATCGGAACATGGCCAACGGCGTAGTCTTTGCGCGCCATTTTCGAATACCAGAGTGCCGTATCGACAAGATCGAGCTCGGCGTCGATGTAGATCTCCTTCAGCTGCGAGATCATGATTACCGCCGGGTCGCGCCAGGCCGGAAAGTTGCGCGTCGACACCTTGATCGCCATGCGCCTATCCGGACCGTAGCCGAGCTTCTCCATGATCTTGCGCGCTTCGGTGCGGTTCTTTTCGACGTCCGGACCATAGCCCGGCAGAACCTGCAACACCTCCGGCGGCATGCCCCAGGCGCCGCTGGGCGGCGGCATCATATTGCCGCCGATCGCCCCGTTGCCCTCGTTGAGGATGTCGAGAAACGCCTTGCGATCGAAGGCCAAAGACATGGCGCGGCGCAGTTCCGGATTGTCGAAGGGTGCGGCCGTCGGATTGATCAGCATCGTGCGCGGCACGTTGCCGGTCTGGACTTCGCAGATCGCTTGCGGCGCCTGCTCCTTGAAATCCTTCAGCGTCGGGATGGTCACGTTCAGCGGGATCATGTCGAACTTCCCGGCGAAGAAGGCCAGGTTGCGTGGCGCAGCTTCGCGCATGATCGAATATTCGATGCCATCGAGGTACGGACGGCCTGGCCTCCAGTACTCCGGGTTGCGAGTCACCCGGATGTATTCGTTGGGCTTGAACTCGACGAATTTGAAAGGACCGGTGCCGATTGGGTGCTGGCGCATCTCGCGCGACGGCACATGGCAGGGATAGATCGGCGACCAGCCGGAGGCCAGCAGCGTCAATAGGTAAGGCTGCGGCTGCTTGAGCTTGAAGGTAACCTCGAAGTCGCCCCGCGTGCTAACCTCGGTGACATTGCTGTACCAGGATTTGCGTGGGTTGACCCGGAGCTTGTCGCTGCCGGTCCCCATCAGCAGATCCCAGGTGCATTTGACGTCGGCGGCGGTGAACGGCTTGCCGTCGTGCCACTTGACGCCCTGGCGCAATGGGAAAGTCAGTTCGGTGCCATCCTCGCTCCATGACCAGCCCGTTGCGAGGTCGGGCACGACAGTCTCGAGGCTCGATTTCGCAATGTGCTGGTCGTACATGACGAGGTTGTTGAACACCCCCATCATTGGCTGCAATGTGGCGCGCGTCGATTCCTCCAGGATCGACATGCTTGCCGGACTGTCAAAATGCGACAGCCTGAGTATTCCGCCGGGTTTCTGCGCGAGCGCCGGGCCGGCCGCGGAAATCGCGATCGTCAGACCGGCCAGGGCAAGTATGCGTCGGAGATTTCTTGTCATTCCTGAACTCCCCAGCGCGTCTATTGGTCGAGCCAAACGTCTTCCATGCGCCAGCCGTTGTAGATGCTGTTAACCATGACGGTGAGCCCCTTTACCTTGGGGTCCCAGCAGATCCCGCCACGGTTGAAATAGACCAGCGGCTTGGCGTCATCCTCAGTCAGGCGGCGCTCGATGTCCCAGACGATGTGCTTGCGCTTCTCCTGGTCCGCCTCCATCGATTGCCGCTCGATCAGCTTGTCGATCTCGGGATTGCAGTAGCCATTGTAATTGCCGACTCCGCCACACGCGTAGTTTTCATAGAGCATCGCATCGGGGTCGTCGGTCAGCGTGCCTGTCAGATTGAGCGCGACGGCGTAGTCCTTGCGCTGCATCTTGGGGTACCACTGAGCGGTGTCTACCGGATCGAGGTCACCTTCGATATAGATCTCTTTCAGCTGGTCGATCAAAATCACGGCTGGGTCGCGATAGGGCGGGATGTCGCGGGTGGTGATCTTGATGTTCATTCGTTTGTCGGGCCCATAGCCGAGCTTCTTCATGATCTCGCGGGCCTTGTCGCGGTTGGCCGTCACATCCGGCCCATAGCCGGGCAGCTTTTCGAGCATCTCCAGTGGCATTCCCCATTGGCCGCCGGGCGGGGGCTGCATCGCTGCGGCGCGGAACCCTTTGCCTTCGGTCAAGATGTCGATAAATGCCTGCCGGTCGAGCGCCAGCGACATTGCGCGGCGCAGTTCGGGATTGTTGAAGGGCGGCTTCTCGCGGTTGATAATCAGATTGGTGCTGACGCTGCCTGGCGGCAGCTCGCAGATCGCGTCGGGCCGCTGCTTCTGCAGATCGCGGGTCAGAGGAATCGTCAAGGTACCGGCGAAGGTCAGCTCGTACTTGCCGGCGACGAAGGCGAGGATTGCGGTCGAGCGGTTGCGCAAGATCGTGTACTCGATCGCGTCGAGATGAGGCACCCCCGGCTTCCAGTAATCGGGGTTCTTCACCACCTTGATGAACTCGTTGGGCTTGAACTCGACGAATTTGAACGGGCCGGTGCCGATCGGATGCTGGCGCATTTGTGCCGGAGAGACGTGGCACGGATAGACCGGCGACATGCCCGTGGCGAGCAGCGCGATAAACGCCGGCTGGGGCCGCTTCAGCACGAAAGTCACCTCGTAATCCCCGTTGGGGACGACCTCGGAGAGGTTGGTGTACCACGCCTTGCGCGGGTTGACCCGCAGCCGCTCGGCGCTCTTGCCCTGGATAAGGTCCCAAGTGCATTTGACGTCGGCAGCCGTGAACGGCTTACCGTCGTGCCATTTCACGCCTTGCCGCAGGTGGAAGACGAGCCTCGTACCGTCCTCATCCCAGGCCCAATCGGTCGCGAGCTCGGGGACGATGGTGGAAAGGCTGTTCTGCGCAACGTGCTGATCGAAGATCACGAGGTTGTTCATCACCGCCATCATCGGGCGCTCGGCAACCACCGTCGTCTCTTCGTGGATCGACATGCTAGCGGGGCTGTCGATAATGTATTGTCTCAGAATACCACCTTGCTTTTGCGCCGATGCTGGTCCGGCGCTTATGGCGCTCAGCAATGCGCCGGCCGCTGCGAATGCACACAGTGCTTGCTTCATTCGGCTCCTCCCTTCGACAGGGCTATGTGCCAACTTGGGCCATAGCGCCCCCTTCTTCCGGTCCTCGCATCCCGGTCCTGCGGGAGGCTAGCACTTGTCCAATAGCAGGGACAGACGCCGAAATTGTCCGCCGCCTTAGCTGACGATGCGGGTCTTCGCGGCCGGAGCCGCTATCGGTCGCCTTTTGACGGGCGAAGGTGCGCGGAGTTCAGAAGCGGAAAGTGCCCGTGAAATCGGTCCCCTCATATGGACATTAAACCCCAGATCGCTGCCGCTTGCCGTGTAGTCTCCCCGGTAGCCAGACCGGGATTGAGCGTCAGGTTCGATGAAAACCCCCAGGAGCG